>NZ_JBHUMD010000004.1:0-100917 GCF_042684765.1 Flavobacterium suzhouense | reverse complement strand
AATACCCTTGAGCAGGAGCTGGTGTTGGTGCAGTCCATTGCAGGTTAACACTGGTAGATGTCAAAGAGTTTGTACTCAGGTTTGTCGGTGGATTACACCCTGTTGGTGTTGTTGCCGGAAGAGTAGTAAATGATCCGCCCGGTATCCATTGTTGCGGTTCACAAGCTGAAGCTACCCACCAGTAGTAGGTGGTGTTAGGAGTTAGTTCGCCAATAGCCGCTATAGTTCCCTGAGGAATATATCCGTCATTACCCCCAATTTGGTTTACAGTGTTGTATACATATAAATACCCTTGAGCAGGAGCTGGTGTTGGTGCAGTCCATTGCAGGTTAACACTGGTAGATGTCAAAGAGTTTGTACTCAGGTTTGTCGGTGGATTACACCCTGTTGGTGTTGTTGCCGGAAGAGTAGTAAATGATCCGCCAGGTATCCATTGTTGCGGTTCACAAGCTGAAGCTACCCACCAATAATAGGTAGTATTAGGTGTTAGCTGTGTTATTGCTACATCTGTTGCCTGCGTCATGTATATTGAACCATTCATATCATTTGTTGTACTATAATGATATTGATATGATTGCGGTGCAGGTGAAGGCGCTGTCCATTGCAGGGTAGCCATATTTGATGTTATTGAATTGGAGCTTAAGTTGGTAGGGGGAGCGCATACTAAAGTTGCAGGACATGCTATTTGAACAGGCAAAGTAGACTGTGTCGTTGTACCGTTTCCTAACTGCCCGTTAGAGTTTCCTCCCCAAGCCCACAAGGTTCCGTCAGTTTTAAATGCCATAGTATGATTGAATCCGGTGTATATCGATAACCAGGTATTTAAAGTTCCTATCTGTGTTGGAATAGTTTTGTTTACAGTAGTCCCGTCACCTAATTGCCCATCTCCATTCCATCCCCAGGTATAAACTGTACCATTAGTTTTTATTGCAGTTGAATGATAAATATTAGAATTGATTTTGTCCCAGTCTGAAGCGGTGCCAATTTGAGTAGGAGTCATTTTGGCTGTTGTTGTTCCGTCTCCTATCTGTCCAAAACCATTAGATCCCCATCCCCAAAGTGTTCCGTCGGTTTTTAGGGCAAGATTATGGTAAGCCCCTGATGTGATGGCTTTCCAAGTATTTAGGGTACCTATTTGTGTAGGAGTATTATAATTAACTCCGGTAGATATTCCTAATTCTCCGTTAATATTACTTCCCCAAGCCCATAGCGTTCCATCCGTTTTGACAGCAATTGTATGTGTCATTCCGGCAGCAATAGATTTCCAGTTTGTACCTGTCCCGATCTGAACAGGCGTTAACTGGTTTGTTGTTGTTCCGTTACCTATTTGACCATCAGCATTGTATCCCCACGCCCAAAGCGTTCCATCAGTTTTAATGGCAATGTTATGCAGACTACCTAATGCCAACTGTTTCCAGTTGGTCGCTGTTCCAATTTGTGTTGGGGTATATTTACTTATCGTCGTTCCGTCACCTAATCGCCCAGCCGTATTTGACCCCCATGCCCAAAGTGTTCCGTTAGTTTTAATGGCAAGAGTATAATCTGATCCACTATAAATTTCTTTCCAGTCGTTAGCGGTACCTATCTGTGTAGGGGTATTTTTTTGTACAGTAGTTCCATCACCTAATTGCCCATCACCATTCCATCCCCATGTCCATAATGTTCCGTTATTAGCTATGGCAGCGGTATGAGAAGATCCAGTACTCACTTTCAGAAAGCATCCTTCTGTTGTGTTTGATGGTGGAGTAGGTGTTAAACCAGTTATTGGCATAGTAGTTTCTGATGCATAGACATCATTATCGCTAATAGCGATGCTCGGTTTCGTTGGAAGGTTCCATACAGGCCGCACAAAATTTGCACTATAGCCGCAGGCACTCCAAAAAACAAATAACAAAAGAAAAGTCTTTAATTGGTAAATTAACTTCATTTTAGGGGTGATTGATTTATTATTAATTGACAACGAAGTTAATTGATGTAAGAAAATTATTAAATACCTATCAGTGGGTATTTTTGTAATATTATGCTTAATAAATAGTTAATCTAAATTTATGTAGTTGTAAACTCTTAACGAATCCGTTATTTGAAAAACAGGTAAAAGTACTGATGTGTCAGAGTAAGAGAGTGGTTAATTTTAACATTTTAACCAATTAAAACATTACAATGAAAACAAGATTACTTATTGTTGGTACGCTATTATTTACAGTTCAGTTTTTTGGGCAGGGATTTTCCGGATTTAGAGTTGATAAGGATACTACTGATTTGGCAAAAATCAGTGGAAATGGGCAGTCTCCAAATTTTGTGATTTTTCCCAATGCCAATAATTCCCTGAACCTCCTGAAATTTTTGTATGGAAGTCAAAACAACTTTCTGGGGCAGGCAGGTGTTACGCTAGGGAGTAATAGCGGTGCGGTTTACACCGAATTAGGAGGAGGGAGTTTCCTAAAGCTATTCCGACTTAGTCTCGGGGTGATGGTAAGTAATACTAATGCCGACACTACAGAAGAAGAACAAGTTACCGAAGCATATCAAAAATTAGTGTCTTATGGCGGCAACACGGTACTGAATATCGAATATCCGTGGCTTTTCTATAAGAATGATGATTATAATTTTAACCTGCTGTCACGATTCTTTTTAAAAGGAACGGCAGATTTACCGGCTATGGGATCTACCACGGATGATTGGGCAGGCAGTGGTTCTGTAGGGATGAATTTTTATATAGATGCCGAAACGATTCCGTTAAGCAGTACCGATAAGGATGCGATTAAGATATTTTTTGATAGTAATACTAGCTATATTATAGGAACAGATGTATATCAGAAAAACTTAGCAATTAACGACAGTAAATTTCTTTTTAGCCAGCTTACAGCCGGACTGGTTTACAAAAGCTTAAAAATATCTTTTGTTTTTGCAACTTTTAGCAGCGAACCATCGCTGAGAAATAATAAAACTGTTGCGGGAATTCAGGGAGTTAGGTAGTGTGGTTTACTGTAGTTTTATAAAAGAAAAAACCCTTTTGATTTGATAATCAAAAGGGTTACATTTCGTAGCGAAGACGGGAGTTGAACCCGTGTCCGCCGCGGCGGATATGAATCCTGCTATGGTAATAAAGTTTTTATGAAATCTCTTCCTGCTCCGGTTTTGAGATATTTTTCACGGTTCATGGCGCTTTTTTTATCATGGTAAACTTCAAGATGAATAACCACCCATGGTCTGAACTTTATTGTATGTCCTTTTGTAGCCAATTCATTATGAGATTTAAAACGGGATATCAAATCAGATGTGTAACCTGTGTAAGTAGTGTTGTGTTTTTCTGAAAATAAAATGTAAACTACGAATTCCATATGGCTTTATTGTAGATTATTTTAAAAGAAAAAACCCTTTTGATTTGATAATCAAAAGGGTTACATTTCGTAGCGAAGACGGGAGTTGAACCCGTGACCTCAGGGTTATGAATCCTGCGCTCTAACCGACTGAGCTACCTCGCCATTTTTGCGGTTATTTACATCCTTGAATGCGGGTGCAAATATAGGACTTTATTTAAATGTTCCAAACAAAAAGTGAAGAAAAAAATTATTTTTCAAAAGGCTTTTTTTAGAATGTTAAAAATTATATATTTCCAAAAATTTTAAAACTATCATTTCCAAAATAGTACGCCATATGGATGAAAAAATTAAATATGAACTGGAGTTTCCAATAACTTCTTCACCTCAGCTTCTGTACCAGTACATATCTACGCCTTCAGGGCTTTCTGAGTGGTTTGCTGACAATGTGAATTCCAGGGGGGAGTTCTTTACCTTTATTTGGGATGATACCGAAGAGAAAGCTAGAATGTCTTCTAAAAAGACGGGAGAGAAAGTAAAATTTCGTTGGGTAGATGAAGATAATAAAGATGGTGATTACTATTTTGAGCTTCGTATACTTGTAGATGAGATTACTAAAGATGTTTCGCTGATGGTTGTTGACTTTGCTCAGGAGAATGATATTCCTGAATCGAAGCAACTTTGGGAAAACCAAATATCCGACCTGAAGCATGTTTTAGGCTCTGTTTAGGAAATCTTTTTATTTAAAGCTATATTTGCCCTGAATTTTCAGGGCTTTTTTTATGATCAATTACAACGGCAGCCTGGTTGCCTCTTCTGATATTACACTCCACGAAAACAGGGCTTTTCTATACGGAGATTCCATTTTTGAAACACTTAGGGTACTCGATGGTAAGGTGCTTTTTCTTGAAGACCATTACTTCCGTCTTATGGCTTCTTTACGCATTGTGCGTATGGAAATACCTATGAATTTCACTATGGAATATATGGAAGAGCAGGTACAGTTGCTTGTAAATAGCCTTCCTGCAGCTCCGGCTTATAGGGTGCGTATGTCTGTTTTTCGTAAGCCGGGAGGTTTCTATCTGCCTACAGACAGGGAAGTGGAATTTATTGTTACTGCTTCGGCGCTTACAGAGCCTCTGTATTCAATTAACGAAGGTAATTATGAAGTAGACCTGTTCAAGGATTTTTATGTCACAAAACAGCTTCTGTCGACACTGAAGAGTACTAACAAAATGGTGCAGATAACAGGAAGCATTTATGCACACGAGAACGGACTGCAAAACTGCCTTTTGGTTAACGATGAGAAGAATGTGGTAGAAGCACTTCAGGGTAATCTTTTTATGCTGACAGGCAACAACCTTGTAACACCTCCGGTAGCCGATGGCTGTCTGAATGGGGTAATGCGTAAACAGATTCTTGAGCTGGCTAAAAAGATTGAAGGACTTGAAGTTACTGAAGCTTCTATTTCTCCGTTCGATTTACAAAAAGCCGATGAACTATTTATTACCAATGTAATTCAGGGTGTACAGCCCGTTACCAAATACCGTAAAAAGGAATTTGTAAGTACTACTGCTGCTGAACTTGTAAAAAGACTAAATGCAAAGATCAGGTTTAGTTAATCGGTGCAGATTAATTAATTGATGCTCCGTGGCTAAGTCTGTTAATTTAGTGTAGGATTTTCCGGGGCATTAGACCATATAAGGTATTCGCCGCCAAGCTCCATTATCTTTTCTTTCCAGAAAGAAGTGCTGGATTTGCCTATGATTTTGTTTTCATAGCTGTTTTCGGTTACAATCCATGAGTTTTCTTCCAGTTCGTCTTCCAGCTGATGGGCTTCCCATCCTGAATAGCCTAAAAAGAAGCGGATGTTATTCTTTTTTATCAGGCCTTTATTTATTAGGTCTTTGGTAGATTCAAAATCACCTCCCCAATAAATGCCGTTAGAGATTTCAATGCTTCCGGGGATAAGCTCCGGTACATTGTGAATAAAATAAAGATTGTCTTGTTCTACAGGGCCACCATTGTAAATTTTAAAGCTTCCTTTAATTTCAGGGATAAGGTCGTGAATAGTATATCCTAAAGGTTTGTTCAGGATAAAGCCTACCGACCCTTCGTCATTATGATCGGCGAGAAGGATTACCGACCTGTTGAAAGAAAGATCTCCGATTGTGGAAGGTTCTGCAATCAGCAGATGGCCTTTTTTGGGTCTGAGTGAAATCATCTTCTTACAATTTGTAATAAATTTAATGGAAAAAAAGCAGACAGCCAAAAAAATTACATTTTTTTAAGGAAAAAGCCTCCTAAAATTTAAAGATTTTCGTATATCTCGCTGATTATTTGTGAGATAAGTTTTTCTTAAAAAAATCACTTAAAAGTTAAAAATGAATATAAAAAAGCCTTTCATTTCTGAAAGGCTTCCTTAATATTTTACGGTAATAAAATTACTTGTTTACAGATCCGTCAAGTTCTGCTCCCGGTTTGAATTTCACTACGTTTTTAGCAGCAATTTTGATAGATTTACCAGTTTGAGGGTTTCTTCCTTCTCTTGCAGCTCTGCTTGTAACAGACCAAGATCCGAAACCAACAAGCGATACTCTTCCGCCTTTGTTAAGCGCGCCGCTTACGTTGCTTACAAAAGATTCTAATGCTTTTTTTGCTGCACCTTTAGAGATTCCTGCGTCAGCAGCCATTGCGTCGATTAATTCTGATTTGTTCATAATAATTGTTATTAATTGTTTGGTTAAATAATTGCTTTTACAATTCCTGTCTTACAAATTTAAAAGGAAATACATACTACGCAAGCGTTTTCTCTAAATTTGCAACCAATTGTTGATAACTTTTATGTTAATGTTGACAATGGCGCTTGTTTTTCTTAAAATTTTGTGAAAGTCCGATATTCAGGGGGTTACAGCGCCTTTGCTGCCTCCGAAAACGTCATTCCGTTCAATAATTCTTTTGCTGTAATACGTTTCTTACCCGGAAGCTGTAAACTCTTTATTTTTATGGTTCCGTCTTTAACTGCTATATTAATTTCTTTTTTATCGGCAGTTATAGTTCCAACTTCGGTTTTATTAGCTCCTTCAATAAACTCAGTTTCGTAAATCTTTACGTTCCATTCCTGGCCATTATCGTTAAAAAAACACCATGCTGCAGGATAGGGGCTAAGCCCCCGAACCAGGTTATGAATTTCGGCACCCGGTTTTGTCCAGTCTATCTTGCAGTTTTCACGGTTTAGTTTATAAGCTGTTTTAATATCAGCATCATCTGCCTGTATGGTAGTCTCAGCGTTTCCGTTTTCAATCAGGGTAAGGGTTTTAATTACGGTGTCTTTACCAAGATCCATAAGGCGGTCGTGAAGCTCGCCGGCAGTCTCGTTATCGCCAATAGGTGTAGATGCTTTTAATATCATAGCACCGGTATCAATCTTATCATCTATAAAAAATGTAGTGACACCTGTTTCTGACTCACCATTGATGATAGCCCAGTTGATAGGAGCTGCACCACGATATTGGGGTAACAGAGATGCATGCAGGTTAAACGTACCAAACTTCGGCATACGCCAAACCGCTTCCGGTAACATCCTGAAGGCAACCACTACATTTAGGTTAGCATTCAGACTACGAAGTTCTTCCAGAAAAGTTTCGTCTTTTAGGTTGGTAGGCTGCAAGAGACGTAGTCCTTTTTCAAGGGCATATTCTTTTACTGCAGAATATTTTAGCTGTTGTCCGCGTCCTGCTGGTTTGTCGGCAGCAGTAATAACGCCAACTATATCGTAGTTGTGCTGGTATATAGTATCAAGTATGCCTACGGCAAATTCGGGCGTACCCATAAAAACAATTCTCAGGCGTTCCATTTTATTTCAGTGTGTATTGATTGTTCGTATTCATTGTTATCCTGTCGTTCTCCAACAGTAGCTGAAGTGCAAAGATAGTCTCTTCGGCGGTGAGGTCAAGTTTACTTTCCAGTTCTTTCGAATTAGAGGAGCCATTTTTCAGTATCTCTAATATGGCATTCGCCGATTCTATAGGGCTTACAGGCTTACGGTTTTTGCTGATACAGTAGGAGCAAATGCCACAATCAGCAGTGGATTTTTCATCAAAGTATTCGAGTATGAGACGGCTTTTGCAGGTGTCGGTATTGGTTACATAATCAACAACCTTTTCAAATTGATGCACCTTAATATCGTTTTGATTCTCGAGGAATTTAGAGACACGGTTTATGGTGTGCTCATCTTCGCGCACTTCGTTAAAAGTAATGCTGCTGTCATTTCCGCTGCTTCGCAAGGTTATGATCTCTTTTTGGGCTAATCGTTCCAAAAGGTTCATTACCTGTTCTTCCGTTGCTTTCGATTTATTGGTAATCAGGCTCATATTCATTGCAGTTTCCATGTCGAATATACCTGAGTAATTTCTAAGTATAACAAGCAACATTTCTTCATCGGCAGGATTAAGGCTGATGTATCGCATTACCTCTTTGCTTGGAATGACAAACTGTATCGTTACCTTTTCGGTAAATTGCTGTGAAAGTGTGAGTATACCTTGCCTGTCCAGAAACTGAAGGGCATTATATGTTTTAGCTGCCGGAAGCTTATACTGCTGGCAGAAATTATTAAAGTTAAAAGGGTAGGTGGTGTCCATGCCTTCGCCGTAGGCAATCTGCAAAAAGTTGTTAAGCCTGCTGTATACTTCTTTCAGAAACTTCTTGTCAGGAAGTACTTCTAAGAATTGCTGCCTTCCTATGGCTATATCCGATTGGTTTACCAGTAGCACCCCAAACGATTTTTGCCCGCTTCGTCCTGCACGGCCCGCTTCCTGATAATAGCTTTCAAGGTTATCGGGCAGTTGTATGTGTACAACCGTTTTTACGTTGGCTTTGTCAATACCCATTCCAAAAGCATTGGTGGCTACTATAACCTGTGCTTTTTCAGTGAGCCATAACTGCATATTGGCCTCTTTCTCTTTTTCCTTTAGCCCTCCGTGGTAAAAGGTCGCTTTAAAACCAAGCGATTGCAACTGCGACGAAACATCATGGCATGATTTACGGTTACGTACATATATAATAGACGGTTCCGGATTTTTGGTGAGAATCTGCTGAATGCGATGTAGTTTGTCCTCTGTTTCAAATACCATATAGGCAAGATTCTCTCGGGCAAACGACTTTTTAAAAATAGCAGGATTCTTAAGTCCGAGTTGTGAAATGATATCTTTCTGAACCCTTTCTGTAGCTGATGCCGTAAGTGCTAAAAAAGGAACATGAGGCAAATGCTTTTTTAATGCTGACAACTGAAGATAAGCCGGGCGGAAATCATGTCCCCATTGTGATACGCAGTGTGCTTCATCAATGGCAACAAGGTTTATGGGCAGATCCTTAATACGTTCTATTACCCAGTCGGCCTGAAGTCGCTCAGGTGAAAGGTACAGGAACTTATAATTTCCAAACTTGCAGTTGTCTAACAGGTCACTAAGTTCATCGGTACCAATTCCTCCTGTAAGGGCAATAGCTTTTATGTTACGCTTTTCCAGATTGGCAACCTGATCTTTCATCAGGGCGATAAGCGGTGAAATAACAAGGCACAGGCCTTCTTTCATCATAGCGGGTACCTGAAAACATACCGACTTACCGCCGCCCGTAGGCATAAGTGCAAAAGTGTCTTTTCCTTCTAACACCGATTGGATTATTTTATCCTGCGGTTCTCTAAAAGTATCATGATTCCAGTATTGTTTGAGGATATCGAGCGCCTGCTGCATAGTTATTTTTAAAGTTATACGAAGTTACTAAACATTTGGCACTTTTTTTGATTTAAAATTTACGGTTAAAGGTTAAAGGTATCGTTTGACTGTCAGCTGATAACCGTAAACTTAAAACTAAAGTTTAATACTGTGTTAAACACTTTTTTTATCAGAAATACGTTAATTATATTTACATAGAGTTATTAATCAAAAAATAGTAAAGCCATGAAAAACACATTTAAGAAAGGGGTACGCCACGTACAGTTAGTGACAGCAGGGAAAAGTAAAAATGTTTACCATTTGGCATTTCAGAAAAAAAATTCAATTATACGATATATAGAAATAATAGCAGTCTGTGCCATTGCCTTCATTATGGGGGCAGGGTTCTTAGGCTATTTCAATTAATTTGAGTTAATTTTATTTGGGTTAGCCCTTCGTTACGACGAAGGGCTTTTTTTGTGATTTACCCGGATTCCCGAGGGCGATGCCCCGGTTAATCTATATGAGCCTTTCAGGCTCAGTAGTTCATTGGGAGCGTAACGCAGTGAAGCGCGGCAATCTGTCTCTTTTAGATTGCTTCGTTATACCTCCTTACAATGACTGCATCTTTGAAATTCTTGTAGAATTTAGTCATTAAGAGCTTAAGGCGCAATCTAACATATCTAATCTAAAAGAAAAGCTCTGCAAATGCAGAGCCCTTCTTAACAAATGAAATTGCACTAAAATATTATCAGGCTTGTGTAATACCGCCTTCGATATAGGTTTTAAAACTTTCGATGTCTTTTTGCAGCATTCTTTCAAATACAGGAGTTAGCAGTTTTGCTGCGCCTGCGCCTGCTTTTCCAAATGGCGCATGATACGCGATACTTACTTCAATATCGGTACCGTTACCGTCGCTGTTTCTCTTAAAAGTTACCCTTCCTGCATTGTGCAATGTAGAATCGGCAACCGATTGCCAGCTTAAAACTTCATTAGGCTTATCGGTAAGTATCTGGGCTTTCCAGCCAATAGTACCAATACCTCCCGGAAGTTTAGCTTTCCAGTGCGATGTTTGTCCGCCAATTTCTTCTACACTATGAAGATGTTTCATAAACTGCGGCAGGTTTTCAAGGTTTCTCCAGGCATTATAAACGTCAACAACCGGTTTATTGATATTCAGAGATGCCGTAATTGCAACATTGCTGCCTTTTAAAAGACCTTTTTTATCTATCAGGTCATAAGCAGGGCAGTAGCCACTAATGCCTCTAAACAGCATAGTGCCGGCTGTGATTCCCTCAATTAACTTTTTTGGAGTACTTTTTTCTTTCTTCAGGGCACGGTAAAGCATATAGGCACCGGCTGCCACCATAACAATACGTTCGGTTTTGCCTACGTTTACCCTAAGTCCGGGAACAATGCTTTTTTTGCCTTTGTGCAGGTATGAATCAGCTTCTGTTGCATTGGAAACTGATGCATAACGGTTTGGGTCGGTACCCGATTCATCATACTTTGAAAAATTCCTTTTGGGTTCCGCTGTTTTAAATATTTTGCTGGTTTCCATAATGAGTTGCTTTAATAGTTTCTGTATGTACTAAAATTACTCATTATAAGGAGGTTACTATGATAAGGATATGGTAAAGTATTCTTAAGGGAGTCATAAACATTTAAAGGCTTAGATTACAAAAAAAAAAGAGCCACTGTTTTACACAGCGGCCCTCAAAAAAAATATGAATAAAACAAAAACTAACTTTAACTACTAACTATTTACACAAGTATTTTTTTTGATTTGCAAAATTAACTACACTACTAATTAATTACTTTTCAATATTTTATGGGTAGCCGTGCTACCACCTGCAAACTCTAATTTAATAATATACATTCCTGCTGCTGCCGATGAAAGATCAATCGATGCCTGACTGCTTGTGGCAACACGTTGTCCGGTAAGGTTGTAAACTTCTGCTAAAACCACTTCTGCGGCAGAATCTATATTTACGATTCCGTTAGTAGGGTTAGGAAATACCTTAAAAGCAATGGTATTATTGTCATTTAAACCTGCAACCGGTTCTGATACGTTTAGTGAATAATCTTCTATCTGTCCGTAGTAAGCATTGGTACAGGCTTCAAACTCGCCTTCTTCATAAACATTCCACATATCTTTGGTTACCCTTAACCTTGTAGTACCTGTAAGAGCATTTTCGGGAACTGTTATGTTAAGTGTCGCCTGAACGCCATCTGTACCCGTAGTGTTTTCCAATGAAGTCAGGTAGTATTCAGTCGCCATATCAAAGCTGTTGTCCTGATTCCAGTCTATAAATACCCTTATGTCGTGGGTAAACAACCCTGAGGTATTTCCTTCAACAGTAAGAGGGTAAGTCTGTCCTTTTTCTACACTTCCTGTTATGCTTGTAAAGTTTTCGTATGATGCTGTTGCATTTACTTCAGGGTTTGTTGCATTGCTTATGCCGGCAAACTGTACCAACGATATAGGCTCTACATCATAATCAACTACTGCCTGACAGTAAGGTGCGGCCGAAGCGATATCTTGATTAATGATAGTAACTTCGATAGTATCGAGTAATGTTACATCGTCATTGCTTGTTGCCTGTAGTATAACTACGCCGTCTGCAATTGCCGTAACAAGTCCGTTTTCATCTATAGTCGCAAGTCCGTTTCCTGCAGAAACACTCCATGTCACTGCCTGATTGGCCTCAGCAGGTAGTATAGCAGACTCTAATTGTAATGTTCCGCCAGCCGTGATGATGAATGGTGAAAGATTATCTTGAACAGTCACTTCAATACTCGTTGGTGCTACATATTGCCCGGTAATGATAATTTCGATAGTGTCAGTAAGTGTTGTATCAACTGTGCTTACAGCTTGTACAGTAATTGTACCATTAGCAATTGCCGTAACCAGTCCGTTGCCGTCTACAGATGCCAGTTCGTTGCCCGAAGTTATGCTCCAGGTTACGTTTTGGTTAGCTCCCGAAGGTACTACTGCTGCGTTTAACTGTAAAGTTCCTTCATTGGTATTTATTATAGCATCAGCATTATTTTCGGTTGAAATCTCAACGGCAGTAGGTGTTACTACCTGATTTGCGATTGTTATTGTAATAGAATTAAATACACCAGGGGCTTCTGTGCTCACAGCCTGAACAGTAATTGTTCCATTGGCGGTTGCTGTTACTAGTCCTGTGTTGCTTATAGTTGCTAATTCACTGCCTGAAGTTATGCTCCATATTACCTGCTGACTTGCATTTGATGGTGTAATTGTGGCAAGTAACTGTAAAGTACCTCCGTTAGTAATAATTACTGTTGGAGCACCACCCAAAACAGCGATAGTAAGATTTGAAGGCAGTGGCTGTACCGTAGACTGTCCTTTAATACAGCGTATTGGGTGTGCCTGTAATCTTGGAGCCCCTGCATTAGGGTTCATAACGGCATTACTAAAGTAAAGATTTCTTCCGTAATTGTTTAACGTAGCGCTTACGTTACTGTTCCAGTAATAACCTCTCTGGCCTACAAATGAAAAATTCCCGGAAGATCCTCTGTAGCCTGCAACGGCGAGCTTAAGGTTACTTGTAAATCCTGATTCTACATTGGTTATGTTTTCAGCTTCTATAACAGCTGTCCATTCTGCTTCGGTCGGAATTCTCCAGCCGTTACCAAGAGCTGCTTTACAAGGGTCACAACCGTTGGTTTCGCTAACCGCAGTTGGATTAGCAGCTTCCCAGGTGTCAGTAGTGTTTCCTGCATTCCACCAGGTAGGTATAAAAGTGTTGTTGGCTGTGCCAAGTCCCATTGGATTATTTGGGTTAACGTCTGTTCCTATAGCCGAGTTGCTTTTTTCGTGGCCATCCTGCCAACGTCCCCATTGAAAGTAATCGCCATAAGAAGCAGCATCTGTTGCCGATGTAGCTACCTGTGAGCTTCCCAGGTTTTGTTGCATCCATACATTGCCGTCTGCAGCGCGTACAGTGGTATATTGAGTTGACGAGCCATCATAAGTAAAAGTTACGCAGCTTGTGGCTCCGGCTGTTTCCCCGGGGTCGTTTCCTTCACAGGTTTGCGCCTGTATTTTGCCCATTGCCAATGCTGCAATTAAGAATATAATTTTTTTCATGCTGTTTGGAGTAGTTTATGTTACAGGGCAAATGTATTTATTTAGATTAATTAAAAATAAGAAAATGTGATTTATCAGAAAAAATGATGGTTTATGTCCTGATTCATGGAATAGATTATTTTATTAACAGTATTTTTTTACTGATTGTAATAAAAAACCTAAGATTTTACAGTTTTTTTCAGGCTGACTTTAACTGTTTGTTGGGTTATAATCATAAAAAAATGGTAAAAGGGTAGTGGTTTGGTACTTCAGCCTGTTTTAGTTGTAATTTTAGTAAACCTTGCTATATACTCAAACAGTGTTTAAACTTAAAAACTTTATGCTATGAAAAAATTACTTTTATCATTGCTGTTTACACTGCCTGCTATGGCACAGGATGGTTTCAGGAACGAAAACGGCAATCTGGTATGGCAGCATACTTATCCGGCAACTGCAAACATAATTGCAACCGTAGAAACTCAACCCTATTTAAAAGTTGAAATAGCAACTAATGATACTCAAACGGGATTTGCCGAAAAAATAAAGAATTCGTGTTCGGAAGGCAGTCCTGCAATTCGAAATGATTACAAGTTTAGTTTTACTGTAAAAAACGAAGATGGTAATTATGTGGTTACCGTTACTGATATTAAAATAATAGAAGTAATGGGACCTATCCAGGCCAGAACTGTTGTAAACCGCTGCGAAAAATATCTGGTCGATTCTTCCTTAAAAATCAGGAAAGACTCTCGTTCGCAAAAAGATATAGGCTGTATCGATAATTTTCTTACCGGTGTGTTTAGCGGAACAATGGCTAATGTCGCCATGACAGCAAATTAACTCTACACTCTATATAAGAAATAGTAAAGCCACCATAACGGTGGCTTTACTTATAAATATCGTTTAGAATGTGTCCATTTGTACAACCATTATCTGGTTCTTTTTTACTTCATCTTCGGTGTCTTCTATAACCTGAATGCCCAGGATTTCGAAAGACCGGAATATCATAATATTGTTTTCTTCAGCATATTCGGCAGCAAGGTTATCATAATCTGCAGGGTGCAGTATAATGCTGTCGCTTTCGTTCAGGTCATTCTCTAATATATATTCCTGAATGGTATCGTAGCTAATGGCTATTCTCATGATGTTTCTTAATTGAATTTTATTTCAAGGACGTCAATTTCGCCCTCGCTTATTTCGTTATTATCGTCAGGTATTACATTAATTCCTGATATGCAAAGTGCTTTTGCTTTTTCTTTCCCATTGGTAACAAGTTTGTCAAAATTAGAAGGATGCAGCATAAGCATAACATTTTCATTCAGGGCGTTTGTCAGGATAAAATTCTTGATAGTGGCAAGGTCAATGTTCTTTTTCATAACTACTGTTTTTGGGTTGATTGTGGTACAAAGATGAGCCATATATCTTTAAAATTTTGGTAAAATAAAGCCAATAAAACATTAATTATTTTTAAGAAAAAACTTAACCTGTTATGACACAGTTAAGTAGTTTGTTAAACCAGTTTTGTTTTCATGTGTCTCATTACCACCCTGTCTACAATCTTTTGGGTCATGTCCGGATAATTTACCGGAATCACCTCGCCATTTTCAATCCAGTCCTGAATAACGCCATCATATTTTGGTTTCAGGCTCTTAATCACCGTTACTCCCATTTGCTCAAGGGCAGCAGCGTTAAGCTGTTGTTCGTACTGGTTTTTCATAGGTATAACCAATAACTTTTTGCCAAGGTATAATGCCTCAGCCGGAGTTTCAAAGCCTGCGCCACAAAGTACACCAGCCGACGCCGCCATGCTGGCAGTAAACTGCTCGTTATTTATAGGCTGAATAATGATGTTACCCTGTACAATCTCTTTTTTGTTATGTTTAGAGAATACATCCCATTTTACGTCTTTAAACTCAGATAGTCTTTTTAATAAGGTCTTATCGTCGTATGATGGAAGGTAAACTGTATAGTGTCCGCCATTGGTAACTTCATGGTTGCGAACCTGCTGTCGAATTACAGGTGTGAATATAGTTTCGTTATCACCATTAAAATGAAAGCCATACCTATAATCAGAAGGGGCATAATGTTTCAGGATAAGCCTTCCCGTCCTGTCTTTGTCTTCCGGTTGCGGATAGCGTTTATCCAGTACGGCTGCCTGATGACTCAGGGCGATACATGGTTTGTTTTTCATGTTGCATGCCCATGCCGATACGGGTTCAAAATCATTTATTACAATATCGTAATTTTCAACAGGAAGATCTTTAATGCTTCTAACCAGTTTTCGGGTATTGGTTTTAGCAAATGTTTTCCAAAGATCTACACCGCCTTTTTTTCCGAAGATAAAGCTAAGGCCTCTTAATTCATATTTTACAGGAAAAGGCAGTTTCAGGTCTCCCTGTATGCCGCTCACGAGTATATCTACCTCGCCATGCTTCTGAAGGCACGGTATAATGTCCATTGCGCGGCTCAGGTGTCCGTTACCGGTTCCCTGTACAGCATAAAGAATTTTCATAGTATTAGGGGATTTAGGGATATGGAAGGCCTATTTTTCATCTGCTAAAAATTGACGGTACCAATGCCCTGATTGTTTAATAGTTCTTTGTTGTGTGTCAAAATCGATGTGGATAAGTCCAAAACGGGCATGGTAACCCTCGGCCCATTCAAAATTGTCGGTCAGGCTCCATACAAAATAGCCGTCTACTTTTGCACCTTCATTTTTTGCCCTCAATATCTCGGTCAGATGATCCTGAATGTATTGTTTGCGTTCCGTGTCTTTTACCTCTCCATTTATTAAAGTATCGGGAAAAGCAGCTCCGTTTTCGGTAACAATTATTTTTTTGATGTTTTCATACTTGCTAAACTGTTTTAGCATATTGCTGATAGCAGGGGGGTATACTTCCCATTTCATTTCGGTTAATAGTGGTACCTTACGTTTTTGGGCGGTAACCAGTGATGCACCTATATAAGGCGTAAGCATAGACGAACGTACAACCTCGCGGGTATAACATTGCAGGCCGATGAAATCAAAATCAAAAGCCATATTTTCCCTGTCGCCCGGCAGCATGTATTTGTTGAGTTTGTTTAATACGGGCAGGTCTTCCTGCGGATATCCCATACCTAAAATGGGCTCTATAAAAGTGCGGTTCAGTAACGTGTCAACACGTTTTGCTGCTGCGATGTCTTTGCGTTTATCCGATGCCGGTTCTATATAAGTACAGGAGAATGTAGTTCCGATATTTGCTTCAGGTAAAAGATTACGCAAGATCCTCCCTCCGGCTGCTGTAGCCATTGTTACATGGTGTACTGCTTTTGCATAATTGCTTATGCCTCTTTTTCCCGGAGCGTGTATGCCCAAAAAATAACCGGCACCGGTAAACACCGATGGTTCATTCATTACCATCCAGTTTTTCACCCTGTCGCCAAAGTGGCGCGCGCACAGTTCGGTAAATTCGGTAAACCAACTGATACTTTCCCGATTGGTCCATCCACCTTTAAGTTCAAGGGCATGAGGCAGGTCCCAGTGGTATAAGGTAACCCAGGGTTCAATACCCTGAGATGTCATGTAATCGATTAGGTTGTTGTAATAATCTATTCCCGCCTGGTTAACCTCCCCTGTACCATTAGGCAACAGTCGTGACCAACTGATGGAAAACCTGAAATTAGGTATATTCAGCTCGCTGATAAGATTAATGTCGGTTTGATAAGAAGCGTAAAAGTTACAAGCAGTCCTGGCGTGATGATTACTTTTTATTCTGCCTTTTTTAGCAGTAAAAACATCCCAGATAGACAATCCTTTGCCATCGGCATCGTGAGAGCCTTCTATCTGAAAGGCGGCGGTTGATACACCCCATAGGAAATCATCTCCAAAATGGGATTTATCAGGTGTAAAAGCATTATTTATATCCATTCAAAAAGCAGAGATCTAAAATTGTTTTTTGAGCAGATATTAATGCAGAAATGTAGACTGCATAGCTTTTAGAAAAAGCCACTCCCTGAAAGAAATCAGATATTTAAACAGAAAGAATTTCATATCCTTATTTTTCTGTAAAATACGGATAGTGAGATGAATACAGAGTTATGTTGAGGTTAATAAAATATTAACTATGAGGCGGTTGTGTTCTTTTTGTTAATCAGTAAATGCAAAAATCCGCAATATGTTACTATTACGGATTTTTAAATTAAGAGTGAGATAAGCGGTAATATGTAGCTAAATCTGTTGAAGAGAATTCTGTGAATCCTGCCTGTCGCAATAGTGTTACCAATTGACCGCGATGATAGGTAGCATGATTAATAAAATGGATGAATGTTTGCCAAAATTCCATTTTCCATTCTTCGTCCCGCACTTTAAAAATTACTATGTCCGAAAAATTTTCTTCGGTATAATGCTCTATAAGGTTTTTTAGATTGACAGATGTTTCTTTCCATATTGCGATTAGTTCATCTCTTGATCCTTTGAATTCAGCAGACAGAAAAACAGGATCAGGTGTTTTTTTCCAGAAATCAATCCATATCTTTTCGGCACTGGCTATATGAATAGCGGTTTGTTTAATACCCGTAAAGCTACTGGTCATTTCACGATCCCATTGTTCGTCATTAATCTGTTGTAACCAATCAATTATTTTGGCATCTGTCCAGGTAATATAACCGGTAAGTTCTAAGAAATATTTTCTATTCATTGCCTTAAAGCGATTGTATCACTTCACTGAAGTTATTTTGTCCCCAATGAGCTTTAATTTTCCCATTCTCTATCAGGAGTATATCAATGACATTGATGGCAATCTTTTTGCCGGAAGGTAAAATGTCCATTAACTTGCCGGTATGAGTGCCATAAATTACTTTGCGGGTTGCAACTTTGTTTTCATTCGCAACCATATCCTCTATGCTTACTTCGATGTCTGAAAAGGCATTGTGAAGAATCTCTTTAAAAAAATACTCCATGCCATCAAGTCCAGAAGGCATTCCTTCAGGTGCTGAATGATTTATAAAATCGGGAGAAGCAATCTCTTTTAAAATAGCCATATTCCCACTTTCAATTACATCTTTATTGTATCGCACAACTAAAGAAAGGTTTTGTTCTGTATTCATAAATAATGTTTTTATGAGTACAAATGTAGCGTGGTAGTAAAGCGAGTGGTTAGCTGTGAAAGATCGTTTTATTGTAGCAAAAGGTTCATTTTATAAAGGTGCTTATCCGGTATAATCGCTGGGCGAAACACCATAATAACTTTTAAAAGCCTGTGAGAATGCTGAATGGCTTGAATATCCTGCCTCGAGATATAAATCGCCGGGTTTGGCGTTTCTGAGTTTTATCTTTCCAGCTGCCATTTCCAGACGGCGTTCCTGCATCCATTTTGCAGGAGATGTTTTATAAATGCTGTCGAATTTTCTTTTAAAAGTAGGTATGCTCATATTGCATAAAAAAGCAAGTTCTTTTACAGAGAGGAAATTATAGAGGTTTTTTTCAACTACATTTTTTATACGATCTTCTGCTGTTTCTTTAATTATATAGGGCTGAAAACTGTAAAATATATCGGGATATGTATCTGACAGATAGAGTAAAAGTTCATTTACTTTTAGTATAGCCATCGCACCGCTTATTTTATTTCCCGCTGCCTGTAGATGCTGTAGCGTTTCTATATAGCTTTTAATAAATGTATCTCTGGGAAAAAACACATGGGATTTATGTTCTGCAAAGGCGTTTCTTTTTGGCCAGAACTTCGCTATAAGTTCATTGTCGAATAGAAGCATTGTACTTCTAAGGAACGTGTTGTTGGTAAAACGTTCCGTGAAAATATAACTGCCTCCTGCAAGCATCATTATAGTATTAGGAGTTACATGTATGGCTTCGCCATTGCTGTAAATTATTTTTTCCCCTTCTGTAATAAGGCTTATCATATTTTGTGTCAGCCGGCTCATTTCTTTTATTACAGGGTTATCTGATGCATAAGGTACAACAGATGTTGTTCCTGTAACAGTATCAGGGCTGATTTGCTTAGTAAAGGAAGGGTATTCCATTAAGGTGGTATTATATTGTCAAAAGTATTAAAAAGCAGTATACTGTGAAATTACCATACAATCATCTTCATGAAATAGTCAACATCATTGCTATAGCGTTCTTCCTCTATATTTATACCTATAAGTGTGTAGGGCTCTTTTTCATGATAACCTTCAATCTCAAAACTAGTGCTCGCTTCATAGGTTTCAAGAAAGTTTTTTGCATCCAGGTTTTCTAACTCGGTTTTGGGTAGTAGTACAAAATAGTCTATAACGGTTTCTTCTCCCTTAAAGGTGGCTTTGCCTTCAAAGCTTTTAAGTTCTTCAAAAACATCTTTGGCGTCTAGGTATTTCATAATTTCAATGTTTAGGGTTTAGAGTTCGGGGTTTGGTGTTCAGCAACACAGAACGCTGAACTCATAACCCAAAACGCACAATTATTTCGAAAGCCACTGGTATAGCTTTTCAGCATTTTCTTTAGTAAATAGCCCTGTTCCTTTACTCATGGTAGCAGCGGTACCACAGGCAACGCCCATGCGTGCTATTTCGGTAAGGCTGCCACCTTTGGCAATTACCGATACCATTCCTGCTACCATACTGTCTCCTGCTCCTACAGTACTCAGTTTTTTTACTGAAGGTGCCGGTACGTGCACGCATTCTTCCTTGCTTACAAGGTAGGCTCCCTGGGGTCCCATCGATACAGCTACAATTTCGGCTTTACCCTCATTTATGAGCTTTTTAGCTGCTTCATCGGCTGAATCATTATCCAGTTCTTCCATACCGGACAGGCGGCTGAGTTCGCCAAGGTTTGGTTTTATAAGGTGTACACCTTCGTTTAGTATTTCGGTAAGTGCATCGCCCGAAGTATCGGCAATGATCTTTACATTTTTCGATTTGAGCTCGCGAACTATTTCCGTAAGCCATCCGGTAGATATGCCTTCAGGCAGGCTTCCGCTGATTACCGCTATATCAGGAGAGGGAGAAGCATTTAGTATTGCTTTGCGTAAAGCATCAGCGTCGGCAGTTGTTATCTTTTCACCCGGCATTCCAAAACGGAACTGATTATTATTAGCCGTATCTACCACAATAAAATTTTCACGTGTTTCGGCCGATGTTTCCACAGCAAGAGTTGTTACATCTTCCTTTTTTAAAAGATTTTCAAGCAGTTCGCCGGTGCGTCCTCCTTTAGAAAAAAGCGCAGTAGAAGTTATGCCAAGACGTAAAAGTGCGCGTGAAACATTTATTCCTCCGCCACCGGGTTCGTAAACAGGTTGTGAGCAGCGTATCTTTTTTTCGGGTTGTATATGGTTTGCCGTACTGCTTTTGTCTACGGCCGGATTAAGTGTTATCGAAAGAATAGTTTTTGCCATGGCAATAATAAAGGTGTTGGTAAAAGCTAATTTACCAAATTTTGCCTAATTATTGCCATAGCATTGTGTTAATGTTAAATCCGGGAGATTTAATCCATAAAACGCTCAAGGATACTGTATTCATTGCTTAATTCAATGTAATAGCATCCTTTGGGTATCTCAACATCCAGATCCGATATCTGGTTGTCGCTATAGCCGCGTTGTTTCAGTTCGTCTTTGGTGTGCAGCAGCACGGGCTCATCTCCAACGTAGTACAGGTTGTCGTCAGATTTGTTAATTTCAGATACAGTCCCTGAAATCCCATAATCCATAGAATTATACAATAATTCTTTTTCAAGTTCTTCGTCAGACAACTTGTTAAGCCATAGTTTCAGTTCTTTTAGCTTCATAGGTTGCACGTAAATTAATTGAACAGTATGTTTGGGGCGGTTGGGGGGACCTTAACTCTTTAATAACAAAGAATTAACAGGGTAAATATATGCATTATTTGTAATCCTGTTTAAATATCCATGTTATTAATTATAATTTGGAAGCTTATGGTTTATTTGTAACTATGGTTCTGAATGTCAGGTTTATTCGCGGATGCTTGATTTTAGTGGAAGGAGGCAATCTGTGCAACCAATTTGTCTGGGTTTCGCCCTTCATGACTAAAAGACTTCCGTTATCTAAAATTGTGTCTATTTTCTGACTGGTTCCCTTATGCTTGAAACTGAATTTTCTTACAGCGCCAAAACTTAAAGAGCCAATTACCGTATTCCTGCCTAAACTTTTTTCATCATCACTATGCCACGCCATACCTTCATCGCCATCGTGGTACAGGTTTAAAAGGCAGGAATTGAACTTGCTGCCACATTTTTTTTCAGTTAATTCTTTAAGTTCCATCAGAGCTTTTGTCCAGGGTAATGCTGTCTTTGTAGTGCCTGAATAGGTGTAGCTGTAATTTTCATTACCATACCAGGCCACTTTTCGTTTGGTTATTATCCTTTTGCCAAAAATAATAGCTTCGTCATTTTGCCAGGCGATCTCGTTCAGTAAAATATTATAATAATGCCAGGCTTCACTTTCGCTAAGTATATGGCCATAGTATATTACTTCACCATCATAGGGGAGAAGGTTGATTTCATTATCGTTGTTAAACAAATCCATTTTCCTTTTTCCAGATTTTATATTCTTCTTTCATGCAATGTCCGCAGGGACGATAACCAAAAAACTTAGCTTCTTCTGATGTAGTAAAAAATACCCGGTTATCTGTTTTCATCCTTTTGCCTGATGCGCAGTTTAATTTTCCGAATATTTTTAGCTTTTTATTTCCTCCAAAGATAAGTACTCGGGCTTTAATTAATGCTCTAAGCTCTTCCGGTAATAATTGTTTGTGGGCAATCATGTTACAGCGTCGTGAAATATAATTCCCATAGCCATGCGTTTGCCGCTTTGTACCTCACTAACGCCGTGTCTCATAGCAGCACGGTAATAGCCTTTACTACCTTTTGCAGGCCTGAAGTTTGTGGTAAATATAAGCATATCACCTTTGTTAGGTTTTAATACTATAGCTTTAGATTGTGCTCTGGGCACCTGTTCTGTCAGTACAAATTCGCCTCCTGTATAATCGGTTTCAGGCTGAGTTAACATAACAACTGCCTGTAGTGGAAAGTATACATCGCCATATAAATCCTGATGCAGGGTGTTAAAACCTCCCTGACCGTATTTCAGGATCAGTATGGTGGGCTTTATCTGATTGTTGGTACGGCATTGTTCTTGAAGTTGTTCCAGTTGTTTCGGGAACAAGGTGTTAATGTTCAGTGCTTTCATCCATGTATTGGCAATTGCCGATAGATAAGGATAAATTTCCTGCCTTACACTGGCAATCACTTCCGGCAAAGGATAGTTAAAATATTTGTACTCGCCCAACCCAAAGCGATGACGCTCCATCACGACCGTTTTTCGGTATAGGGTTGGGTTGTCATATAAATCAGCTAACGAATCGCATTCTTCAGCAGTGAAAAATTCTGGGATTATGGCATAACCTTTATTGTTAAGGCTTTCGGCAATACAGCTCCACTGCAGCGTGGCTATCTTTTGTTTACTATTCATGTTATATGTCTGCTTTTGCTGATTCCCATCCTATCATAGCAGCCTTGCGGTTACTACCCCAGTGGTAGTTGCCCATAACTCCGCTGGATTGAATTACCCTGTGGCACGGAATAATATAGGCTACCGGGTTGTCACCAACAGCCGAACCAACAGCCCTTGAAGCTTTTGGCGAACCAATTAGTTGGGCTATACTTCCATAAGTTATCAGGTTGCCGGTAGGGATGTTAAGTAATGCTTCCCATACCTTTAGCTGAAATGGAGTGCCTTTAAGATGTAGTTTTATAGCGTCGGCAGAAGTACCATTTATAAAAACATTCAGCGCTTCAGCCTGAAAACTATCTGTTATTTGAGAAAACTGAGCATTTGGGAATTTATTTTTTAATACCGAAAATGCGTTTGTTTGGTCGTCGGCGAAGGCTAAATGGCAAATTCCTTTTACCGTAGATGCGGCAAGTATAGTTCCGAACGGCGTTGTAGCATAGCTATAGTTGATACTGAGGTTTTCGCCTCCATTTTTATACTCCCCCGGTGTCATACCTTCTATGTTTATGAAAAGGTCATGCAACCTGCCTGTACCCGATAATCCGGTTTGTAAAGCAGTGTCAAAGAGGGTAGAAGATGTGTTTGCAAGTAGTTTTTTGGCATGCTCTATGCTCAGGTATTGCAAAAACTTTTTAGGGCTAACACCGGCCCAGTCTGTAAACAGCTTTTGAAAGTGAAACTGACTCAGGTGTACTTTTTCTGCCAACTCCTCAAGGTTGGGCTGCTCTTTAAAATTATCTTTAAGATAACCTATAGCCTGTGTTATCCTTTCAAAATTTATATTACTTTGCTCTTTCATGATGTATGTACCTTATAGTTACAGTACAAAAGTACAGGCTGCCTTTGCCGGCAACAACCCGATTCTTGTCAACTTTTAGGAAGATATGCATCAATAAATATACATAATACTGCGTTATATACAGATAACACTTTTTTGAAATGAGAAGAATTGACAGTAAACATATTGCATTTCATGTGCTTGTAGCGCTCTATTTTATATGGATTATAGTTTTTAGTGTATTGATGGGTATGGCGCTTACAAATACTTATGGTGAGATGCCTAATCCTTACCTGACAAATGTATTTGTGCAGTGGATTTATCTTAATCTTTTAATGGGATCTGCGCTTTATATTTCTATACGGTTATTCAGAAACCGCACGCTGCTCGATAAGATAATTCTTGTTTCTTTTATACTCGAGATAATCGCTGCTGTTATAGTTGTAATGCTGATAGGAAATTAAAAATAAAAACGAAACCCCGCTGCATGAAGTCAGCGGGGTTTCAAAATAACCAATTCATAACCTAAACCTATATACTATAGATGCATAAAAAACGAAAGGTTGCGTATAGTGGTATAAATTTTTTATATTTTAGATAAAAAATGAAAGGGTATTTTGCATTAAAAATGCAGTATTCACAATAGTTAAAAGCCAGTGTCGGTAAAAAATTATGAATGTTGTAATTAAGCATTCTGAGCTGATATTTTTTATAGATACTTGGTTCGTAATACGTATATTTGCGTTTATTTTATGACGAATGGATAAGAAAAGCGAAGAATTTTATGCAAGGCTAAAACAGGAACTTACGGATTCGACCCTGTGGCCTTCGGAATATTTATTTAAATTTATAGTGCCTTCGCTTCCGGCGAATGTTGAAAAGGTTGAAAAATCGTTCGACAACATGGGTGCGGTAATAGAAACTACACAGTCTAAAACCGGAAAATATACTGCGGTATCCGTTAATGTAAGAATGGTAAGCGCACAATCGGTAATAGACAAATATATTGAGCTTTCGGGTATCGAAGGAATCATATCATTATAAAGACCTCAAAAACAAATGACGAGACATAATCCGGCAGAAGCAGTTACATTTCTTGAATATAATGCCGAAAGGCCTCATCTCATCATTCCTGAATATGGAAGACACCTGCAAAAGCTAATTGAGCAGGCGGTGGAGCTTGAAGACAGGGAAGAACGTAACAAAGCTGCCAAATATATCATTTCGGTAATGGGTAGCCTTAATCCGCATTTGCGCGATGTACCCGATTTTCAGCATAAGCTGTGGGATCAGATATTCATAATGTCTGATTTTAAGCTGGATGTTGATTCACCTTACCCAATACCTTCTAAAGAATTGCTGGCGCAAAAGCCCGACAGGCTGGAGTATCCGCAAAACTTTCCTAAGTACCGCTTTTATGGCAATAACATCAAATATATGATTGATGTCGCTAATAAATGGGAAGATGGCGAAATGAAGAATGCGCTTATCATGGTTATTGCCAACCATATGAAAAAGTCATACCTGAGCTGGAATAAAGATACCGTGAAAGACGATGTGATTTTTGAGCATCTGTATGAACTTTCAGGAGGCAAAATTAATCTTCAGGCTACAGAGGAAGAACTTTCTAACTCTACCGACCTGATGAGGGTAAATAAAAAAATGAGCAATAAGACCCAGTTTAATAACCCGAAACAAAAAGGGCAGCACAAGCCTAATAACGGCAAGAACAACCAGAACAAAAACCGAAAAACATAAAATTTCTATTTTCACTGCATGGGAACATTTAAAATTGAGGGAGGCGCACCGCTAAAAGGTGAAATTACGCCTCAGGGAGCTAAAAACGAAGCGTTACAGGTGCTGTGCACGGTGCTTCTTACACCCGAAAAAGTAACCATTAACAACATCCCCGATATTATCGACGTAAATAAGCTTATCAACTTATTGCGTAGCCTTGGGGTTAAGATAGAAAAACTGGCTCACGGCTCTTACTCTTTCCAGGCCGATGAGGTTAATCTTGCTTATCTTGAAAGCGAAGCTTTTAAGAAAGAAGGTGCAGCGCTTAGAGGATCAATCATGATTGTAGGTCCGCTATTGGCGCGTTTCGGAAAAGGATATATTCCTAAACCGGGCGGTGATAAAATTGGTCGCAGAAGACTTGATACACACTTTGAAGGATTTATCAATCTTGGAGCAACCTTCCGTTACAATAAAGAAGATCATTTTTATGGTGTAGAGGCTACTAAGCTAAAAGGTGCTTATATGCTATTAGATGAGGCTTCGGTAACCGGTACTGCAAACATTGTGATGGCTGCTGTACTTGCTGAGGGCAAAACTACTATATACAACGCTGCGTGTGAACCATATCTTCAGCAGCTATGTAACATGCTTAACAGCATGGGCGCAAAAATTACAGGAGTGGGTTCTAACCTTCTTGAAATTGAAGGTGTTGAGAAACTTGGCGGATGTGAGCACCGTATCCTTCCGGATATGATCGAGATAGGTAGCTGGATTGGTCTTGCTGCCATGACAAGAAGTGAAATTACCATTAAAAATGTAAGCTGGGATAACCTTGGGGTAATTCCGGGTACGTTTAGAAAGTTAGGTATTACTTTAGAGCGCAGGGGAGATGATATTTATATTCCTGCTCATACCGATGGTTATGAGATTCAAAATTATATAGATGGCTCTATCCTTACTATTGCTGATGCTCCGTGGCCGGGCTTTACACCAGACCTTTTAAGTATCATCCTTGTGGTGGCTACTCAGGCAAGGGGAGAGGTACTTATCCACCAAAAAATGTTTGAAAGCCGTTTATTCTTTGTGGATAGGCTTATCGATATGGGGGCTAAGATCATTCTTTGCGATCCGCACAGAGCTACCGTTATTGGTCTTGACTTTAAATCTACCCTTAAAGGTATCCTTATGTCATCACCTGATATCCGCGCCGGTATATCGCTTCTTATCGCTGCGCTTTCTGCTAAAGGTACAAGTACCATTCAGAACAGCGACCAGATTGATCGTGGTTACGAAAGAATTGACGAAAGACTTCGTGCTATCGGTGCAAAAATTGAAAGATTCGACTAAGCGATTAGTTGTAAATTATAAAATGAGGCTGCATAATTGCAGCCTTTTTTTATGTAGATTTGTAAGAAACACATTGCTATATGAGCAGAATTTTATTTTCTGAAACACAGTATTTCCGTCAATGGTGGCTCTTGGGGCTGGTTTTAGGTCTTAACGGATTTATATTATTTGGACTCGTTTCCCAGGTTTTCTTGGGACAGGTATTTGGAGACAAGCCTATGAGTAATACAGGTCTTGTTTTTGTTGCAATTTTACAAACAGCTTTTACATTATTTATACTCCTGCAGCGACTGTCGGTGAAAATTGATGAGGAAGGAATACATGTGAGGTTTTGGCCTTATCATATGCAATGGAAATTATACCGTTGGGAGAATATTTCCTCTTGTGAAGTAAAAAAATACAATCCTGTTTCGGAATATGGTGGCTGGGGATTGCGTGCAGGAGCCTATAATGTTTCCGGGAATATGGGATTGTTATTAACTTTTAATGATGGTCGTTTCAGTCAGATGATAGGTACTAAGAAACCTGAAAAGATAAAGTTAGTACTTGAAAAATTAGGTAAAATATAGTTTTTCAGGTATTATAAAAAAAGCTCTCCCTTATGGGAGAGCTTATCAAACCAACTAATAAAACCTATTGTACTAATTTACAATCAGCTTATGGGTTTCGGATGCATTATCTGAAACGATTTGCATAACATAAGCACCTGTACTGATACCTGTCATACCTATTTCTATGTTCATAGCATCGGTTTTGATTGTTTTAACCAGTTTACCGGTGGCAATTTCATATATTGATATATTTACATCGCTGTTATAGTTAGAGGCCAGCATTATATTGAATACACCATTTGATGGGTTAGGATATACTACACTTCTGTTTGCAGCAAACTCTTCAATGCCGGCTGTAGTACATTCTTCCTGAGCTTCATACGCTCCAATATCGCGAGTTCCGTTAAATACAGCAAAACCATTTTGGTCTGCAAAAGTATCCATTGGATCGCCCATATCAGCAGCCGGGCTAGGACAGCTTAATTTATGTACCGGAGTGCCATCTTCAACTTCTGTTAATGCTGAAAGAGTTATCTCGATAGGTAGTGAAATACTTCCCATAATATCGTTTTCAGTGTCTACGAAAGCCTCACCATCTACTACAGCTACTAGATTATATCCGCCTGAAAGAATAGTGTTGTCTGCACCGAAAAGATCAGCACCAATGATTGCTGTATTTCCGGCAACAAGAGTGTTTTTAATGCTAACAGTGTTAGTCCCTTCATTTGCAATTCCTCCACCATTTACCAAAGCAGCATTTAGAGAAAAGGTATCGGCATTTAGCGTTAGCATACCGTTATTGTATATACCACCACCATTTGTGATAGATGTATTCCCTGATAGTGTAGTAGTCGTTACAACTGCAGTACCACCATTAACATGAATTCCGCCTCCCTGACCTAACAGACCTGTTGCTGCATTAGCAGAAAGGGTAGAAGCACTTACATTAAGTGTACCTCCGTTGTTAAAGATACCACCACCACCTTCAGTAACAGTTACTCCGGTTGCTGTATTAGCCATTATGTTTACACCAGATACTGTCATTGTTCCGGTTCCGTTCCATAATCCACCACCTTCAACGGCTGTATTACCGCTAACAATACTATTGGTAATGGTTACATTACCCATTCCTGTCATGTGAACACCTCCACCATTACCTGGAGACACTCCTGCATTGTTTAAAGTTATAGTAACATTGTTCATTGTTACAAAGCCGGCAGCAAGACCATTATCTTCAATACCACCACCTGCACGCATGGCAATATTCGCAGTTATCTCAGTATCTTCAATGGTAACTTTACCATTTACATCGTTAAGGATTCCTCCGCCACTACCAGCAGCACCAGTAGCCATATTGCCCGATATCATTGTATCTCCGCTAATATTCAGCATACCGCTTAGGTTGTAGATTCCTCCGCCTCCCTGATCGGCACCCGCACCACTTGCAGTATTGTTAGCTATTACAGTACCTTCAATTGTCATGGTACCCGATCCGTTCCATAGTCCACCACCTTCGGCGCCGGCTTCATTATCACTTACTGTACCACCAGTAATAGTAACCATACCTGCACCTGTTACGTGAAGTCCTCCACCGTTGCCGGGAGACATATTAGTAGTATTGTTGTTTAGGGTAACATTTGTCATGTTTACAAAACCTGCCGATCCTGAATTGTCTTCAATACCTCCACCAGCTCTGTTAGAAACGTTTAAGGTTATTTCGGCATCATTAATTGTAACTTTTCCACCTACATCATTCAGAATCCCACCACCGCTACCCGCAGCGCCATCAGCAATATTGCCGGTAATTTTTGTTTCAGCATTGATGTTTAGCATACCGCTTAAGTTGTAAATTCCACCACCTCCCTGATCGGAAGCTGCTCCGCTTGCAGTGTTTTCGCTAATAACAGTACCTGTAATAGTCATCGTACCCGATCCGTTCCAAAGGCCACCACCTTCAGATGTTGCTGTGTTGTCGGTTACCACTCCGCCTGAAATTGTAGCGTTGCTGGCTCCGGTAATGTGAAGTCCGCCACCATTGCCCGGATTAGATCCGGCTGTATTACCGCTTAATGTAGTATCGTTTAGAGAAATACTTACCGCCGTAGCTGAGTTTACTTCGATACCTCCACCGGCTCTGTTGGCCATGTTGTCAGAAATCACAGATCCGTTTACTGTTAGCGAGCCATCTGTACCTACTAAAATACCTCCACCACTGCCGGATACTCCTGAAGCGGTATTATTAGTAACCGTTGAAACATTAAGGGTAAGCGAACCATTGCTCACATAAATACCACCGCCACCGTTAGTAGCTAAAGCTCCCATGGCATTACTATCAGAAACGATACAGTTGTTCATTAATGTAGTACCACCGGAAACAGAAATGGCTCCGCCATTGTCCAAAGCTGAGCCATTAGTTGCTGTAATGTTGTTTATAACAACGTTACCTGCGGTAATAAGGAATACTCTTGTCATTCCATTTCCGCTAATTATTGTGTTTTCATTACCATTGCCATTAATAACAATGTCTTTGTCAATTGTCACTTCGCTTAGAAGTGTAATTGTAGTTCCATCAAGTGATGCGTCAAAAAGGATTGCTCCGCCCGCTGAGACGTCCAGTACTGCCTGCCTGAACGAACCTGCTCCGGCATTGTTAGCGTTAGTTACTGTGATTTGCGCATTTGCTGAAAAAATAAACAGCAAGCATAATCCCGTCATCAATTTTAAATT
Organism: Flavobacterium suzhouense; assembly: GCF_042684765.1. NCBI lineage: Bacteria > Pseudomonadati > Bacteroidota > Flavobacteriia > Flavobacteriales > Flavobacteriaceae > Flavobacterium > Flavobacterium suzhouense. Next base: position 71,150 of record NZ_JBHUMD010000004.1, on the reverse strand, counting down.
AGTAAATGTTTTTTTCATAAGATATATAATTGGTGTTATAGATATAATAAAGCTACGATGTAATTGTCTTAATGGTTTTTTAATGAAATGGTTAAATAAAACTTAATCAAATTATTAAAATCATGAATACATAGTAAAATCAAGGGTTTACGAAGAAAGGAATGTTTTTATGTTAACAAAATTTTATTATTTAAATCGTTGAAATAAGCGTCAAAAGGAATGTGTAACATAAAAGCTCCAGTCTTATATGTAGCTATATGTAAACGAAAGATTCCTTTTTTTCGTTAATTAGCGGTAAACAGGTATGAGGCAGCTGCCCCGGTTGAAGAAGTGGATTTTTAAAAGATAAAAATCAAATTTTCCTATTACGTTAAGTACAGCATTAAATAAGTGCTATTTAATAAATTTTAAATTTTCTACCTTTGCCCAAACAAAAATTATCATTCAGAAACATGAAAATAAACTTAAAATCGGGTGTAGATAAATTGCTTTTTGGTATGCATGAGAGTGACGTAAAAGAACTTTACGGAAATCCTTCAAGACAGTTTAAAGACGATGACGGCAATATGATCTATCTGTACAATGACAAAAAGCTAAGGCTTACTTTTTATGCTGATGAAGATTACAGGTTTGGTTACGCTATCGTTTCGCATCCTTCTGCTGAGATATTTGGAGCTAAAGTCATAGGAGAGTCATGGAGTGTTATTGAGGCTTCGGCTAAAGCCAACGGACTTAAAGATTTTGAAAAAGAATCATTTGATACTATTGATAATCACTTTAATGAAAATAACTGGGTTATCTTCCAGACAGAGTTTGATTCAGTAATTAAAATAGAACTTGGCGCAACCATCAATAAAGATGATGAGTTCGACTGGAAATTCTAACCCATACACAATTCAGTGTTTTTGTTTGAATACGAAAGCAAACAGCATAAAACACAAAAGGGATTCCAATTTGGAATCCCTTTTGTGTTTTATGCTGATGCAGAATTATTTTCCTGCCGGAGCAGTTTCTGTCATTTCAAGTTCGAATATCAGGTTGGCGTTTGGTCCGATACCTGCACGTGGTGCACCTCTTTCTCCGTAACCAAGGTGGCCAGGGATAAAGATAATAGCTTTATCACCAAGAGACATTTGCTCGATACCTTCAATAAATCCTGGTATCATACCGGTTTTAGTACCTGCTGTAAAAGGTATTGGTGTATAAGCACCAGCTGCATCCTTTTGAGGAATATAGTTACCAAAAGCTTTAGCTACAGTTGCATCGCTTGAGTCGAACATAGTAGCAGTTCCGTTATCAAGGAAACCAGAGTAAGCAAGGTATACCTGAGTACCTGCTACCGGTTTTTTACCAGAACCTTTTTTAACGATCATGTACTGAAGTCCTGAATTAGTTTTAGGAGCACTTTTTTTAATGTCTGCAAAGTAAGCTACTTTATCAGCTTTAGTTTTAGCTAGAGCTTCAGCTTCTTTCTTTTGCTGAATTGCTATTTTCTCGAAGTACTCTTTGAATACTTTAGGAGCATCAAAGTTTTTAGCATCTTTACCTATGCGTACGATTTTTACTGTTTTAATTTCATCGTTTTGCTCAATAGCATTTACAACATCCTGTCCTTCTACTACGTGTCCAAAAACAGTATGTATACCGTCAAGGTGAGGAGTAGGAACGTGAGTGATGAAGAACTGAGAACCGTTAGTAGCTTTTCCGGCATTAGCCATAGAAAGTATTCCCGGTTTATCGTGTTTAAGGTCGGTAATCTCATCGGCAAACTTGTATCCCGGTCCGCCTGAACCATCTCCCTTAGGGTCGCCACCCTGAATCATGAAATCTTTAATAACACGGTGCCATTTAAGCCCGTCATAATATTTTTTGCCTTTGTATTCGGCACTTACAAAATCCTGCTTTCCTTCGGCAAGAGCCACAAAGTTAGCAACAGTAAGAGGTGTTTTCTGGAATTCCAGTTGTAAAACAATCTTACCTTTGTTTGTTTCGATTTCGGCATAAAGGCCATCGCCCAGTTTTACCGGTTTTTGCTCCGGGGCGGTGTTACATGAAAAGAACAAAGCCACAAGGCTTACAAAAAAACTTGTCATTGGTTTCATTTATATTAGATTAATTCTCTTTTACCTGGCTCTCCGGTCTAATGTCGTTAAGAGTAACGGTACACATTAGCGGTTGGTTAGTGCCAATTTTGTTGTTATCGCCATGATAGCCGTAGCCCATGTGAGAAGGGAAAAGAAAGGTTATTTTCTCGCCTTCATTCATAAGCTTGATGCCATCACGCAGACCCATCATTATATTTTGCTTGTCTACATAATATACTTGTGGCTTCAGTTCAGCCTGACTGTATATAACGTTTCCTTTCATGTCTTTTATCTCATAGTCAAAATAGGCAACATCACCGCGTTTTGGCCTGATACTGTCGGTAGTGTTTTCCATTTCATAATGGTACCAGTAGCCTTTATCTGACGCAATATATTTAATGGCAGGATTACTCTTTATTATCGAGTCTATCTCCGATTCTTCATTGGCGACAAGCTTTTTATTCCTTTCTACAGACTCTTTCATAAAAGTTCCTGATGAGTGGGAAACAGGTCTTCTTGCCTGCTGCTGCGAGCAGGAAGTGATCATGATTCCCAAAAGGAAAACCGGTAGTATAAATAGCTTTTTCATTGTATCAATCAATTTTCGTGTGTGCTAAAGTAGCAATAAATTTTTGTATGGTAGCTTCTAAACTTTCGGTAGATTTTCCACCGGCTGCATTTATGTGTCCGCCACCGCTAAAATGCTCACGTGCATACTGATTTACGTCGAAATTACCTTTAGAACGGAAAGATATTTTTATGATGCCTTCATCCTTATTTTCGGTAAAGAATGCAGTAAAGGCAATGTCTTTCATGCTTAGGCCATAATTAACGATACCCTCTGTATCTCCTTTAGCGTGTCCAAAGCTGTTAAGCTCTTCCTGGCTTAAAGAAGTATATGAGGTTTTGTATGCAGGCAATACTTTCATGTTCTGCAAAGCCCTTGCCAAAATTAATATCCTGTTGTGCGAATGATTATCAAACAACAGGCTGTGTATTGCAGTATTGTCAATTCCAAGGTCAATAAAATCAGCTACAACCCTGTGTGTAGTACCTGTTGTTAGTGGGTATCTGAAAGAACCTGAGTCGGTTACAATACCTGTGTAAAGGCAGGTAGCAATGGTTTTGTCGATAAGTGATTTCTCTCCCATTGCTACAATAAAATGATATATCATTTCGCAGGTAGAGCCAAAAGAAGTGTCAGAGAAAGTATGTAGTGCATAATCTCCCGGTTTCTGATGGTGGTCTATCATGATGAAAGGCACTTTCAGATTTTGAAGTACAGCTTCCATCTGGTCACCGGTACGGCTTAGTACGTTAAAGTCGAGTGTAAATACTAATTCAGCAGCCTCAAGTAATTTTGTGGCAGCTTCGGGTTCTTTTTCAAAAACTTTTACTGTATCAAATGAAGGCAGCCAGGCCAGAAAATCAGGTGCTTCATTAGGTATCATTACTAACGGGTCGTGGCCTTTTTGTTTCAGGAAGTGGTATAATCCTAATGTAGAACCCATAGCGTCGCCATCAGGGTTTCTATGAGGGATTATTACAATCTTTTTTGGTGAAGCCAACAGTTGCTTCACTCCATCAATATCTTTGGGATTCATCATGATGCGAATTTACATTTTTTCTCCTAATAGTTAAACCATAAATGGGTTAATAAACAAAACTCCGTAAAGCATAATGCGTTACGGAGTTTTTTATGTTGTATAATGAAGTTGACAACTAAATTATTCCTGTGGCTGAGTATCGTGGTTAACCATCCAGTTTATACCAAATTTATCTGTAAACATTCCAAAGAAAGCGCCCCAGAATGTAAGCTCAAGAGGCATAGTGACTTTTCCGCCTGCTGAAAGTCCGTTGAAGATTCTTGTTGCTTCTTCTTTGCTTTCGGTATTGATAGAAACGGAGATGTTGTTGCCTACGGTTGTAACCTGTCCAAATGCTTCAGACGAGTCACTGCCCATAAGAATGGTCTCTTTGCTAATAGGTAATGATACGTGCATAATGAGGTTTTTTGCTTCTTCAGGCATTTTGTCGCCATCGGGCATTTCGCCAAAACGGCCTATATACTGGAATTCACCCCCGAAAACCGATTTGTAAAAATTAAAAGCGTCTTCGCAGGTACCCAAAAAGGTAATGTATGGATTAACTTGTGGCATGATTGTTTATTTGTTTGTTGTTAAGTGTTTAGAGTTTTGGGTTCTGAGTTCAATGCGAGGTGCATAATTGATACATTATTATATTAATGAATTGCTACATTAATCCAGGTTAAAGCTCTCGAATAGCCTTGTAACGTCAAAGTAAAAGCCTTTGTATTGATACGAGTTGTCCGCAAGGGTCAGATAATCATATTTATGTTCTATAAGCTGCTGTTCTCCACCAAAACGGAAACCAAGTATATCAAGGATTTCATATTCATTAGTAGTATTGATAACATAAAAGCTGTTTTCCTGTGTTACTCCATCCCCTGTACTCAATATAGCATCAATGATTATGCTTGCCTGAGTTTCTTCAGCGCGTGCTTCTTTATATTTACCCAGTTGTTTAAAAGCATATATGCGGTATTCTTTTATACGTATGCTAAAAGGGAAATCTTTCAGTACTTTGTCTGATACCTTAATAAGTTTTTCAAAAGTCTTTTTGTCGGCTTCCTGTTTTTGGAGTACTCTGTTAAGGTCTTCCTGAGAGTCGGATATGCTGTAAGGAGAATAATCTTTCTGAAAAGAATAACCATAATACAGATGCCTTTTTTCCTCGATGGTCATGGTGCTGTCCGCTTTTTTGTAACGTTCAAAAAGGGTATTGTAATAGAGAGGCGATTTCTTGTCGCTTACATTTTTCTCAATAAGTTTAAAATCAGGTTTAGAAAATTCTTCTGTCTGGCAGAAAGCACCTGCTGTAAATAGCAGGAAAAGGAATGAAAAAAGAGGTTTCATTTATGTTGAATTAGGAAATCTAAAGGTAAGTAAAAATCCTAACTCAAAAAATGTTAGGTGTTAAATTAATCTCCACCGCAGCCACTACCACAACCGCTGCATCCGCTCGAAGAACAACCGCTGTCGCCGTGGTGCGTTGAGCATCCGCTATGGCCTTCTCCGGATGTACATGAAAAACTGCTGCAACCGCTGCCGTCTGTTCTGTTATTGCCTCCTTTTCCGTTATTGTTGTTTCTGTTAACAAATGCAATAATAAATCCTATAACAAAAAGTACCAGTATAAATCCATTACCGGTAGCCTGTATCATTAAGGTACTTATCGCAAAAACAAATAGCTGAAGTAATAAACCGGGAGGGTATAGCCTGGATAGCCTGGGTTTTTTAAGCAGCCAATAATTGTTCAGGTTTACCCTCTGGAAGTTAATATCGCTAAAACGTGTGTTATTGTCGTGCCAGATATCCGGTGGAGGATTAGTGCCGAATTTCTCAAAATAAATTTGGTGTAATTCGGTGTAGAGGTTGTTGAATTTTTGTTGCTCCTCTTTACCTCCTTTGGTAGGGTTGTGGTGAATTTCCCTTTCAAGGGTGTTTTTACACAGGTTGCTCCAGTACGATTTGGTATAGGTAAGGTGCAGGTGCCAGGCCTGATCTACAGGGTCGCTGGGTGTTACCGAAGTAGGAGAGGTACAACATAGAAAGATGAATTTTTTGTACTCTTCAATCACCCTGTGCGTGTACTCTTTGTTCCAGCCGTTCTCACGGGCAAGCCGTTGAGAGAAGGTTAATGCTGCATCCGCTTCATCGAGTTGGAAGCTTTTTAGCTTGTTCCAAAACTGCGTTTCAGTTTGTGTCATTTTTGTTTTAAAGGTACTTCAGACACAGCATTCAGCCCAGTTTTTCAATTCATTTAAAAGTGGACTTGTTACAGATTTTAAAGAAAACGCTCTATTGCTTCTTTTGTTACAGGAGCAAAAAAGTTGATAAGGTTGCCGTCAGGGTCACGGAACAATATAGAACGGTTGCCCCACGGCATGGTTACCGGCTGCTGAAGGATGTCGTTTGTTGTGTTCTTAACCAGTTCGTAGCTGTTGTCTACATCGTCTACCATAAATTCTATGATTACGCTTTTGTTGGCAGAGGGTTCGGCTATGTTTTCTCCAAACAAGGCCAGTGTTTTTGTACTGCCAATAGCCAGGTTGCATGAGGGCGTACCTATTTCAGCAAAATCGGGAGTGTGCCATGTAGCGCTCAGGCCGGTAACTTTTTCGTAAAAGCTTACAAGGCTTTTGATGTCTTCAGTAATTATACGTAACGATCGTAAGTTCATAATGATGTCTCATTTTGTGATTAATGAAGCAAAATTATTTTGGTGGAATGACAACAGTGTGTCAGTAGGGGTTTGATTTTTAGAATTTTTAGGTCCAAACTCAAAAAAGCTTTGCGCTCTTTGCGTAAAACCTTGTGAACTTTGTGGTTAATCTGCTAAAAATCAAACAATCTAAAAATCCGTAAATCTCATTTTTTCATTTCATATATAAGTATTACTTTTGCGCATGCAACACAATGTACTTATTCTAGATTTCGGATCGCAATACACTCAGCTTATTGCGAGAAGGGTTCGCGAGTTAAATATCTTCTGCGAAATTTTCCCTTACAACAACCCACCGGTTGATTTATCATCTTACAAAGCGGTAATATTATCAGGTAGTCCATTCTCTGTAAGGGCTGAAGATGCTCCGCATCCTGACCTTTCTCAAATTCGCGGCAAACTGCCTCTATTGGCTGTTTGTTATGGTGCTCAGTACCTTGCGCATTTTAACGGAGGTGAAGTAGCGCCATCTAACATACGCGAGTATGGCCGTGCTAATCTTTCTTTTGTAAAAGAAGGAGAGCCTTTCCTTGAAGGTGTTTCTGAAAACAGCCAGGTATGGATGAGCCACAGTGATACGATCAAAAAACTGCCTACAGGTGGTGTAGTACTTGCCAGTACTAAAGATGTGGAGAACGCAGCTTACAAAATTGAAGGCGAAACTACTTACGCTATCCAGTACCATCCTGAAGTATACCACTCAACAGATGGTAAGAAGATGCTTGAAAACTTCCTTGTGAAAATCGCTGAAGTACCTCAGAACTTTACACCTAACTCTTTTGTAGAGGATATCGTAGCTGAACTTAAAGCTAAGATTGGTGATGATAAAGTGGTTCTTGGCCTTTCAGGAGGTGTAGATTCAACGGTTGCGGCAGTACTTTTAAATAAAGCTATTGGTGCTAACCTGTACTGTATCTTCGTTAACAACGGATTACTAAGAAAGAACGAGTTTGAAAGCGTTCTTCACCAATATAAAGATATGGGACTTAACGTAAAAGGTGTTGATGCATCTGACCGTTTCCTTTCTCAGCTTGCAGGTATCGAAGATCCTGAAACAAAACGTAAAACAATTGGTCGTGTATTCATCGAGGTATTTGATGATGAGGCACACCTTCTTACTGATGTAAAATGGCTTGCTCAGGGTACTATCTATCCTGACGTAATCGAGTCTGTTTCAGTAAAAGGTCCGTCGGCTACAATCAAATCACACCACAATGTTGGTGGATTACCTGACTTTATGAAACTTCAGGTGGTTGAGCCACTAAGAATGCTTTTTAAAGACGAAGTGAGAAGAGTAGGTGCTACTTTAGGTATCGATCCTGAGCTTCTTGGCCGTCATCCATTCCCGGGTCCTGGTCTTTCTATCAGGATTCTTGGAGATATCACTCCTGAGAAAGTACGTATCCTTCAGGAGGTTGATGCAGTATTCATCAACGGGCTTAAAGAGCACGGACTATATGATAAAGTATGGCAGGCAGGAGCAATCCTTCTTCCTGTAAACAGTGTAGGTGTTATGGGTGATGAGCGTACTTATGAAAAAGTAGTTGCGCTTCGTGCTGTAGAATCTACCGACGGTATGACGGCTGATTGGGTACACCTTCCGTATGAGTTCCTGATGAAAGTTTCTAATGAGATCATCAATAAAGTAAAAGGTGTTAATCGTGTTGTTTATGACATTAGCTCTAAACCACCGGCCACAATTGAGTGGGAATAATCTTTTATAGATTTAGATATAAGAAAGCCGTGCATTTTGTACGGCTTTTTTTGTTTGTTGAATTTTCTTTGTAATTTTCGTAGAGACATTGCACTGCAACGTCTTTTTGTTTTCAGCAATTATTTTGGCAGACGTTGCAGTGCAATGTCTCTACTAATAAAAGAGTTAACAGTCATTTGGTTTTTCTTTTGTAAACTATAAAACCAACCAGAGGTTTTGTCATTCCTCTAAAATCATTACTTTTAGGCATCCAAATAACCACGATTACTGTTATGAAAAAAATACTGCTATTACTTGCTGCATTCATGGTTTTTCAGAATGTTGCTGCTCAGGACGATAGAGATAATCAATCTGCCGGTGAAGAAACTCAGCCGGAGCTTATAGATTATGATACTTATTTTATAGATCATAAAACCACTATGGGTGAAAGGATGATCATGATATCTAAAAAATATATGGTCGATCCCGATGAGATTTATAAGTATAATGAAGTTCAAAGCGATAAGAATGGTTTGGTACCCGGGCAAATATTAAAGATTCCACTGCACGAATCGCACAAACAGGATTTGGAAAAATTTAAGCAGGAGCTTATAAAAAAGAACGGAGGTAACCCTATACAGGTCCCTGCAGTTCCGCCGATAAAGAAAAAAGAAGAAGAGGAAGAAGAGGAAGAATAGTCCTCTTTTTTTGTAATTGCCTTTTGGTATGGCTTTTGTATTTTTAACTGAAATTTATAAGATAAAACTATCTAATGCTGTTTGTAAACTATAAATTTGCATTTGTTAAATTGTTCTAAAATAACCCACACCATGAAGTATTTCGTAATTTTTATTTTTTCATTCGCATTGCTGTCAACACCGTCTTATGCACAGGATTATAAAAAGCATAAAGTTGCAAAAGGGGAGACTATAGCAAGCATTGCAAAAGCATATAAAATTACACCTTACGATATATACCGCCTTAATCCGGATGCTAAGAACGGGCTTAAAGAGAATACCACCTTGTTGATCCCTTCCGCTTCTAAGGCCCCGCAAACCGAACCGGTAAAAGAAAAAACTACAAAAGTTGCTAATACCATTCATGAAGTTCAGCCAAAAGAAACGCTTTTCAGTTTGTCAAAAAAATATGATGTTTCTGTAGATGATATCAAGAAAGCTAATACTGTGACGCTTGAAAATGGCTTACAGGTAGGACAGAAAATCATTATTCCGATTAAAGGTAGCGGTGTTGCTGCTCAGGTAAAAGCTGAAAAGAAAGCTGAGACAAAGCCTAACCAGCCTTCATACATGTATCATGTGGTTGAAAAAGGTGAGACCAAATATTCTATTGCTAAAGAATATGGTATGACAATTCAGTTACTGGATGAATTGAATCCGGAAGTGAAAGATACGCTTCCTTTGGGTTATAAACTTAAACTTGATAAAAATGCTATTATCAAGAAAGAGGGTATGGTTCAACCTGCTCAACCCGTAAAAGAATATGTCGATTACCAGGTACAGCCTAAAGAAACGCTATATAGTTTAACCAAAAGAACCGGCCTGACCGAAGAACAGATTGTTGCCTTAAATCCTGACGTAAAAGATGGTCTGAAAGATGGTATGGTACTGAAATTGCCTAAAGGTGTAAATACCGAATTTGTGGCAGATGTATCTAATAAACCGGTTACAGGTCTTGCTGCGACCCTTAAAAAGTCTGAAACTAAAGAATTAGCGTTAGTGTTGCCTTTCCATATTGCAAGAATTGAGTCAGATACTATTCGCGCTAAACTTCTGCGTTCTGATAAGTTTCTTAATATGACGCTTGATTTTTATGCAGGAGCAATGATGGCTATAGATTCGGCTAAAACGCTTGGATTGCCTTTAAAAGTTAAGATATTAGATTCTAAAGAAAGCAAATCTTCTTCAGATGTTTCTGCACTTGCGGGTGGTCTTGCAGGTATGGATGCAATTATTGGTCCTTTCTTTCCAAATAACGTTGAAACCTTAGCCTCTTTATTGGCTAATAAAGGTGTTCCTGTTATTTCGCCACTTTCAAAAGAAGAAGCTAAATCATTTAGTAATTTATATCAGTCGGTGCCAACTTCGGAAACGGTGCGTGGGGCAATGCTGGATTATCTGAAAACTAAAAATGGTAATATCATAGCAGTGGTTGATGCTAAGAAAAATAGTTCAAGACAATTTATAGCTACGAATTTGCCTGTAGCCAAATTTGCTTCACTTAATGCAGATGGAACACTTATGATTGATGCTCTTAAGGGTATGCTTGTAAAAGACAGGTTGAACTATGTGATACTAGAAACTGAAAGGATAGGAATGATTTTAGGTACAACCAAGGCTCTTGTGGAGTCGCTTTCTGATTATCAGATTCAGCTTGTGGTGTTAGAGCGTTATGATACTTTTGATAATGATGAATTGCCACTTTCAAGGCTTGTTTCGCTTAAAATGTTGTATCCGTCAGTAACCAATGACAGTGATTCTGCCAGAAGCCTTTTGTTTGCCAAAGTTTTCAGAGAGAAAAATAATGTAGTGCCTAATCAATATGCGACAAGAGGTTTTGACTTGACATTTGATACGATTCTTCGCATTTTCCAACCGGAAAGTTTTAAAGAGGTTTCGGCTGAGAAGGCATCAGAGCAGGTAGAAAATAAATTTGCTTATACAGCAGCAAAAGGGGGTAACCATAATACAGGAGTGTATATATTGTATTATGACCAGGATTTAAGTACTAAAATAGCCGAATAATTATGACATCTAAAGTAACATACCTTGGAGATTTAAGAACATCTTCAATTCATATACAATCAGGAGCAGAGATTCTTTCTGATGCGCCAAAAGACAATCATGGAAAAGGAGAGGCTTTTTCGCCTACCGATACGGTTGCAAATGCTCTTGCAAGCTGTATGTTTAGTATTATGGGTATAAAAGCCCGTGATATGGAAATTAATCTTGAAGGTTCAATCGCTGAGGTTACCAAAACCATGGCAGCAGAGCCCAGAAGGATTGCAGGGATAAAAGTGGTGTTTCATATGAAATCAAATGCTGATGAAAAAGCTCAAAAGCTTTTAGAAAGGGTAGCGCTACATTGCCCGGTACATCATAGCCTGCATCCTGATATTGTTCAGGAAGTGATATTTAACTGGTAAAAACACTTATGGTTATATAGGTAAAAACCTCCCTTTAGGGAGGTTTTCTTTTTTTTGCCGGCAGTAATTTTGGTATAACAAATTCATAAACCAAATTATTAAGATGAAAACAATTACCCGATTTTTAAAATTTACCTGGATGATGTGCTTTTTACTGACTACCTTTCTTTTTGTTTCCTGTAGTGATGACAGCGATGAAGATGATAACTCATCAGACAATTCTAAAATTGTAGGCGTGTGGCAGAAAACAAAAGAAGAGACCAGACAGGGTTCTGAAGCCTGGGAAGACGTTACTGAAGATTGTGATCTTGATGATACCGAGGAATATGTGTCAGATGGAGATTGGGCATTGTATCCGGGAACTGTTACCTGTGGCAGTGCTAATGTAATCAATGGTTCATGGGAGCTAAGGGCCAATGGCACAAAAGTAGTGTATACCTATGATGGCTTTCAGGACGAGTTTGAGAGCAATATAGAGGAACTAACAGCTGCTAAAATGGTGCTTACGCATAGTGCAGGAGATATAGATGATACCCAATACAGGGATACATATGTAAAGCAGTAATAATAATTTTATACTGTAATACTAAAGTATTGTTATGATTAATTACACTACTTTTGCCCTGCCTGTCGGTAGGGCATTTTTATTTTAAATCTTCACTTTTGGACCAACAGAAAGAATTCCTGATAAAACTCGCGCATACTAAAATGCCTTTTGGTAAATATGAAGGCAGATACCTGATTGATTTGCCGGAGCATTATGTAGTGTGGTATCAAAACAAAGGTTTTCCGGCGGGGCAGCTGGGGCAAATGCTGCAGTTAGTTTATGAACTCAAGCTTAATGGTCTTGAGAATCTAATCAGGAATATACAACGCCAATATCCTAAATAATTTTCTAATGTAGCAATTGTTTAATGTACCAATTTAAGGAAGGAGTTGTAATTGTTACATTAAATCATTGATACATTGTTATATTAAATAAGACAGTTTGGCAGGTTTTATATTCATAGCACTATTTTTGGTTAAAAAAATAAACCTGTTGATGGTGTAGTAATGATTACATTGGTACATTAAATAATTGATAGATTAAACATCAATTAATTTTTGTACTTTTGCCACGTTTTTTACAACAGCAACACAACACATATTTTACAAATGAATCAGACAAAGTATATTTTTGTTACAGGCGGTGTGTCTTCTTCTTTAGGAAAAGGAATTATAGCAGCATCACTGGCAAAACTACTGCAGGCAAGAGGTTACAGGACTACAATCCAGAAATTTGATCCCTACATTAATGTAGACCCGGGTACACTTAACCCGTATGAGCACGGAGAATGTTATGTTACAGATGATGGCGCGGAAACAGATCTTGACCTTGGGCACTATGAAAGATTCTTGAACGTACCTACTTCTCAGTCGAATAACGTTACTACAGGAAGGGTTTACCTTTCGGTTATCGAAAAAGAGAGAAGAGGAGAGTTCCTGGGTAAAACCGTTCAGGTTGTACCTCACATCACAAACGAAATTAAAGAACGTATGCAGCACCTGGGCAATACAGGTGACTACGATATTGTTATTACCGAGATTGGTGGTACAGTGGGTGACATTGAGTCGCTTCCTTACATCGAATCAGTAAGGCAGTTGGTATGGGAGCTTGGTGAGAACAATGGTATTGTTATCCACCTTACGCTTGTGCCTTACCTTGCTGCTGCGGGTGAGCTTAAAACAAAACCTACACAGCACTCTGTTAAGACATTGATGGAAAGCGGTATTAAAGCCGATATTCTTGTTTGTCGTACAGAACATGAACTTTCTTCAGATCTTCGCCAGAAACTGGCCTTGTTCTGTAATGTGAAGAAAGAGGCTGTTATCCAGTCAATTGATGCTTCTACCATTTATGAGGTACCAAACCTTATGTTAGAGGAAGGTCTTGATAGGGTAACGCTTAAAAAACTTGACTTACCTGAGAAAAATACTCCGGATCTTAAGAACTGGAACCAGTTCTTGTTCAGACTTAAAAATCCTAAACATACTGTAAATATTGGTCTTGTTGGAAAATACGTAGAGCTTCAGGATTCTTATAAATCAATCATTGAGGCGTTTGTACATGCGGGTTCTGCAAATGAAACCAAAGTTAACGTAATCAGTATCCACTCTGAATACATTGACAGGGATAATGCTTCGGAGAAACTAAGTGGACTTGATGGTATTCTTGTTGCTCCTGGTTTTGGAGGACGAGGTATTGAAGGTAAAGTAGAGACCGTGCGTTATGCCAGAGAAAACAATATTCCTTTCTTCGGAATTTGTCTGGGTATGCAAATGGCTGTTATTGAGTATTCAAGAAATGTACTGGGATGGAAAGACGCTAACTCAACAGAAATGAATGAGAACACACCACACCCGGTTATCAATATCATGGAAGAACAAAAGACCATTACCGACAAAGGAGGTACAATGCGTCTTGGAGCATGGAAATGTTCCCTTGAAGAAGGAACACTTGCAAGCAAAATATATGATGGAGTTGCTGAAATTCAGGAGCGTCACCGTCACCGTTATGAGTTTAACAGTGCATATAAGAGCGATCTTCAAAAGGCAGGTCTTAAAACATCGGGAGTTAACCCTGATACCGGACTTGTTGAGATTATTGAGCTGGATAACCACCCATTCTTTATCGGGGTGCAATACCACCCTGAGTATAAGAGTACCGTAGCAAATCCGCACCCTCTTTTTGTAAACTTTGTTAAGGCAGCGGTTAAGAAAAAAAGCAACTAAGTAATACCATAAGGTATTCAATATAAAGATCCGGTAAACCGGTAAAAGCGAAATATTATTTTATAATGGAAGAAAAAAGATTAGACTTAAAAACGATAGTCGGTTTTGGTTTGATAGCAGCGCTGATGTTATGGATGATCTATAACAATACTGCTGAAAAAGAAAAAGAATTTCAGGAAAAAGCTAAAAAAGAGCAGGTACAAAAAGCTCAGGCAAAAAAAGCAGCTGAAGAAGCTAAAACAGCTTCCATTATTAATGATTCAACAGCAACTGACTCTGTTAAGATTGCTAAGCTTAACGGTTCATTAGGTGCATTCGCTTACAGTGCTTCGCTTCCATCAGCTAAAAATACAGTGACGGAGCTTAAAAGTAAACTGCTTACGCTTAAAATAGCTAATAAAGGTGGTTATATTCAGGAAGCAATCGTAAACGATTTTACAAGACTGACTAAAAGTTCAGGACAACAGGTAGAGCTTATTAAAAACAATAACGCTAACCTGAACCTGCAATTTAAAACTCAGGATAACCGCATACTGAATACAAAAGATATGTATTTTGAGCCTTCACTTTCTAAAGAAGGTGATGCCGATGTGCTTACAATGCGTCTTAAGGCTGGTGCTAATCAGTTTTTAGAGTATCGTTATGTGCTTAAGCCTAACGATTACATGATGGATTTCTCAATCCGTTCTCAGGGACTTGCTCAGATTGTTGACACTTCTAAGCCGATGGATTTGGAGTGGATGATGAAAACGTACCGTAACGAGAAAAGTGTTAGCTATGAGAACCGTTACACTAAAGTGGTTTATGAATATGAAGGAGGTAAGGATAACTCTTTAAGTGAAGGTTCTAAACTTGATGATGCGACAGCTGAAGATGTGTCTTACATTGCTTTCAAACAGCACTTCTTTACTTCAATCCTTTTAACGGATACTCCTTTCAAAAAGGCTCAGATGACTTCTGAAAACCTTGTTAAGGATGAGAAAGTTGATACACTGTTCACTAAAAAATTAACGGCTAAAATGCCTCTTGAGTTTAAAGGTGGTGAGCTAAGCTATAACATGAATATGTATTATGGTCCTGCGGATTATAAAACTCTTGACGACTATAATAAAAACCTTGACGAGATTATTCCTTTAGGTTGGGGTATCTTCGGGTGGATCAACCGTTATATATTCATACCTGTATTTACATTATTAAGTGGTTTCCTTCCTTATGGTATGGCAATCATCATCTTTACAATACTGGTAAGAATCGCTATGTCTCCGGTTACTTATAAGTCGTACCTTTCTCAGGCTAAGATGAAAGTACTTCGTCCTGAGATTGCAGAGCTTAACGAGAAGTATAAAAAAGATCCGATGAAGAAACAGCAGGAAACTATGAAGCTGTACAATAGTGCGGGTGTAAACCCAATGGCAGGATGTTTGCCGGCACTAATGCAGATTCCGGTATTCTATGCGCTATTCCAGTTCTTCCCGTCGTTCTTTGATCTTAGACAGCAAAGTTTCCTTTGGGCAACCGACCTTTCATCATACGATTCAGTTTATCACCTGCCATTCTACGTTCCTTTCTATGGAGATCACGTGAGTTTGTTCCCTATATTGGCATCGGTAGCGATTTTCTTCTACATGAAGATGACAACAGGCGACCAGTCTATGGCTGCACCTCCTCAGGAAGGTATGCCGGATATGAGCAAACTGATGAAAGTAATGATTTACATCTCTCCGGTAATGATGCTTATATTCTTTAATAACTATGCATCAGGATTGAGTTTGTACTACTTTATCTCTAACCTTATCACAATAGGTATCATGCTTGTAATCAAGAATTACATTGTGAAAGATGATAAGATTCATGCTCAGATTCAGGAAAACAAGACCAAGCCTAAGAAACAAGGTCGTTTCCAGAAAAAGATGCAGGAAATGATGGAGCAGGCACAAGAGCAACAAAAGCTTCAGCAGAGAAATAAAAAATAATACAAAAGCATCTGCCGCGGCAGGTGCTTTTTTTCTTTGGCTCACTTTTAGATATAATAAAAAGAGCTTAAATTCGATTAATAAAAAAACAACAATCATTATATGATAAACAGGGTTTCAGCTTTAGTAGCCTTATTGCTTATTAGTGCAGTTTCATTTGCACAGAGTCTAAACCAGACGGATGCTGCCGGTAAACGTCACGGCCTTTGGAAAGGAACTTATGAAAAATCAAAACGTGCCCGTTATGAAGGTACTTTTGATCATGGTAAAGAAACAGGAACTTTCAAATTCTATGAGGATAATAAGACTTCAACACTTGCAGCAACAAGAGTGTTTGCAGCGGATGGTTCGTGTGTAACTACTTTTTTTGATGAAAAAGGTAAAAAGGTGAGCGAGGGTAAAGAAGTGAATAAATTACGCGAAGGCGAATGGAAGTTCTATGATGCCAAAACGGAGAAATTACTTTCAACTGAGCCTTATGTAAACGGAAAGATAAACGGAGTGCGAAAAGTATATTTTGCTAATGGTGCTTTGGCTGAAGAAGTTGCCTATGCAAATGGAGTAAAGCAGGGTGCTTATAAACAATATACCGAAAAAGGTATTGTACTTGAAGAATCGACCTATAAAAATGATAAGATGGATGGCCCTGCAACCTTTAGGAATGCTCATGGTGAGGTTGTAAGCAAAGGACAATTTGCCAATAATATCAAGACCGGTAAGTGGGAGTTTTTTGAAAAAGGTAAGAAGGTTAGGGAAGAAGATATGACCAACAAAAAAGTACAGTTGGCACGCAAAGAGCGCAAAAACTAATTTTTGTCGTACTTTTGCAGAAATTTTTTAAGAAAGGAATTAAAATGAAACGTGTAGTAGTAGGGCTTTCAGGAGGTGTAGATTCGAGCGTTGCAGCCTACCTGCTTATGGAGCAGGGCTACGAAGTCATAGGTCTCTTCATGAAGAACTGGCATGATGACAGCGTAACGATATCTAACGAATGCCCGTGGCTGGAAGACAGCAACGATGCATTACTGGTTGCCGAAAAGCTAGGAATACCATTCCAGACGGTAGACCTTAGCGAACAATATAAAGAACGTATAGTTGATTATATGTTCAATGAATATGAAAAGGGCAGGACGCCAAATCCTGATGTACTTTGTAACCGCGAAATTAAGTTTGACGTTTTTATGAAGATTGCCCTTAGCCTCGGTGCAGATTATGTGGCTACAGGTCACTATTGCCGTAAAGGAACGATTGAAAAAGATGGTAGAGAAACATACCAGCTTCTTGCCGGTGTTGATGGAAACAAAGACCAGTCGTACTTCCTTTGCCAGCTTTCGCAGGAGCAGCTTTCTAAAGCGTTGTTCCCAATAGGTGAGCTTACAAAACCACAGGTACGTGAAATAGCTGCAAAAATGGAATTGGTTACTGCTGAGAAAAAAGACTCGCAGGGACTTTGTTTTATAGGTAAAGTAAGATTGCCGGAATTCCTTCAACAACAGCTTCAACCGAAAGAGGGGCTTATTTATGAAGTGAATGCTGATGTTGCAACATATAATGAAGCTGCACCTGAGTTCACGACGGTTAAAGAGCAACTAGCCTACGAAGCTAAAAACATCGATTACAAACCCGAAATGGGTAAAGTGGTTGGTAAGCACCAGGGTGCGCATTACTTTACCATAGGACAGCGTAAAGGCCTAAATGTAGGGGGTACTAAAGAAGCACTTTTCATTATCGCTACGGATATAGAAACCAACGCTATTTATACCGGTCAGGGGCACAACCACCCCGGACTTTTCCGTAAGGCATTGTTCATTCAGGAGGATGAGATACACTGGGTACGTGAAGATCTTGCCCTGAAAGATGGCGAAACTATGGATGTGATGGTACGTATACGTTACCGTCAGCCATTACAGAAAGCTACGCTTCACAAGTTTGATAACGGAATGTACATTTCGTTTGAAGAACCGCAATCGGCCATTACCGAAGGACAATTTGCCGCATGGCACATAGGCGATGAGCTTATTGGCAGCGGAGTGATTTCGTAATGATTTGTCATTCTGACGAAGGAAGAATCTAAAATCTAAATATATAACGCCCTATACTGAAAAGTGTAGGGTGTTTTGTTTTTAACCACCAAGAACACTATGTTATTTCACAAGGTTCACAAAGCTTTGTGTTCTTTGTGATTTCTTCTTGGTGAGCTTTGTGGTTAAATATAGTATCTTGCATACTAATTAAAATTCCGATGCTCTACAACCTACATACCCATAAATTGTCAAGCGATACCAACATCTTCGATATCGTAAATCGTTATCCATACGAAGATATTGATGTACCGTTTTTTTCTACGGGGATTCATCCGTGGCATATTGATGAAGAGAAGGTGTATGAGCATTTGGCTATTATAGAAAATCGACTTTCATTACCCGGTTGTCTTGCCATTGGCGAATGCGGATTGGATAAACGCATCGAAAAACCGCTCGATTTTCAGATAGAAGTGTTTGAAAAACACTTACTATTAGCGAAAAAACATCAAAAACCCGTAATTTTGCACCTTGTTGCTGCGTTTCAGGAACTGATAGAAGTGCATAACCGCATTAAACCAGGCGTGCCGATGATCGTTCATGGGTTCTCTAAGAACATTCAGGTTGCGAAGCAATTGCTGGATAATGGGTTTTATTTGTCGTTTGGCAAGTACCTGCTGCGTAATCCTGAATTGTCGGCTGTATTTGCTGAAGTCCCTGCTGACAGGTTCTTTTTAGAGACTGATATGGTAGAAGAGAGCATTACTGAAGTATATGCTAAAGCTGCGACAGCAAGAAATATTGATATTGAAGATTTAAAAGATATAGTAAGCACTAATTTTAAAACCGTTTTTAAGAATGGCTGATTGGAGAGAAAGGGCAGAGCTCCTTTTTAAAAAAGAAGGACTGGAAAGATTAAAGAATGCACACGTAATGGTGGTTGGCCTTGGAGGCGTTGGTTCCTTTGCGGCTGAGTTCCTTGCAAGGGCAGGAGTGGGTAATATGACTATTGTGGATGGTGACGTGGTAGATATCACGAACATCAACCGCCAGTTACCGGCATTGCATTCTACAGTGGGGCAGCCAAAGGTAACTATCGTTGGTGACAGGCTTATGGATATCAATCCGGAACTGAACCTGATACGTGTACAGGAATTCCTTTCTCCGGAACGTGCTTACGAACTGGTTACGCCTGAGTATGACTACGTACTTGACTGTATTGACAGTATTACGCCTAAATTGAACCTCTTAATCTCGGCAAGACGTCAAAAGGTTAAGATCATCAGTAATATGGGTGCAGGAGGCAAATATGAGGCCGGTAAGGTGCGTGTTGCCGATATCAGCAAGACAGAATACTGCCCGTTGGCAAAAACGGTACGTAAACGCCTTAAGAAAGAAGGGATATCAAAAGGAGTAAAAGTGGTTTACTCTATTGAATATCCTGACCAGACAAGCCTTAAAATGACGGACGGCTCTAATTTCAAAAAATCATTCTTTGGAACCAACAGCTGGATTCCCGCAGTCTTCGGATTACATTCCGCTGAAACAGTAGTCAAGTACCTTATAGGTCACGGTAATAAATAAAAAAATGCCCTTCGAAAGAAGGGCATTTTTTATAGCGATATTTTTTATGGTGTAGTCGTTGTTTGGGTTGCCGGCTTCTGCGTTGACGAAGCTGGTTTTGTAGCAGCAGGTTTTGGTGCCGGTTTGGTAGTTGTTCCTGTTCCCGGTGTCAAGACTGGCTTTCCTGTTGTCCCCGCCGGTTTCGTACCTGTAGCCGGTTTAGCAAAAGTTCCCGTTGCAGCTCTTGGTGCGCGTACTCCTGTTGTTACAGGAGCTACGGTTGCCTGTTGTACGGCAGGTGCCTGAATTGAATCTGTTACAGGAAGGATAGTAGGAGGCCCAATTGGAACATAAAGATCCGTTATCCATTCTGATGGGCGCTTAGATTTTAGTACGCCTTTGCTGTAAAGCTCGATATAAGTACCAGTTGTGTTTTCTTCCAGTGCTTTCTCTGTGATATATTTGTGAGCAGCATCCCAAGCCTTCGGCAGGTGGGAATAATCACCTTTCAATGTTGTTTTTAAGGCTTTAAATTCGGTATATTTTCCACCTTCATACTCGCTACCCGGAGATGTGAACATCTCTTCTTTGATAGGGATACAAATTACATATGATGCTGTACCCTCTGTTTTGTTGTAATTCCTGTAAAGGATGAACGGAGAACCTTTCTTCACAATTTTGTTCTTTTTCATGAAGTTAAGGAGCTTAGGAAAGGTTTCAGCCGATTTTTTATTAATATCTTCTATTTTAGAAGTAACTGCATGTCCAATGTAAAATGCTCCTGTTTTATTAACTAGTCCTTTAACTTCTACTTCATTTTTAGCAAGTTCATTTACAAGGAATGAGTTTAGGTTTTTAAGGCCGTTATCCAGAGAAGTTTCCATAACCTTGTTTACATTTCCGCCACCACGAAGGAAAGCATTTGCCTTTTCCATAAAACTAAGGTCTCCACGCATACGAATGGTTACTTTGGTGTTTTTAAGGGTGTCTTTAAAATTCCAGGCTATATCAGAATTCAGGCCATCAATTACAGCCTTCTGAATGATAGAATCATTTTCTACCAGTTTAACGGTTTGTACTTTTCCGGTGCTTCTGTCTTTTTTCCATGACATCGTAGCGCCATTACCTGATGAGTTTTCAGAATAGGTATATACAGCAGTGGTATCACTGCCGGTAAGAATTCCCAGGTTTTCCCAGTTTTTGTATTCGTTTATATAGTTGTAAAGCACCATTTTAGGTACTTTTATTACGCCTTCTTTTTTGATGTCATATTTCCCATCCTGGGTTGCTATAAAAACGGTAACCGCAACTACTGACAGAAGCAGTAGGAGAAACACATATTTAACAATTTTCATGTACAGAAAACTTTAAGTTTGTTGTAAAATTATGACAATTTATTTTAACAAACCAATTATCTTTTAAAGTTCGGAAAAACACGACGAAATACAAAAAAAGCCTCCTGAAACGGAGGCTTTTATATTAATGATCGCATTCTAAGAAATCGTCAGGATAAGGAGAGAGACTTACTTTGTCTACTAAAAGAAAGATGTCACTTTCTGCAGTATAGATGTCTATTTCTTCACTTATCTTCCCGGGATTCATAGTTTTCCTGTGCGTAGTGATATTATATTCCTGCAATTTGTCGGTAACATGGTAATTAAAAGAGATTACTTCGCGATAATCGCTTTTGAACTGTAATTTCCAGTGGTATTGTTCACCACGTTTCTCTTCAGTTTTCAGTCTGTAGGATATTTTAGAGTAGCAACTGGTTTTTTGCCAGTCATCCCATCCGGTATTATCCTGAGCAAAAATCGAAATGCAGGCAAACAGTAAAAGTATTGACAATAGCTTTTTCATACCTTATGGTTTTATGGGTGTTTCTGTATTTATTGTAGCGCCTGTCTTTTCATCTGATTCTGTTGTAACAGGCTGCTCGACAGGTTTATCAGGATTAACCTGAGTCCTTCCAAGGTCAAAATAGTTTACAATCTGTAGTCCTTTTTTATACGGTATGGTAATTACGTCTGTATCTACCACGCCATTAGGTCCATATTTTTTTATCGTAAATTTATTTTCGCCTTCTTGCAAGGGTACACGTGCATAACCAATAGTACCGGGTAGTGATTGCCAGTTTCTGGTGTCTGCTTTTTCGGTTGCAGCTCCTGCTATATCACCGCCAAGCCTGAAAATATCTTCGCCGTCGTCGCCCAGCATACTTTTACCTAAAGCGGCCAAACCTGCACTTGCTGCTTTCTTGGCAGCAAAACGGGCTACTATGTCTACCACTTCACGTAGCATCCTGTCTTTCAGACATTGTTTGGCAATAGGATAAAAGTCCTGTCCGGTTTCTAGAGGTAATTCCCTGTCGTTTACAAGTATTGATGCCCTGCTGTAAAAACTCTCCCTTTTCCTGTATTTTGGGATAGCAATTGCATTTACAGTACCTACATTAAAGCCCATCGGGATTGGCAAAAAGAAATCTACCAGCTTACCATCTTCCATATACGAGGCATAAAACCAATAATTTGCAGCCGAGTAGGTTAGTATTATCTGGTCTTTGGCAGGAGCGAGGCCATTCTCCCAAAAGATAATAGCTTCTCCCGAAGGCACCGCAGGATCCGGCTGTACTAATGAGCCGTTAGCACCTGTTTTTGGCAGCTCAATTGGCTGAAGGTTGTATTTTTTAAGATAACGGTTATAGTCATCTATAAAACCCATTTGTTTTGCTGTGCGTGCCAAATCGTACTTCAGTTGCTCAGGCATAGCAATACCAAAGAAATTTCCGCCATCCGTATCATATATTTCGGCAGCATTCCTGTAAGCTATAAACGCATTGTTTATGTCCCCTGTACTTTCATATATGAGTCCCTGCAATATTTGCGAAAAGGCATCACGACTATACTTGTTCTTATTGTCTTTGTATTTCTCATTAAGTTCAAGCAGCTTAATGTCAATCCTCTTGGCTTCAACAAGAGCTTCGTTAGGCAGTCCAAGATGAAAATAATTGAGTGCCATATAATAATG
Source organism: Flavobacterium suzhouense (assembly GCF_042684765.1). Lineage (NCBI taxonomy): Bacteria > Pseudomonadati > Bacteroidota > Flavobacteriia > Flavobacteriales > Flavobacteriaceae > Flavobacterium > Flavobacterium suzhouense. The sequence continues at coordinate 48,552 of NZ_JBHUMD010000004.1, read as the reverse complement.
AATGGTCACCTTTTCAAAATCTTCACCCTTGTAAGGCTCCGCCATTGGGTTTGTGAGCTTGGCAGCAACAACTTGTCCGGCATTTGAGCGTATCTTATCATCAATCATGATGTATGCCTTCTCAAAGAGCAGGTTGCTTGCCCTGTAATTGCCGAGCAGATGTTCCATCTTTCCTTTTTCCATAAGATATAGCAACCTGTTCCTGTCTTTATTCAGGAATTTATTGGTTTCAATCTCATTAACGGCTTTTTTAAATTGTCCGTTATAAAGGTCAGATTCTAACGTAGTCTTCGTATTGTAAGTGCCACAGGAATACAGGCCGGTCAGTAGGAGCACAGCAGCTGTTTTAGAAATAGCAGAAACAGTATTCTTAAGTAGCATAAAAATTACTCAGGAATTACTTGATGTACTTTTTGATCTTTTTGTCACCTATCCAAACTTTTTCATTAGTCTGAATGTTGGTAAGTTCAAGGTCAATCTGGTAGTAAACTGTTTTTTCTTTTTTGTTAGAGTCAACGATAGAGTTGATAGTTCCTTGTAGCATGAAATCAGCACCGTTCTCAAGACCAAATTTTTTCATGGTAGATTGTGAAGCAAAGTTTTGCTGATCAGCTCTTTCAGCACGAATCTCCTCACGTTTAGCTCCGGCCTGAACCAGTTTCATTCTTCCTGAATTGATGATCGCTTTTTCGATGTCTTTAGAGAAAGTTTCCGATTCGATATGTTCGTGTGATTTATTTGTAATAAGGCCAACGATGATAACCGGTTTTTTTCCTCCGTTTTCCGAAGCATAAGTGCTGTACCATGAATGTGCCATTAGATCGGCAGTAATAGCCTCGGCAGTAAGTCTTGAATCGGTTTCGTTCCAACGTCCGCTAAGGTCGGTTACGCTTTGTTCATCTACGCGTGTTACCTTCTGGCTTCCGCAGTTTGATAGTGTCAGTCCTAAAGCGGCAGCTAGGATGAATTTGTAGGTAAATTTTTTCATGTGTTTTATTGATTAAATGATTTGTAATTTAATAAAAAAATGTGTGTTAATATTGTCTTAAACAAACAATGTGCCATTTTTTTGCAAATCTCTTATAAACAGAAAACACTCGCGTACGAGTGTTTCTAAGTTAGATTTTATCTTAGGATTATGAAAAATTCTTACGTTTTAAACAGTGTCTTAAAAAACTTTTCAAATGTATTTTTGTCATAATCTGTAATCTGAGTTTTATTGCTGATTATGTGTCCATTGTTGTGTCATGCCTGATGATAAAGTTCCTGTTTTGGTTTCCAGAACTTCACCATTCCTTACAACTCTTAATGTGTAATCTGAAGATGTACTACCTCCATTGCCACAAGTATCGTAGTACTCAATCCAGTATTTATAAGTTCCTGTTGGAGCTGTACCTGCTTCCCAGAAAATATTTTCATTAGGTCCCTGTGGGCAGTCTTCGCATAAGCAGTCTACATCCAGTTCGCCGCCCTGTCCAAAAGGATTCAGGTAAGAAATCTCTGTTCCGTCCGGAGTTATTACGTGCAAATCAAGGTCTACGTTATCTTCATTGGTAAACTTTAGGTTAAAACGCGGGTTTCCCGGTTGTCCTACAAGTTCAGGCTCTTCAGTAACCTGATTGTTGTTGTCATCATTGCTGTTGCATGATAGAAAGAGACCAAAGAAAGCCAGTAAAGCTACTGCCATTTTGGTGTCAGGATTCAAGAAAAAGTTTTTTCTTTCCATGGTTTAAATTGTTTTGGTTGTTAATAAATATAAATTGGTTTTAGGTGTGCGCTTTTTTTGAACCTTAATTCTCCTAAAGAACCTTATTTAGCTCTTAGTGTCTGAATTAGAGTGTCAAAAATCAAATTTAGGGTATAGTGTAAAATAAAAAAATACCTATTTATTGGTATTTTTTATGAGTTTCGATATGTTTTTTACGAAACCAGAGCAGATGATTGTAAAAATTTAATTGATATTCTTCAGAATAAAATTAAAAGATATTATAATCTCCTCTTAACAGGCGACGCTGTTTTGCGAAAGCGCTTTTTTTGCGGCGAAAGATGCGGTAAAAAAGTGCGGTTATTTTATTTGGTTTTTCCATAGCCCCCTATATTTTATGTGTTGTATATGGTAACACTACAAATTTGAGGATAAACCTAAAACGAAAAAATACCCATAAGAGGGTATTTTTTTAAAAAATTACTTACTAAAAGTCATATTTTTTCTCCATCGAATAGCGAAGGAGTTCGCTTTTTCCCTGAAGGCTCAGTTTCTTGAGAATGTTCTTTCTGTGAGTGTCTACTGTTGTTTTGCCTATAAAAAGAATATCCGCAATATCTTGTGAGGTTTTGCCTTCGCCGATAAGCTTAACAATTTCCATTTCGCGTTTGCTTAAGGGTACGTCCTGTTCTGTCTTTTTTATATTGGTATTCTTGAGTATGGCGTCAAAATATTCTTCGCCATCCATCACTGTCCTAATGGCAGTGACAACTGTTTTAAGCGATGAGTTTTTCATGATATAACCGGAAGCGCCCGCTTCCTGCATTTTAGTAACCGCTTCATCCTGTTCAAACATGCTAAAGGCAATAACCCTCATGTTTGGAAAATCTTTTTTTATCTGAATGGTTGCGTTAATGCCATCCATTTTAGGCATACGGATGTCTGTTAGCACCACATCGGGTTTTCTAAGCCTTACTATTTCAATAAGCTTTTCGCCATCGTTAGCTTCGCCAACAACCTGTATGTCTTCTTCATATTCAAGAAAAAGCTTGATACCGTCTATAAGTGACTGATGGTCTTCTGCTATTACTACGTTAATCATTGTCTACAGGTATATCTATTATTATTGTTGTTCCTTTGCCCGGAGTTGAATCAATTTCTACACTACCACCTAATTGGTTAATCTTTTTCGTGATGTTTGCCAGTCCCATACCGTCGGCATCATCAAGGTTTATTTTGGAGCTGTCAAAGCCTACACCATTGTCTTCTATCATGATGTTTATGCTGTCGCCATGATCGGTAAGGTGAATGGTAGCCTCAGTTGCCTGAGAGTGTTTTATTATATTGGTCGAAAGTTCCTGCACCGTTCTAAAGATAGCGATTTCCAATGAATTTTCCAGTCTGTCAGCAAAACCAAACGGAATTACCTGAAGCTGGATTTTGCCCGGGATGGATATTTTTTCAGCTAGTTTCTGTATAGCCGGAATAAGACCTTCGCTGGCAAAAACCCCTGCATTTTTAGCGTGGGCAATACGGCGGACTTTTTGGTAGGCTTCTTCAATAAGTTCGTCGGTACGTTCGTAAAGTTTGTTTTCTTCTTCACGAAGCTCCTTTTTCCGAATCCTTAGGTTTTCAAAGTTTAGTTTTAATGTAGCGAGCATACTGCCAAGATTGTCATGAAGGTCATTAGCTATACGCTGACGTTCCTTGTCCTGGCCTTCAAGTATCATGTCAATACTGTTAAGCTCGTATTCTTTCATAGCTTTTTCAAACTTCTGCTGTTCGATAAGCTTTTCCTGTTTTGATATTTTTTCCCTTCTTCGGGAATTCTTTATTATCAGGGCTGCAATTGCAATTATGGCAATAAGCAATATGATAATAGAATAGATTAAAATTTTGCTGGTTTTTACTTTACCTTTTAAAATGGTATTCTCAAGCTCTCTTTCTTTAGTCCTGTACTTTTTGTCAAGGTTGTTGATAGCTATGTTTTGCTCTACTATATTTAAACTATCGCTGAACTGTTTATTTAATTGCAGGTATTTGTAGGCATTACTATAATCGCGAATGGCATCATAATTTTTATATAAAAACTCATAAATTTGTTGATTCGTCTTGTTTTTAAATTTACTCAGAGGTAAATTATCAGCCATTTTAAGATATTCAATAGCTTTTATATGATTGCCTAAATAGTAATATGAAGCGGCATGATTCATGTAATTATAGCATAAATTTTCTACTGTGCCATTAAGTTTTATGCCTTCAAGCTCCTTATCAAGGTAATATAATGCTGAATCAGGTTTATGAAGTTGTTCATTGTAAATTGCCGCTATGTTAGAGCATAGTTGATTTGCTGCTTTCTTGTTACTGATTTTATTGAAAATAGCTATGGCTTTCTTGAAATTTTTAAGACTTTCTCTTGGATGATTATTGTCAAAATCATTTTCTCCTAATATTACATAACTTATAGCAATTCTTGAAGAATCACCTTTTTTATGTGCATATGCAATGTATTCATCAAAGTATTTTTTATAAATATTACTATAATTTTCTTCTCCAGTAATAACATTATAAATTTTGAGATTTATATCCATTGCCCTATCTATGCTATCAATAGACAGGTATGCTTTTTTTGATTTTAAATAGTACTGGTAAGCCTCATTAATTTTCGAATTAAACGATAATTCCTGAGCTTTTATATAATAAAATAAAGCCTTATCCGATTTTGAAAGAGTCGATTCTTTAATAGTTTTTAGGCTTTTGAATGCGGCTTCATACTCATTTTGTTCGATTAAGGATTTGATGTTAATCAAATCTTTAGAATAGGATTGACAAAAAGCCCTGCTAATAAATAAGTTTATTAGCAGGAATAATAATAATCTCGGAAAAGGCTTTATCATAATTAAAATTTAGGAACTGTACTCATTCCCGTTTTTTTGGGAGTATCTCCCATTAAGTTAAGTTCAGTTTGGTGATTACCACTTGCCATTATTTCTGTACGTAATGATGGTATCATATCAAATGCTTTTTCAGCGCATGTTTCCTGATAAGCGGTGTTTGAATTTGTGTCGTGATAAACAATTACAAGTCCATCTTTTGATGATGGGTCAAAAGCAGAAAAATTTGGTAGTGCGTTTAGTTGTGTCAGCTGACCGTATTCGCAGATGCAATTGCATTCACATATGTCATCATCACTAGGTGAAAGATCATCCCCATTGTCATTTGTTTTTCTCATGTACACAAAAATTGCATTGCATTGCTTTCCGTTTATTATTTGTGAAACATCAAACGACCTGAAAATATATGGATTGGATTCATCGTTTTGCGGCAATAAGATTTTTAAATAAAGTTCATTATCATTAAAATAACTGCTAAACGAGTTTAATGTGTACGTTTTGTCTTTTGTTAAGTTTTCATTCTCCATGGTGTGTGTATTTATTGATTGTTATTAAATGCAAATATGCTAAACGGAAAGTAAAAAAAAATCCCCATTAGTGGGGATTTTTGAAGTTATAAAATTAACATTATTTTTTAAGAAAAATCTTTAGTATAAATAATATTGCAATAAAACTAAGAAAGCCTAAAAGTATCTTATAGGTACCCTTATAGTATTTTTTATGTGTTATTAGGTCTTTACGGTACATAACTACCATGGTGATAACAAATGCGATAAAAAACAGTACTGCAAAAACCAACTGGCCGGTTGTAAACATGTTGAAATCTTTTTCGCAAAGGTACAACATCAGGGGAGTATTTTTAGCTATTTTTAGATCACAAATTTTAGAAAAAATGAAAAAACAATTAGATGCGGTAAAGCAATTCCATGATGCTTTTGGGCTTGGTAGCAGCGAATCGCCAAGAGGTACACTTGGTGAGGCAGTGAATATGCTTCGTTTTAACCTTATGAAAGAAGAGAACGAGGAGTATCTGGAGGCTGTTCAGAATGATGATATCGTTGAGATTGCCGATGCCCTTGGCGATATGCTATATATACTTTGCGGGACTATTATTGAGCATGGCCTTCAACACAAAATAGAAGAGGTATTTGATGAGATACAACGCAGTAACATGAGTAAGCTTGGTGCTGACGGAAAGCCCATATACCGTGAAGACGGAAAGGTAATGAAAGGTCCTAACTACTTTAAACCAAACTTTGAGGAAATACTGAAGTAGGTTTGGGGTTTTGAGTTTTGGGTTTCGAGTTGCCAATTGGAACGAAAAGAGGGTGCTTAAAACTTAAGCACCCTCTTTTTTGTATGGCTGAGTGAGAACCCGAAACCCGGAACCCGAAACTCGTTACACCTTAACCGTCCACCCAAAGGTATCTTCGGCAAGTTTGTATTGAATGTTATTTAGTTTTTCTTTAAGGTCTAATGCTATTGAATTTTCCTGTTTTGGTAGCTCATAATATTTATCCTGATAGCTAAAGCCAACGATAGGGTTTACTACCGCGGCTGTTCCCGCTCCAAATATTTCTTTTAAAGTACCATTTTCAGCAGCTTCGATAAGTTCAGCTACCAGTACCGAACGTACTTCTACCTTAATGTTCTCACGAGCCGCAAGCTCTATAAGGCTCTTACGGGTTACGCCATCAAGGATCCTTTCGCTTGTTGGTGCTGTATATAATGTATCGTTTATCCTGAAGAATACGTTCATAGTACCCGCTTCTTCAAGTTTGGTATGTGTAGCGTCGTCTGTCCAGATAATTTGCTGGAAGCCTGCTTCGTTCGCCAGTTTAGTGGGGTAGAACTGTGCCGAATAGTTACCGGCAGCTTTAGCAGCACCAATACCACCATTGGCGGCACGGCTGTAATGTTCGGCGATGATAACTTTTACTTCACCTGAGTAGTATGATTTAGCAGGTGAAAGTATAATCATGAAACGGTATTGAGTAGAAGGTGCAGCAATTACTCCCGGTCCTATCGCAATCATAAACGGCCGGATATAAAGAGAGTTACCTTTACCTTTTTTAACCCATTCTTTCTCTATTTCCAGTATTTTTTTAAGTCCGCCAATAAAAACCTCTTCAGGTACTTCCGGCATGGCAAGCCTTACAGCAGATTTGTTGAAACGGTCAAAGTTTTGATCAGGTCTGAAAAGCCATACGTCATCATGCTCATCCTTGTAGGCTTTCATACCTTCAAAGATTGCCTGTCCGTAATGAAAAACTTTAGCAGAAGGATCTATGAGAAAAGGTGCGTAAGGTTTAATTTCAGGAGTTTCCCATTGGCCATTCCTAAAATCACATACTAGCATATGGTCTGTAAATGTGTTGCCAAAAGATAAATTTTCAAAATCTACAGAACCAATTTTTGATGTCTCTGCTTTGTTGATTATAATGCTGTCAGTAGCGTTATTACTCATTAAAATTCGTTTTCGTGTTGGTTTAAATGTTTAGGTCGCATTAATTGCAAATTTACTAAAAAAACAAGTTGAAGGTTTCGTTTTGAATAATTTTGAGATACGAATAATTAAATCGTTGAAAGAAAGTGTAATAAAATGACGAAATTATAAGTATGCACTTGCAAGGTTAAAGAATCTGTATAATTTTGTAACATAAAACCAAATTTTCGTTAAATAATGAAGAAATCACTTTTCATGGCCGCAGCGGTACTTGTACTGGCAGCCTGCCAAAAGAATAAAGAGTCGGAGGCAGCTATCGAATCAGCATCAAATGATACCATAACAACGATTACCGATCAGGTTGAGGCTGCACCAGCAACTACCGAAGAAAATTCAGAAGCGGCTCAAAGTGCGAATGCAGAACCGGCTGAGGAAATAAAAGCGGTTAAATCTGAAACGGCAGTTAAAGTTGATTATGCTTCTTTTGGTGATAAAATACTTGCGGATAAAGCCATTTCTAAAGAAGAAATGATTAAAAAATATAAGTCGCTTAAACCGGGTGATACGGTTAATGTAAAATTCAAATCGAAGATCAATGCCGTATGCCAGAAAAAAGGCTGTTGGATGTCTATGGCACTTCCGGGCGGTAAAGAATCATTCGTTAAGTTTAAGGATTATGCCTTTTTCGTACCTCTTAATGCTACTGATCAGGAAGCTATAGTGAGTGGTAAAGCATTCGTGAGCGAAACTTCGGTAGCTCAGCTTAGGCATTATGCAAAAGATGGTGGAGAGTCTGATGAGGCTATTGCTAAAATCACCGAGCCAAAGATCGAGTATAAATTTATGGCCGATGGTGTGCTAATTAGTAAATAATGAAAAAACTATTGTTGATTGTTGTTGTTGCATCAATTACTTTTGCATCATGCCAAAAGAAAGCTGAAACTGTAAAGACCGATGATGAGAAATGTGCTCCTGCCAAAAAAGAAAAGGAGTTCAAAATGTATGAGATGTCTGAAATGGCAGCTTTGATGGAGCAGATGTATGTTGACAACCAAAGGCTTAAAGAACGTATTGTAAATGGTGATACCATTGGTAATTTCCCTAAGCACTTTTTAAAGATACATGTATCGGTAATGACCGACGAAAAAGACAACGATGCTTTTTTTAAGGAGCAGGCCGGCAAATTCCTGAAGGCGCAGGAGCTTATCTATAAAGATTCGCTAAATGCTAAAAAACATTTTAATGATGCGGTGTCATCATGTGTTGCCTGCCATGAGCAGAAATGTGAAGGGCCAATACCCCGCATCAAAAAACTTTATATCAAATAATTGAAAAGAGAAATTGTAATTACGAACGACGGATCGGTTACCATATATGTACCGGATATGGATGAGAATTATCATTCAAGGTATGGTGCTATCCAGGAGGCGTATCATGTATTCATAAAAAACGGGCTTGCTTTAACAGAAGGCAAGCCTGTTTCTATTTTAGAAATAGGCTTCGGAACGGGGTTAAACTGCTTTATCACTTACCTCGAAACACTTAAAACAGGACAGGAGGTAGATTATACAGGAGTTGAGGCTTATCCTGTTTTACAGGAGGAAGCCCTTCAGCTTAATTATGTAAGCCAGCTTAATGCTAATGATAGGCAGGAAGTATTTAATACTTTGCATTCGGCAGATTGGGGTGTGCCTGTTAAACTTTCTGAAAAGTTTACATTAACAAAAAGGCAGCAACGCTTTGAGGATATAAATGACAAAAGTGTTTTTGACCTGATCTATTTTGATGCTTTTGGGTATCCTACCCAACCAGAATTGTGGAGTGAAGAAATTTTTGCTAAAATGTATACCGCATTAAAAGACAAAGGCATACTAGTAACTTATGCGTGCAGAACAGTTATTAAAAAGGCTATGCAGTCAGCAGGATTCAGTGTGAAAAAAGTTCAGGGACCACCCGGTAAAAGAGAAATGCTGATTGCTTTTAAAGGTTAAAAAAGTGTTAATAAATTGAAGTATCCAAAAGTTAAAAGCTGAATTGTTGAAAACTATTTCGTTTTCGATGAAAATATTTTACTACTTTTACATAATCGTTCTTACCACAGCTAACTAAAATTAAAAGAATTTCAGCACTATGACTAGACCTATGTTTAGCTATACACAAAAGATCCTGGAAAGCGTAAGCTTTGATCCTATACTTTTTTGTAAGGAAGTTGAAAAAGCTATAAAAGTACTTTTACCTTACGAAATAGAGCAATTGATTGAATGGCTTAATACATTCACGACAGAAAAACCTGAATTAAAAGCCTGTCTGATTCATGTACAGCAATAAAATATAAAGGAGCCCTTAGAGGCTCCTTTTTTTATGTCTGTCTGTATTAGTTTAGCTTTTTTTGCAGAGGACTGCTTATTTCTACATTCTGGAACGTAATGGCTCCTTTTACAACACCTGCTATTGTGGTGCGCAGAGCTTCTATGATATGCAGTTTAAGTTCTTTTTTAGAGTAAATAAGGCTTACTTCACGTGAAGGCCTTGGATCTTTGAACTGACGCAGTTTTTCCTGGTGCTTCTCGTCCATGTCTAGAGTGTGAAGGTATGGAAGCAGTGTCATTCCCAGTCCTTCATCTGCAAGTTTTACCATAGTTTCAAAACTACCGCTTTCAATCTGGAAGTGATTATCATGATTTAATGTTGTTGCCTTGCAGATGTTCAGGATATTATTACGGAAGCAATGTCCGTCCTGAAGCAATAATAAATTATTTAGGTTAGCTTCAAGGTCTTCTACATCAAATTCTTTTTTATTATACGCCGGATTGTTTTGCGGTACGTAGGCTACAAATGGTTCATAGTATAATACTATCTCTTTAAGTGATTCCTCATCGAGCGGAGTAGCAGCAATGGCGGCATCAAGCTGACCATTTTTAAGCCTTTTTATTATCTCGTTAGTATTATGCTCTTCAATTATAAGATTAACCTTTGGGTATTTGTTTATGAAATTAGTCATAAACATTGGTAAAAGTGTTGGCATAACTGTAGGTATAATACCAATTTTAAAGTCGCCACCAATGTAACCTTTCTGCTGGTCTACAATATCTTTAATTCGCCCTGACTCATTTACAATATTCTTTGCCTGCTGTACTATTTTTTCACCTACATCAGTTAGCTGGATCGGTTTTTTGCTACGGTCAAATATTTGGATGTCAAGTTCTTCTTCTAGTTTTTGAATCTGCATACTAAGTGTAGGCTGCGTTACAAAGCATTTTTCTGCTGCAAGCGTAAAATTTTTATGTTCGGCGACGGCAAGCACATAGTAGAGTTGGGTAATTGTCATAGTATAGATTTTTATGATAAAATTATAAAAACTATTGATATTTCCTATCTTTTAAATGGCTAAATTTACTCTACTTTTATCGTACAAAACTTACAGTAACTAACAGAAACAATATAATTATGGCGACTAAGAAACAAACCAAAGAGACAAACATTCTGGGACTACCGGTGAAGGAAACTGAAGTAATTGCTGCAGAACTTAATATACTGCTTTCTAATTTTCAGGTATACTACCAAAATCTTAGAGGGATTCACTGGAACATCCGCGGAAAGAGATTTTTTGACCTTCATGTTAAGTTTGAAGAGCTTTACAATGATGCACAGCTTAAAATTGATATGATCGCCGAGCGTGTTCTTACTCTGGGAGGAGTACCGCTGCATACTTTTGAAGATTATATCAAGAATAATAAGCTGACAGTAGGTAAAAATATTTCGTTAGATAGTGAGGCCGTAAATCTTATTATGGAGTCAATAGCTGACCTTTTAAAGATTGAAAGAGTTATTCTTGAAGAGTCTGGAAAGATTAATGATGAAGGTACCAATTCTATGATGAGCGACTTCATTAAAGAACAGGAAAAAACCATGTGGATGATGAAAGCATGGAGTGAGGAACAAATTTAAAAGTTATGTTAAATTTGGCGTGAATTTTGCTGTTAAAAAGTATATCTTTGCTCAGAATGAAATTTGTTGTAAACATAGTACTTTTTCTCTTTTTGTCATTTTTGGCAATTCCTACTATTGTGAGTATGCTAAAGGATGATGCAGACATTTCTATGGTTTACAGTTTGAATGAAGAAGAAATACAAAAAGAAATAAAAGAAGTTATAGCCGCACCCTGTTGTATGGAGTTGCGGCTTACTTTTTTTACAGCTTTCAAAAAGGCTGTTATTATAAAAACCAAAAATGATGAGGAACTTGATAATGTATCACGAGAAGTTCACTCACCACCTCCCGATTTAGTATAATCCAATTTTTATATCCCTTTTGTAGGGGCGCTCGGCTGTGTATGCCAACGAGCATGTAATTGAATTATATATTTATCGGTTATGACAAAAAATAAAGATTTTTTTGGGAGCCTTAAGGCCGATTTTCCATCGGGTCTTGTGGTATTTTTGGTAGCATTACCATTATGTTTGGGTATTGCTCTGGCTTCCGGTGCACCGCCATTATCAGGTATTATTGCGGGTATCATCGGAGGTATTGTTGTGGGAGTTATTAGTAAATCCCATATTAGTGTTTCGGGTCCGGCTGCCGGGCTAACTGCCATTGTATTGACAGCGATTTCTACACTTGGCTCATTCGAAATGTTTCTATTAAGTGTTTTTCTTGCAGGTGTTTTCCAGTTAATTTTAGGATTTATACGGGCAGGGAGCATTTCAAATTATTTTCCATCAAATGTTATAGAAGGTATGCTTGCAGGTATTGGTGTTATCATTATCCTGAAGCAACTGCCTCATGCAGTAGGATTTGATGCTGATTTTGAAGGTGATGAAGCCTTTTTAGAGCCTGATGGTAATAATACCTTTTCAGCAATTTTAGGGGCACTGGATTACTTTCATTTAGGAGCTATAATAATTACTATTGTTTCACTGATTATCTTAATATCATGGGATAAGTTTCCTTTCCTCAAAAAGCTTAAGCTTGTTCCCGGAGCGCTGGTTGCCGTAATAGTGGGTATTATTCTGAATGAGATATTTATGAGAACAGGCAGCAAATTAGCTATTGCGGAGGCACATTTGGTAAAGCTTCCTGTTCCGCAGTCATTTGAAGATCTCAAGAATATAATTGTTACACCTGATTTTACCGGTATCAGCAATCCTCAGGTATGGATAACAGCTGCTACAATCACTGTTGTTGCATCAATTGAAACACTTTTATGTATTGAGGCTTCTGACAGGATGGATGTACAAAAGCGTTACACTGATACCAATGTTGAGCTTAAGGCTCAGGGGATCGGAAATATGATGAGTGCATTAATAGGTGGTTTGCCGATGACATCTGTAGTGGTGCGTTCTTCTGCAAACGCCAATGCAGGAGCAAAATCAAAAACTTCCACCATAATTCATGGTATCTTGTTATTGATTTGTGTGCTTTCCATTCCGGTAATACTTAACAAAATTCCTTTGGCTACATTGGCTGCTGTACTTTTAGTTGTGGGGTACAGATTGGCGAAACCTGCAACAATAATGCATTTTTGGCACAAGGGTAAATACCAATTTGTACCTTTTATTGCAACGCTTTTAGCAGTAGTATTTACCGATTTACTCAAAGGTGTAGCATTGGGTATGATTATAAGTATCATATTTGTATTGAGAGGTAACCTTAAAAGGGCATATAACTTTAGAAAAGATGATTATATAGAAGGTGATATAATTCATATCGACCTGGCACAGGAAGTTTCATTCCTTAATAAGGCAGCGATAAAAACGACTCTTAATGAAATTCCTGAGTGTTCCAAAGTGGTGATTGATGCATCTGATACTGTATATATAGCACATGATGTTCTGGATCTTATACAAGAATTCAGAGATGTTAAATCTAAAGAAAAAAATATAAAGGTTAAGCTTGTTGGTTTTAAAGAGGCTTATGAATTAGAGAATACCGATTGGGGTAAACAAAACGTGTTTGTAGAACACAAGGTTAAAAAATTAGAAACTATAAAATAAATGCCTTATAGGGCTCAAAATAATATAAGATTAATCATGTCACATTCGCATTCAGATTTTTACAAAAAGATTTTAGATAATAATAAAATATGGTCTGAGACCAAATTAAAAGACGACCCGGAATATTTTGCCAAGCTGGCTAAAGGACAATCGCCACCATTGTTATGGATTGGTTGTTCAGACAGCCGTGTTCCTGCGAATGAGGTTATTGGAGCACAACCGGGAGAGGTATTCGTTCACAGGAATATCGCTAATATGGTAGTTCATACAGACATGAACATGCTAAGCGTACTTGATTATGCTGTAAACGTACTTAAGGTTAAACATGTTATTGTATGTGGCCATTACGGATGTGGAGGTGTAAAGGCAGCAATGGGTAACGATTCTATCGGGCTTATTGATAACTGGATCAGGCATATTAAAGATGTATACAGACACCACCGTCAGTACCTTGATTCAATAATTGATGAAACATCAAGGTTCAATACTTTTGTTGAAATCAATGTAAAAGAACAGGTTTTAGATTTGGCTAAAACTTCAATTGTTCAGAATGCCTGGAGAAACGGCCAGGAGCTTTGTCTTCACGGATGGGTTTATGGACTTGATACCGGTGTTGTAAAAGACCTTGATGTTAACTTCTGTGATAATACAGAGTTAGATAAGGTAAGCCAGCTTAAATTTTAAATTCCCGTTATTTGTTCATAGTCAAAGCCATCAGCGTTAGCGATGGCTTTTTTTATTCGGTATCTGTTTCCAGATTTTCATTGAAAACCGTTGGCAGTAACTGTGGTATGAATTTAATAAGTAAGGGCAACAGTAAACTTCCTCCCGGCAGTAAAAAAATAGTAAGTGATGGTACTGTTTTACATATTTCTAATAACTGCTTCTTAATTTTTTTCTTTTCCCTTTCGTCAAGGCTACGATGGGTGGAATGCGTAAGTAACAGCATCAGTTCACCATTGTTTGAAAGCTCTTTAATAAGTCGGTTTTTATTGCGGTTTATCAGCAGTATTACTGATTGTGATGCATGGTCATAAAAATGTTTAACAGGATTAGAATACCTGAAGAAGGGTATCTCTTTTCGGTTATTTTTAATGAATAGGTCAAATGCTGCTATACTTTCGGCAGCAATATCTTCACTCATGCCCATTTGGGCAGCAAGTTTGAAAAGAAAATCAATTTCGGTTTCCTGGGCTTTGCCATCACTCCAAATCGCCATACCGGCCATATCGAGCAGATAATTCTTTTCCGGTTTTGATGCGAAATAATCAAGCTCGAGTTTATCAAGCTCTTCGGTATTTATTTTTGAGAATTTAGTATAGCGAACAGAGGACTCAAATAATTTTATTAGTAATTCATCATATTCCGATCTCTTGTCTTTTGCTTTAAGAGCAAGCGCAACAATACTCATTACAATTTCTTCCAGCTTTCTCAGATACTTTTGTGGTATCTCTTCGTTGATAAGATATTGGCGAAAAGCCAGCACATCCATAAAGAGAAGCGCATTGGTAAGGATATGCGAAAAATTACGGCTGATGATGTTATCATTGGTCTTGATGCGCTCGTCCAGTATCTCTTCCAATTGGTGGCTTTGCGAAGAAGCAGGTAACACTTTTTTAAAGAAATCAAAGCCTTCAGGAGTCATTTCTTTATAGAAAGGGATAGCTTTTTCAATGAAGCTTTTATGGTCATCATTTTTTTCAACCAGTCTGTAAACGTCGTAAAGAGTATTCAGAAGGGCAACTTTGGTTAGTTCTTCTGTAATCCAGCCTTTAGTTTCTTTAGAATCAATATTGCTGAATGATACAACATGGCCGTATATAAACCCGGAATCCCTTACCGATCTGTAAAAATCGTGGGAGTTAGCATAAACAGGAAGCTTGTTCTTTAGCTGTGCAAAAAACTTGTCAATCCAGCCACTTGCAGAGGGGTTTATCATTTTTAAAAATTATACTGCAAAACTATGCAATTTTTAACTCACTTGGCAACAGTTAAATAAATCCTATATTTTATTTCCGATTAAATTAACATTGACTAAAAGCGATAACTTTATAATAAAACGCTTTAACTATGACATTAAAAGCAGGTTACCCTTTTTGGCTCATTAAAGATGGACTACCATTTACATATCCAAAACTTGATCATGATATTGATACTGAAGTTGTAATTATTGGTGCAGGTATATCAGGCGCGTTGGTCCGTTACTATCTTATCAATGCCGGAATAAATTGTGTTACCGTGGATGCACGGACTATTGGGTTAGGCAGTACCAGTGCTAGCACTTCGTTGTTGCAATATGAAATTGACGTTCCTCTCTATAAGCTAACGGAAATGATAGGAAAGGAAAAAGCTGAAAGGGCTTATAAATTATGCGGAGAGGCTATTGATAAGCTAGGTAAAATAACTAAAGACAGAGGGGTGAAATATTTTGAGAAAAAGAAAAGTCTTTATTACGCTACATTTAAAAAAGATGTTTCATGGCTTAAGAAAGAATATGAAGCCCGAAAGGATGTCGGATTTAAAGTCCGTTATCTCGAAGCCTATGAACTGGAAAAAGAATATGGTTTTAAAGCTTATGGGGCAATTTTATCTGATCAGGCAGCACAAACTAATGCTTATATGCTAACACATTGTCTGCTTCAGCATGAGTATGATAATGATATTTACGATCGCACTGAGATAACAGATATTAAACATTCAAAAAAGGGCGTTGTCCTTAAAACAGAATCAGGATATACACTAAAAGCTAAGAAACTTGTTTATGCAACAGGATATGAGGTTGTTGATTTTATTGACAAAAAAATAGTCGATTTGTTATCTACTTATGCTGTGGTAAGTGAACAGTATAATGAACGCGACTTTTGGAAAGACGATGTCTTGATTTGGAATACTGCTAATCCATATCTATACCTGCGTACTACACCTGATAATCGAGTGCTGGTAGGAGGCAGGGATGAGAATTTTAGTAATCCCGCAAAAAGGGATAAGCTCATTAACAAGAAAACAAAACAGTTGGCCTCTGATGTGAATAAGCTTTTTCCGCATCTGAAATTTAAACCGGAATTTTCGTGGACAGGTACTTTCGGATCTACAAAAGATGGATTACCCTATATTGGTCCTTATGACAGATTGCCAAACAGTTATTTTGCTCTGGGCTTTGGAGGAAATGGTATTACTTTCAGTCTTATTGCTGCTGAAATAATAACTGACCTAATTCTTGGTAAACCCAATAAAGACCTTGAGCTATTTAGTTTTGACCGTTAATTGTGTTTTAGTATTTCGCTAACACTTATTGTGATAACGCTAACAGCAAGGCTTTTTTATAAGTACTACTTTCGTAATAGAAACATTTAATAATACAAAACTAACCTATTATGAAAAAGACATCGTTATTTGCCAAAACGGCTCTGGGAGCTGCTGTTTTACTATTATCTCTTGGAGTACAATCGTGTAAGAATGAATCAAAACAAGAAGATACTAAAGAAGTTGCCGAAGATGAAAACGAGGCAAAATTTGATGACGTGAATGAGGCAAAAGAGGAAGATTCTGATTATCTTGTAGCTGCTGCTGAAGTAGACATGAAAGAAATTGAGCTTGGTAAGCTGGCGTTGACTAAAAGTACCAACAATGATGTAAAAGCATTGGGTAAAATGATGGTTGATGCACATACTAAGTCTTTAGAAGAACTGAAAGCTGCTGCGACAAAAATGAATGTATCATTACCGGCATCTTTAACTGAAAAAGGGCAGGAGGCTTATAAAGAGCTAAATGATAAGAACGGTCATGATTTTGATAAAGCTTATGCCGACAAAATGGTAGAAGGTCATGAAAAAATGATCGAGAAGATGGAGAAAGCCTCAGAAAAGGCAAAAGAAGCAAGTGTGAGAATGTGGGCCGCTAATTTGCTTCCTGCATTAAGGACACATTTGGAACATGCCAAATTAACGAAAGAGAAAGTTGATGCTATTAAATAGCCTTAAAATGTAATGCTATGAAAAATCTATTGTATATAATCGCCGTTGTATTGATCATTGTTTGGGCATTGGGAAGCTTTGCTTATCATACCGCAAGTGCTCTCATACACCTGTTACTTGTAGTGGCAATAGTAATGATTGCAATCAATCTGATAAGAAGCAGACCACCATTAGACTAATTTATACGCCAGGATGCAACCCGCAATACATTTTTAGTATTGCGGGTTTTTTTATATGTAAAAAAGCCTGCTCAAAGTAAGCAGGCTTTTCAACGAGTATCATGCCCCCATTAATACTCGCTGCTAAAAAAATAAAGGCTTGTAAGTAAATGAATATATAACCCATTTAATCAAAAATAACCTGTCTTATTGAATAATGTGATACGAAATCGTGCAGTGATTTTATAAAATCGGGTTAAAACAAAACCCTGCCGAAGCAGGGTTAAAACAAACTAAAAACTGAAATTGTTAATAAGGGTAAGCACCTTCGCTTACAATTTTTGCCGCAATGGTTTCTCTTAAAGCCACTACGTTAGGCATATTGTTGTATTTTGTATAACGCTTAAGTCCCATCATCATCATGCGTTGCTCGTCACCTTCAGAGAAAGAAGCAATACCTTCTTTACCTTTAATGTTTACGATGTCAACAGCTTTGTAAAGATATAGCTGAGCCATAGCGATTTGTTCTTTTACATTGTCTGCTCCTTGTTTTTTAGCAAGTTTCTCAGTACGAAGGATAACAGATTCAGCCATGTATATCTCGATAAGGATATCTGAGGCTGCCATTAATAATTGTTGATGCTCATCAAGTGCAGGGCCATATTTCTGTACTGCTGAACCTGCAACCATAAGAAATGCTTTTTTTAGCTTAGCAATCATTTCTTTCTCTTCAGCGAAAAGTTCTGAGTAATCAGGAGTGTCAAATGATGGTATTCCCATAAGTTCCTCTGCTACCTTCATAGCAGGTCCTAAAAGGTCAACATGGCCTTTCATCGCTTTTTTAACAAGCATACCTACTGATAGCATACGGTTAATTTCGTTGGTACCTTCATAGATACGTGCAATCCTCGCATCTCTCCATGCGCTTTCCATTGGGGTGTCTTCAGAGAAGCCCATACCACCAAAGATCTGGATGCCTTCATCAGTACAGTTTTGTACGTCTTCAGAAACAGCTACTTTAAGGATTGAACATTCAATTGCAAATTCCTCTACACCTTTAAGTTCAGCATCCTGATGTGATTCGCCATTGGCAACACGTGCCTCAATACGATCCTGGATGTTTTTAGCAGCCCTGTAAGAAGCACTTTCTCCGGCGTATACACTGGTAGCCATTTCAGCCAGTTTTGAACGGATAGCACCAAAACTTGCAATAGGAGTGTTAAATTGAATACGCTCGTTTGCATATTTTGCTGCACCGGATATAGTTCTTCTTTGTGCATCAAGACAGGCGGCAGCAAGTTTAATACGGCCTACGTTAAGCGCATTCATGGCAATCTTGAATCCATTACCTCTTTCAGATAACATGTTCTCTACCGGTACTTTGGTCTCGTTAAAGAAAACCTGACGGGTAGAAGAAGCACGAATACCAAGTTTATGTTCTTCTTCACCAAGAGAAATTCCGTTTGAAGGATCATTCTCTACGATGAAACCTGTAATATTCTTATCGTCTTCAATTCTGGCAAATACTATGAATACGCTGCAGAAGCCTGCGTTTGATATCCACATTTTCTGCCCTGTGATTTTATAGTGCGTACCATCTTCAGAAAGTACAGCTTTGGTCTTACCAGAGTTAGCATCAGATCCTGCACCCGGTTCAGTAAGGCAGTAAGCGCCAAACCATTCACCTGAAGCTAATTTTGGGACATATTTAAGTTTTTGCTCTTCAGTACCATAAAGTGTAATAGGCATAGTACCAATACCTGTATGTGCTCCGAAAGCCGTAGAGAACGATCCTGTAGCACCTGAGATGTAATCACATACCAGCATAGTAGAAACAAAGCCCATACCAAGTCCGCCATACTCTTCCGGTACAGCAACACCCAGAAAGCCAAGCTCGCCGGCTTTACGCATACTTTCTTCAGTTAACGCATAATCTTTTTTCTCAAAACGGTCTTTATTAGGCCATATCTCACGGTCAACAAATTCTTTAACCGTGTCACGCATCATTATCTGCTCTTCCGAAAAATCTTCCGGTGTGAAGATGTCTTCGCTTTTGGTTTCCTTTACGAGGAATTGACCACCTCTTGCAAGTTCACTCATTTCGTTAATGTTTTATTTATTGTTTGTAAGTTGGTATCTTAAAGAATTTCGTAAACCCCCGCAGCACCCTGTCCGGTACCCACACACATGGTTACTACACCATATTTGTTGCCTCTGCGTTTCATTTCATCAAATAACTGAACTGATAGTTTCGCTCCGGTACATCCCAGAGGGTGACCAAGGGCAATGGCACCACCGTTTACGTTTACAATGTCAGGGTTAATGCCTAACTCGCGTATTACTGCCAATGACTGTGAAGCAAAAGCCTCATTAAGTTCGAAAAGCTCTATATCGTTTAACTGAAGTCCTGCCATTTGAAGGGCTTTCGGAATAGCTTTTACCGGTCCGATACCCATGATTCTTGGCTCTACACCTGCTGCAGCATAGCTCACCATACGCGCTATTGGCTCCAGGTTAAGTTCTTTTACCATTTCTTCAGACATCACCATTACAAAGGCTGCTCCATCACTCATTTGCGATGAGGTACCTGCGGTAACGCTACCATCTGCAGCAAATACTGGTCGTAGTTTGGATAATGCTTCTACTGAAGTATCTGCTCTTGGGCCTTCATCTTTCGTTACAGTATATGATTTAGTGGCTTTTTTGCCATTTTCATCTATGTAGGTCTGCTCTACAGTGATAGGTACAATTTGTTTGTCAAATTTGCCTTCAGCCTGAGCTTTTATTGCTTTTTGATGTGAATTAAAACCAAATTGGTCCTGGTCTTCACGGCTTACATTAAACTGTTTTGCAACAGCCTCAGCTGTAAGTCCCATTCCCCAGTAGTAATCTTCGTGGCCGTCTTTGGCAGCTTTATAATCAGGAACCGGCTTGTAACCACCCATTGGTATATAACTCATGCTTTCTGCACCACCGGCAATGATACAATCGGCCATGCCTGATTGTATTTTGGCTGTAGCCATAGCAATAGTCTCTAGTCCTGATGCACAATAACGGTTTACAGTAACTCCCGGAACATCATTTACCTTAAGTCCCATTAGGGAAATAAGACGGGCTACATTAAGTCCCTGTTCAGCTTCCGGCATGGCATTACCTACCATCACGTCATCAATACGTGCTTTGTCGAAATCAGGCAGCTCATTCATCATGAACTGTATGGTTTCAGCGGCCAGTTCGTCAGGTCGCTTGAACCTAAATACTCCCTTTGGAGCTTTTCCTACCGCAGTACGGTAGGCTTTAACTATATATGCTGTTTTCATATCGGCCCCCTAGCCCCCAAAGGGGGAACTCCTATTAGGGGTAAATAGGATTTTATTATTATATGCAAAAAGTTCAAGAACGGAATCCAATTCCTCTAATTCCCCCTTTGGGGGTTAGGGGGCTTTAATTCCTTAAAGGCTTACCTTTGGTTAACATAAACTGAATTCTTTCAAGGGTTTTTCTTTCCCCACAAAGCGATAAGAATGCTTCTCTTTCAAGGTCAAGTAGATATTGCTCTGTAACCAGTGTAGGCTCAGAAAGGTCACCCCCTGCCATTACATAGGCCAGTTTATTGGCAATTTTCTTATCATGTTCAGATATGTAATGCCCTGCTTCCATACTGTCGGTTCCTACTAAGAACATACCCAGAGCCTGTTTACCCAGTACCTTTACATCTTTTCTGCGAATAGGGGCAGTGTAACCCGCTTCGGCAAGAAGCTTAGCGTGTTTTTTAGCTTCAGCTATCTGTCTGTCTTTGTTTACAACAACAATATCTTTACCTTTTTGAAGGATACCAAGGTCAAACGCTTCATAAGCTGAGGTAGATACTTTAGCCATTGCTACTGTAAGGAAGTGCTCTTGAAGTGTATTAAGCTCAACATCGTTTTTACGGAAAAGGTCAGATGCTCTTAATGCCATTTCTTTAGAACCTCCACCGCCGGGAATAACACCAACACCGAATTCTACAAGCCCGATGTAGGTTTCAGCCGCAGCAACAACCTTATCGGCGTGCATGCTCATTTCACAGCCACCACCAAGGGTCATACCATGAGGTGCAACAACTACCGGAATAGACGAATAGCGTACACGCATCATCGTATCCTGGAACATTTTGATAGCCATGTTAAGCTCATCATATTCCTGTTCAACCGCCATCATAAAGATCATTCCGATGTTAGCACCTACAGAGAAATTGGCGGCCTGGTTGCCTATAACAAGTCCGTCATATTCTTTTTCGGCAAGATCTATGGCTTTGTTGATGCCCTGAAGCACACCTCCACCAATAGTATTCATTTTAGAGCGGAATTCCAGATTGATGATTCCATCTCCAAGATCCTGGATGATAGATTCGCTGTTGCTCCATATTTTTTTGCTTTCGCGGATGTTGTTCAGAATAATGAACGCATCCTGACCCGGCACTTTTTTCTGTGATTTAGAAGCTATATCATAGTAGTAAGTAGCTCCGTCTTTGATAGTGTAGAAACTGGTGTTTCCGCTTGCCAGCATTTCGTTAACCCAAGGAGCAACAGTAAGTCCTTCAGCCTGAATAAGCTCAAGACCTTTTTCAACACCTACAGCATCCCAAATCTCAAACGGACCATTTTCCCAGCCAAAACCGGCTTTCATGGCATCATCTATTTTGTATAGATCGTCTGTAATTTCCGGAACACGGTTCGATACATAAGAGAAAGTACCTGCAAAGTTCTTACGGTAGAATTCACCTGCTTTATCAGTACCTTTAATAAGTACTTTAAAGCGGTCTATAGGCTTTTCTATAGTTTTAGTAAGTTCTAGGGTTGCAAAAGACGCTTTCTTGCCTGCACGGTACTCTAAAGTATCAAGGTCAAGTGTAAGGATATCTTTGTCAACCTTTTTATAGAAGCCCTGTCCTGTTTTGCTGCCCAGCCATTTGTTATTCATCATGGTGTCGATGAAAGCAGGAAGTTTGAATAGTTCGTGAACTTCATCATTAGGGCAGTTCTCATAGATACCGTTGGCAACGTGTACCAGCGTATCAAGACCTACTACATCAACGGTACGGAAAGTAGCCGACTTAGGTCGCCCGATAACCGGACCTGTAAGTTTATCAACTTCTTCAACGGTAAGGCCCATTTCCTTCACCTGATGGAAAAGGCTCATGATACCATAGATACCAATACGGTTACCAATAAAAGCAGGAGTATCTTTGGCTACAACCGATGTCTTACCAAGGAATTGCTCGCCATAATTATTTAAGAAGTCCAGTACTTCCTGAGAAGTTTGCGGACCCGGTATGATTTCGAAAAGTTTTAAATAACGAGGAGGGTTAAAGAAGTGTGTTCCGCAGAAGTGTTTCTGAAAATCTTCGCTGCGGCCCTCGCTCATAAACTGGATTGGAATACCCGAAGTATTCGATGTGATAAGTGTTCCCGGCTTGCGGTACTTTTCTACCTGTTCAAACACTTTTTGTTTAATGTCAAGTCGTTCTACAACAACTTCAATAATCCAGTCGGCTTCGGCAATTTTTGCCATGTCATCCTCTGTATTACCTGTTTTGATCCTGTCGGCAAACTTTTGGTGGTAAATAGGAGAGGGTTTTGATTTCAGGGAGTTAGCAAGGTGGTCGTTAACTATCCTGTTTCTTACGGCTTTGCTTTCCAGCGTAAGCCCTTTTTTTTGTTCAGCTTCGGTAAGTTCTCTTGGCGGAATATCCAGCAAAAGTACTTCAACACCTATATTTGCGAAATGGCAGGCAATTGCCGATCCCATAACGCCGGAGCCTATTACGGCCGCCTTCTTAATAGTGCGTTTCATTTATTTGTTTTTTATAGTTTTTTAAGGCGGATGCCCGGCTATAGTCCAAACCTCCGCGTTTGTTTGTTATTCAGTTGGTTCATTTTCTGGAGTAAATATCAGTTTCTCTGATATCAGCTCGTTTATGATTTCCGCTACTTCCATAAAGTTATCCAGCTTCTCCTGAGATACGTGCTGCTTGATCACTTCATTGAATTTAAGTACCCTGTCGCGCGAAAGCTCTCTTTTCTCTTTACCCAGTTTGGTTAGGTGTATCAGTACACCGCGACCGTCTACCGGATTTTTCTTTCGTACTATAAGGCCTTTATCTTCCATCGATTTAAGGGTACGGGTAAGGCTTGTAGGCTCCATTCCCATCTGTGGTCCTAAGGCTGTAGATGGTATTCCGTTCTCTTTATCTATGGAAAGCAACGCAAACCCGACCGACATGCTGGCGCCATATTTTGAGGCTTCTTCGTTATACATTCTTGAAACTGCCTGCCATGTTGCCCTCAGTACGTAGTCTATTGTTTTGTCTTTCATAGGTTATTGTTTTTCAAATGTACAAAAAATTTATTATGCATGCATATTAAATTTATAAATTTTTATAGTTAATTAAAAACGTCAGTCTTTTTTATGTGATACTAGTAAATATATGAATTTATTTTGAAGAATATGGCAATAAAAAACTCCCATTAGTGAGGGAGTGATGCTTGTAAATTATAAATTGATGATATCTTTCGAAAGGAAGATTAATAAAGAGGAAGCTATTTTTTTTGTGATAAACTTTTATTATTTTCTGCAACAAATCCATAGATACTATTGTTATTTCCAAGACGTTGACTAAAAGCTCTGTAAAACACATATGGCTGTTTTTTGTCAAGATCAGGAAAGTTTAGTGTCATAAAATTTTTTACGGTTTCATATTCAGTTTTCATTGCGACTTCATCATTAAAAGGAGTCCAGCTATTGTAATGTACTGTTGTATATAAGCTATTTTTATAAAAGGCCATGTCAAATCCCCTAAGTTGTGGATTCTGATCTTTTCCTAATATGTCCAAAGGAAATTTACCATGAGTAATTTGTATTTTTTTGAATAGTTTGTTTTGATAATCTTCAATTTCTGAGGCTATATCAAATACAAAATCTTTCCCACCGCTTTTTGTAAGATTCATAGCCCCGTTAGCAAATACGTAGGCATCTATCGTAAAACCTTTTGTTTCTTTTTTCTTCGCTGTTTTATACAAATCATCTGCGTTGTGGTCAAAAAAAGAATAGTTTACAGGGATTATCCGTTCTATTTTCCATTTTTCACCAATACGATTGTATACAATTCCAATGAGGTAATGTTGTTGTTCGTTAGCATGTATTTTTAAAATAGACACGTAAGATTCATTAAGCTTGTTTGCAAAACTTAGCGTATAACTGTATTTGTCAGAATGTAGTTTGTGATTCTTGATTCCATCGGTCTTAACATAAAATTCGTCCATTACAATTGGAGCTGAATTTATTTTAGGATCCCAATAAATATATTTTAGAGCTTCAATATTTTTTTTAAGCTTTCTGTAAAAATCTTCAGAACCCAAAAGGTAATAAGCTCCTTCATTGTTGTTTCTCAGAGTTAATGCGATACTGTCATTTTTAGTTTTAAATGATTCTCTGATACTTTTGCTAATCTCTTCATTTGTTTGTAATTCAGTTGAATTACAGCTAGCGAATAATAGTACTATGGCTAGTGCAGATAGTATTTTTGTCATAATTGTTTGTTAAGGTGGTGCAAAATATATTTTATCAGAAAATAATAAATCAAGTACTCTGCCAATATCAATGTTTGTATTGAGTGTTGAGGTCGGTTACGAAATCATTCAACGATACTACATGTCCAATCCTGCCTTCAACAGGATAAATATTGATAAGGTAATTATTCTGCCTTATTATTGGTAATACAGTTTCTTCAAGAGCATTGAAGTCAATTTTAAAAGGAATATAATCTGTCCAGTCGGGCGTAAGATTGCTTTCAATTGATGCTTCATCCGGCCAAAGTGAAAAGACGATGGTATTGTTTACCTCAAACAACGCAAAACTACCATCGTTGTTTATAAGTGTCCAAAGTTCATTGTTTCTTATGATGGTTTGGAGGAAGTGCTTATAACGGTCTGAAGGTAGTGAGGCATTAATCATGAGGTAAAATTAAAATAAAAAACTCCCCGTTTTACAGGGGAGTTTCATATTATTTTGAAGAACCGTCGTATATTTTATCGTACAGTTTTTGGTACTTTTCTTTAACGGCTTTACGTTTCAGTTTTAGGGTAGGAGTAAGTTCACCACCATCAACGCTCCATATTTCCGGGGTGATCTCAAATTTCTTGATCTGTTCCCAGTGCCCGAATTTCTTATTGATGCCGTCTACCTCTTCCTGTATCCTGTCATGAACTTCTTTGTTGTTTGCAATATCCTCGTTACTGCCAAGAGAAAGGCCTTTTCGGGAAGCCCATTGCTTCAAAAATTCAAAGTCCGGCTGAATGAATGCACCAGGCATTTTTTCGCCATCACCTACAACCATTATCTGCTCAATGAAACGTGATTGTTTCATGGCGTTCTCAATAAGCTGAGGTGCAATATATTTACCGCCTGATGTCTTGAACATTTCTTTTTTCCTGTCCGTAATTTTCAGGAAGCCATCTGCATCAATAATGCCTATGTCTCCAGTGTGGAAATAACCGTCGGTCATAACTTCGGCAGTTTTATCCGGCGCATTAAGGTAGCCCATCATTACGTTAGGTCCTTTACAAAGGATTTCGCCATCTTCGGCAATTTTAACTTCAACACCGTTAAGCGGTTTACCCACAGTGCCTATTTTGAATCCGTTATTGCGCTGATCGTTTACAGCAATAACGGGAGAAGTCTCGGTAAGTCCGTATCCCTCCATAACCGGGATTTCTGCAGCAGCAAATACCCTGGCAAGCCTTGGCTGAATCGCAGCACTTCCAGATACCATAAGCGACAGATTGCCTCCAAGTCCTGCTTTCCATTTAGAGAAGATCAGTTTACGGGCAAGCCATAACTTTAAACCATACCATGGGCCATTCGCACCATACGGCTCATATTGAAGGCCAACTTCAACAGCCCAAAAGAATAGTTTACGTTTGATACCCGTTAACTCTGTTCCTTTAGCAATGATCTTATCGTATACTTTTTCAAGAAGCCTTGGTACAGCAGTAATTACATAAGGCTGTGCTTCTTTAATGTTGTCGCTTACCTTTTCTATAGATTCAGCGAAATAAGTAGATACACCATAATATTGGTATAGATACAATATCATACGCTCATAGATGTGACAAATAGGGAGAAAGCTTAAAGCTCTGCTTTTACCCGCTTCAAACGGAACTCTGTCGCCACTCATCAGTACGTCGGAAACAATGTTCTTGTGAGAAAGCATTACGCCTTTAGGACGGCCTGTAGTACCTGATGTATAGATAACCGTTGCAAGTTCATCTTCTGTAATGGCGTCTTTTATTGCATTTACTTCGCTTTGGTTAGAATCATCTTTACCAAGGTCAAGTATTTCGTTCCAGCTTTTACAGCCTTTTACATCGTTAAAAGAATAAATTTCTTTTAGATTAGGAACATTATTTTTTACCGAAGTTATTTTGTTGTAAAGCTCCTCATCCGATACGATACAATAAATCGATGCTGAATGATTAAGGATGTATTCTATATCCTCTTCACTGATAGTAGGATAGATAGGTACATTTTGCGCTCCCGTCTGTAGAATGCCAATATCGGCGATATGCCATTCGGTTCTGTTATTAGACGAGATAACAGCTATTTTATCATTTTTCTTTACGCCAAGGCGAAGCAATCCCCGAGAGAAGGCATTTGCTTTATCGATATATTCCTGAGTTGAGGTTTTTACCCACTCATTGCCATACTTGGTAACCAGCGCATCCGGCAGGTTGTATTTCTCCAGTTGATAGTAAGGAAAATCGAACAGGCGTGTTATAGTAGTCATACGTTATTTAATGTTTGTTCCTGCAAATTATGAAAAAAATATATATCTACACCTAAAGTTACAAATTATTGAAAAATAAATTAATAAAATTATAATACTCTCATAATCATCTTTTTTGATGCAGAATTATACACAACAGTGTTAAAATGTCAGGATAAAATGTATTTTTAGCCAGTCATTCAATGTATAACAATGCTATGCATGCATTGTTTTTAAATAAGCTGTTACAAAAACTAAACCTAATCGTTTTACTATAAATTCACCAATACAAACCATTTTTATGAAAACAATAATCTATTCTTTTTTAACCTTATTGCTATTTACCCTTAATGGAACAGCACAAATTGTTACTGCTAAAGTTGTTGACGAGCAACAGCAGCCAATTGAATACGTTTCGATTCAGCTTGGTCCCGACTATGGCGTAGTAAGTAATGCCGAAGGAGCCTTTACCATTGATTTGTCTAAAAAAGGTACTGCCGATAAGGTAGTATTTTCTTCCATAGGTTATAAAACCATTGCCGTAGCTGTATCTGATTTTACGGGAGGTACTTATACTATGCCAATTCAGATTAATGAACTTGACGAGGTGGTTGTGAAAAAAATGTCCGCAACCCAGATACTTACTGAAGTGATAAAAAATGCACCAAATAATTATGTATCGGGTCCTACAAAGCAAACTTTCTTCCTTAGATCTTCCAATGATAATAAGTTGATAAATAGTGAGTTTGAACTGGTTAAATCATCATTAATTGATAAGTCTACCTTAAAAGACCTGAATAAAGATATTCAGACTACAATGGAAAAATCAAAAGGGAAACGTTCTCAGGATTTTTCAGAATCATACGGTTATTTATACCAACAGGATAAATCTTCAAAACTTGTAGTAGAAAAAGCCGTGGAGCTGAAGAATAAGGAAAAGGATGTTTCGGGAGGACAGACCAAAAAAATAATGGAGGTTCTAAAAAAGCATATTGATCCGAGTTCTACATATAAAGTTGTCAGCGGTTGGTTTACAGTTGATGATTCAATGAAGGTTAGCGATCTTTCAAAAGATAAAAAGGAAGATATTAAGACTTCATCTCTTAAAAACAGGGTTAAATCGCTGGCTAATACGCTTAACAGATTTTATGAAAATGATGAACTTGATTTTCTAACTGAATTTAAACGTTATACCTATACAATTGAAGGTTATGCACCTATTGACGATGCAACGGTTTATATCATAGACTTTAAACCTTTAAAAGGTTCTGCGCGTTACTATGGAAAAATTTATGTAAATGCAGAGGATTTTGCTGTGGTAAAAATGCAATATAATCTTGTAGATGGAAAGACCTCAAGTAAACTAAATTTAAAACTGATTTTGGGCGTAAAAGTAGTGGAGGACCGTTTAAAGGTAAACACAACTTTTGCTAAAAATGAAAAAGGTCAATATGCTGTAAATTTTGTTAAAGAGCAAAAGAACAATTACATGTATATGAATCGTCCTATGAAACTTACTAAAAATAAGGTTGATAAGAAAGAGGAGGATAAGATGCTTAAGATAGATATTTTAGCAGAAGTTGATCAACAGTCTACTGAGGAACTATTTATCATTAATAATGAGTCTTTAAGCGGTGATCAGTTTGGAAGCGTGACCGAAACCGAAAAATACGACATTAATTACATCTCAAAATATGATCCGGCAATATGGAAAGATTACAATATTCTTGCCCCGGTTGAAGCGATCAAGAACTATAATTAAAAATGGCATAACAACAAAACGCCCCACAGCAATGCGGGGCGTTTCTTATATAATATGTTTTGTTATACCCTAAAGATACCACCAACAGCAATTATCCTTTGAAGAAAACCAAAATGGTGATGCGCTCTGTCCGGTCCGTCATGAGTAGTACGGACATCATACATATCAATATACCCACCTTTAAGTTCACCTGTTACAAAGAAGTGTTTGAAGAAAGTAAGATTTAATCCGGCTTTGGCAGAGAAACCATAACCGGCAACATGAAATTCATCATTTCTTGGCATTCCCAGTACTTTTGCGTTTGTTCTTGGGTACAGTATACCACCACCTACGCCTTCGGTAATATTAACCTGAAATTTGTCAGTATTTCCTATTCGGAATAGTTTAGAAATATCGTCAACACGTGCAAATTCTGCATTGATGTAGTTCAGACCGTCAGTGTGTTCAAAATCTAGGAAATCTTCGGCAAGTTGAGTGGGAGTATTGTTGTAAGTTCCGTTATACACGTGTCCCGGATGACTTTCGGGTAAATTGATTGTACCATTAATATTGGCTGTCTGTCCGGTTCTCATTACATATTTCATGTGGTCTACTCCGATTGAAATGTTGTAATGGTCGCTAATAAAGTAACCTACTTTCAGATTGGTCTGAGGGATTGTCATTCTCCCCGGATTAACATAGTCTATATGCCATCCTTTAGGTTTGTCATCAGCAACAGCGTTCTCAACTGTAAAGTTGTAGCCATCGCCTTTAAAATGCAGATCGGATTTTGTGTAACTTTCGCGGTTTCCTCCCCAGTAAAAGAAGAACTTCCCTTTATTGTGTGCGGTGTATTTTTCAGGCTCTGTTGCCACTTCCTGGGCAAAGGTGTACTGTGAAAAAATACAAAAAGATAGTACAACCATTAAAAGCGGTTGTTTCACGATTTTGATTGATGTATTAAAAATTATTTTCTGTCATTACAGAAATGAATATGGGGCAAGCTGACTATCAAATAATTTGTAGCAAAATTATTCAATAAGGGAGTTGTCGGCATTAGAGTAATAACGCTGCAAATTTAAGGATTTCTCTTAATAACAGATACTTAAATTTTAAATTTCTATCGTATGAATTTTACTAAATGATAGATATTTGGAGGTTTGTTTGATATTTACAATTTGACTTTGAGCAAATAATATCAGCATTAATTTTTTAAATTATTTACTTTTAAAATCTAATACTGTTATATGCTCTTTAAAAATTTTAAACATTTATTCGCTAGTATAGCTCTATTTATTTTTTGTGCAGTAAATGCCCAACAGACTAAAAATTGGAATGGAAAGAAATGTGCCGTTGTTTTAACTTATGATGATGCGCTTAATATTCATCTTGATAAAGTTATCCCTATGCTTGATAAATACAACCTTAAAGGTACGTTTTACCTAATTGGCAGTTCTCCAAATGTAGTAAACAGGATAGATGATTGGCGAAAAGCAGCTAAAAAAGGGCACGAACTGGGTAATCATACTTTTAATCATCCTTGTGATGGTTCAATGACTGGCAGGGAGTGGGTGCCGGCTGAAGCTGACCTGTCTAAATATACCGTAAGCAGGGCTGTAAATGAAATTAAAGCTACCAATGCGCTATTGTATGCAATAGACGGAAAAAAGGAACGCACATTTGCTTTTCCCTGTGGGGATATGAAGATTGGTGATACCTATTTCTATGATTTGGTTAAAGATGATTTTGCAGGGGCTAGGGGCGTAAATTCTACTTATGTGAAGTTACAGGATGTAAACCTGAATAATATAACAGCATTTGGACAATCAGATACTACTGCGGCACAAATGATCCGTCAGATTGAGGAAGCTGAAAAACAAGGTTCTTTCATAGTATTCCTGTTTCACGGAGTGGGAGGGGAGCATCCTCTAAATGTTAGCGAAGAAGAACACACTAAATTACTAGAATACCTTAAGAAAAGAGAAAAAGAAATATGGGTAGCTACAATGGTAGATGTAGCAAAATATATCAGGGAAAAACAAAACTAAAAAGCCTGCATTTGCAGGCTTTTGATTTTAATGTTTATTGTGTCCGGGAGTATATGCTTTTGCGCTTTTTGCTCCGGCAGCTTTTTTAGCTTTTCCCGGTGGTACTTTTGTTTTTTGAGTCGTCTTGTGTGTATGAACGGTAGTTTTGCAATTAGCCATTGTAAGGGATAAGGCTATAAGCATAATAATTCCTGGTAGTGTTTTTAGTTTCATTTTTTTTGGGTTAGTAAATTTCGATGGCGAATTTACAGTAAATATGTTTAGGTTAATTGTATAAAAATATTTGTCTGTAAGAATATTTTCGTTATCAAAATAGAAATTCTATTTTTAACCTATTAACTAAAACAATTATAATGAAACAATGTAACCACTGTGGTAATATGCTGGCCAATGATGCGACTTACTGCTATGCCTGTAATATACCTCAAACAGTAGGTTTTGAAGAGTTTGATTCAAAGCCAAAGTATAATGACACCTTCCTTAAGGTATTGTGTGGTATAACTATAGTAGTGGCTGTGTTTAGTATAATATCAGGTACTGTTTCACTTATTAAAGATTCACATTTACCAATTGACGGAATGAAAGTCATTGGATATTCAGGTTTAGCTGTAGCTATAGCAAAGCTGACAGCCGGAATACTAATGTTAAGAAAAAAACTTAAGGGGCTTTATCTGTATACATTGGCACAAATAGCATTAATTGCTATTCAGATATATACTGCAGTATTAATGTCAGGTTATATGAATGCATTAATGCCTGACAATGGTATGATATCGGGATCGTCAATAATGATGATCAGTGCGGTTATAGTAACCTTTGTTTACATTATATTTCTTATTATGTATTGGTTGCCAAACAACAGAAGGCTTTTATCCTAATATCCAAAACAGAACGCCCCGCTGTAATGCGGGGCATTCTGTTATATACAGGTTAAGTTATTTTAGCCAGCACCTGACTAATTCGTTCCGGTAAAGATCCTTTGACTTCTATAACTTCAATTCCAAAATCATAAACGGACTCTTTGAGGATTTCATTTACTGTATCTCTTAGTTCAGGGTAATCTGATTTTTGATATGTGATAATATCCGGTTCCTCTATCGGAACAAAGATGATAAGGTCAATATCTTCCATAGCACTTTCAGCCTTATCATACATCGAATTGATGTACTGAATTCCATCAAGGGCCTCTAAGTATGCCATAATATCAATAGGGCATCGGTCAAAAATCACATTATCACTACTAGCTGTAATCTGCTTTATAGAATAGTTGAGTTGTTCAGCAAAGTCATCAATGTTTGGAGTTTCGGAAAATTCATAGCCTAATTCTTCCAACTCATAATAGGGCTCAGGCCTTAACTCATACTCAGGAAAATGTTCCAGTAGCTTTTCTGCCAAAGTTGTTTTTCCTACCCGGTGTGCTCCTGTAATGGCTATTTTCATTGGGGAAAGGTATTTTAGGTCTAAGCACTAATGGAAACTAATGTTAGGTGGTAGCTATATAAACTTTGGATTATTATTTTCAAAATCCTTTATTTCAGTATTAATGGTTTCTAAATGGCTATTAATAGTCTCTAGTTTGGGTAATAACATATATGACTCACCACCACCATACATGCCAAATTCGTCTATAATTAAAAATTTACCACGTTTTAGATGGAAAAATGGATTAAATTCTTTCCTTACTTCTTTTGTAAAAAGATTAAGATTATAAACAAATTTCTGTAGTAGAAAAAAGTTCTTTCTTATCCATAATTGATTTCTATCACTAATTGTGTGATAGTCAGGATTCGGAAATATTTTTTTATATGTTGTATCTTCTCTATAAAACTTAAAGTCAGGTTCAATAGGTGTTGAGTATTTCAAATAATGAGTTATATATTCAGTGAATGATTTCATTAGATCAATGATTGATGTTTCAAGATTAACATCTGTATTTGGCCAATCTATTGCAATCAATCTTTCTTCAAAATAATCTGATGTTTCTATAAAATTGGTGTAAACAATATTTCTAACAGCATTTGATATGAACCAGTTATATAAATCTAGTTGAAGTTTAATGTTTATATTGTCTATTATATTAGAATAGACAAGTTCAGAGGGGGTAATTTTTTTTTGAGATAAGGTTTCTTCAACCCATAATTCATGTTCATCTTTTATCTGATGTAAAATTTCGACAGGCCAATCCTTAATGTTTTTATCTATTTCAGTATGATGATGTGAGCATAAAAGGATTAAGTTAGAATAATTATTTCTATTCTCTTCAGGCATAGAACTAAGTCCTCGAGGTGATTTGTCTGAATTTGTCTCGCCAATTATATGACACATTTCTCCTAGGGCAAAACTTTCAGTTTCTTTAGAACTGTCCATTGTAAGTTTACGTCTGCATTCTTTCATTGAGCAACGCCCCGCCCCTCTAGACCAAAGAATTTTAATGTCTTTTGTTTTAATTGTTCCAGCCATTTACAATAATTTTCATCAAATATAACAAAAAACGCCCCACATCTCTGCGGGGCGTTATATCTAAAATCTAGTATCTCAATACTAAAATCTATTATCTGTTCTCAATCCACTTACGGGCATTAACGAAGGCTTCATGCCAAGGGGTAACCTCGTCAGTACGTCCTTCAGGGTAGTACGCCCAGTTCCACTGGAACATAGAACGCTCAATGTGCGGCATCATAACCAAATGGCGGCCGTCGTTGCTTGCCATCATAGCGATGTCAAAGCTTGAACCGTTAGGGTTTGCAGGATAGCCTGTGTAACCGTATTTAGCCACTACGTTGTATTTGTCTTCGCTGTATGGCAGGTTGAATTTACCTTCACCGTGAGAAATCCATACACCCAGTGTGCTGCCTGCTAATGTAGAAAGCATTACCGAGTTGTTCTCCTGTACAGTTACCGAAGTAAATCCGCTCTCGTGTTTGTGGCTGTCGTTGTGAAGCATTTTAGGTTTCACTTCGTGGTCAGGGTTGATAAGCTCAAGCTCAACAAACAGCTGACATCCGTTACAGATACCTACTGAAAGTGTATCCTCACGTTTAAAGAAGTTCTCAAGTGCTGCCTTAGCTTTTTCGTTGTAAAGGAAAGCACCAGCCCATCCTTTAGCCGAACCAAGTACGTCAGAGTTAGAGAAACCACCAACAGCACCAATGAACTGGATATCTTCAAGCGTTTCACGGCCTGAGATAAGGTCGGTCATGTGAACGTCTTTTACGTCAAAACCTGCAAGGTACATAGCGTTTGCCATCTCACGCTCAGAGTTAGAACCCTTCTCACGGATGATTGCTGCTTTTGGCCTTGGCTTGCTGGTGTCAATTGCTACTTTCTTACCATCAAAATGAGTTGGGAAAGTGTACTGAAGCGGTTGGTTTTTATAGTTGTCGTAACGCTCCTGTGCTTTTTGTTTACCTGATTGTTTCTGGTCAAGAAGGTATGAAGTCCTGAACCATGTATCTCTTGTTTCGTTA
This sequence comes from Flavobacterium suzhouense, assembly GCF_042684765.1. NCBI lineage: Bacteria > Pseudomonadati > Bacteroidota > Flavobacteriia > Flavobacteriales > Flavobacteriaceae > Flavobacterium > Flavobacterium suzhouense. Next base: position 14,321 of record NZ_JBHUMD010000004.1, on the reverse strand, counting down.
ACATCAAAAGTAAGGTTGGCATCACCATTTTTGATAGTGATCACAGCGCCTTCTTTCGGTTGACCGATCTTAGTGAATGCTACATTGTTTTTAGTAAGCTCAGCCTCTATAGAAGCATCTGCCTGGATAACGATAGCAATGTTCTCTGCGAATAAAGCTTTAACCGTATCCGCCTCGTTAAGACCTGTCAGGTCGTATTCAGCACCAAGGTTAACGTTAGGGAAACTCATCTCAAGCAGGGTAGTGATAAGACCACCGCTGCCTATATCGTGACCTGCAGCAATTTTACCAGCTTTGATAAGATCCTGGATAACGTTGAATGTATTTTTGAATGAAGCCGCATCTTTAATTGTCGGAACGTCATTACCAACTTTGTTTAGTACCTGGTTGAAAGAAGATCCACCAAGTTTGTATGCATCACCAGAAAGGTTGATGTGGTAGATGTTTCCGCCGTTCTTTTTAAGAACAGGCTCAACTACTTTAGTAATGTCGTTACAGTTACCTGCAGCCGAAATGATCACAGTACCCGGAGCGATAACATCGCCGTTAGGGTATTTCTGTTTCATCGATAGGGAATCTTTACCTGTTGGGATGTTAATACCCAGCTCGATAGCGAAATCAGAACAAGCTTCAACAGCTTCGTAAAGTCTTGCGTCCTCACCTTCGTTTTTACAAGCCCACATCCAGTTAGCTGAAAGCGATACGCTTTTCAGACCATCTTTAAGCGGAGCCCAGATAATGTTACTTAACGATTCTGCGATAGCGGTACGGCTACCTGCAGCAGGATCAACAAGGGCAGCAACAGGCGAGTGGCCTATAGTAGTTGCGATACCTTCTTTACCTTCAAAGTCAAGCGCCATAACACCTACGTTGTTTAGCGGTAATTGGATAGGTCCGGCAGTTTGCTGTTTCGCAACACGTCCGCCCACACAACGGTCAACTTTATTAGTTAACCAATCTTTACAGGCAACAGCTTCAAGCTGAAGAACCTGATTTAGGTACTGGTGAATGTTTTGCTGAGAGTAGTCAGCATCAGCATAGTTTGCCTCAACGGTTTTGTCGGCCATGATAGTTTTTGGCGAAGAGCCAAACATATCTTCAAGGGCAAAATCCATTGGTTTAGCACCTGTAGTAGCCGATTCGAATGTAAACCTGTGGTCACCTGTAACATCACCTACAGCATACATTGGCGAACGCTCACGGTCGGCAATACGCTGAAGGGTATCAATGTCTTTCTGACCAATCACAAGTCCCATACGCTCCTGCGACTCGTTTCCTATTATTTCTTTAGCCGAAAGGGTAGGGTCACCCACCGGCAGTTTGTCTAAGTCAATTTTTCCTCCTGTTTCTTCTACAAGTTCAGAAAGACAGTTCAAATGTCCTCCTGCACCGTGATCGTGGATAGAAACGATAGGGTTGTTGTCGCTCTCTACCAGTCCGCGAACGGCATTGGCAGCACGTTTCTGCATCTCAGGGTTAGAACGCTGAATTGCGTTAAGCTCGATACCCGAACTGAAAGCTCCTGTATCAGCAGATGATACCGCAGCACCACCCATACCAATACGGTAGTTCTCTCCACCAAGGATAACAACTTTGTCGCCTACGCTTGGTTTTTGTTTTTTCGATTGGCTCTCTTTACCGTAACCGATACCACCGGCAAGCATGATCACTTTGTCGAAACCAAGTTTGCGTGCATCTTCTTCGTGCTCGAAAGTAAGTACCGAACCTGTAATTAGCGGTTGACCGAATTTGTTACCAAAGTCAGAAGCACCGTTAGATGCTTTTATAAGGATGTCCATTGGGGTTTGGTAAAGCCATTTGCGCTCATCCATACCTTTTTCCCAAGGACGGTTTTCTTCAAGTCTTGAATATGATGTCATGTACACCGCTGTACCTGCTAACGGAAGTGAACCCTGTCCACCAGCCAGCCTGTCGCGGATCTCACCTCCCGAACCTGTAGCAGCACCATTGAAAGGTTCAACTGTAGTTGGGAAGTTGTGTGTTTCCGCTTTGATAGAGATAACTGAATCAAATTCTTTTACCTCGTAAAAATCAGGCTTATCAGCCGATTTTGGTGCGAACTGCTTAACACGCGGCCCTTTGATGAAAGCTACGTTGTCTTTGTAAGCAGAAACAATATCGTTAGGATTTTCCTGTGATGTCTTTTTGATAAGTTTGAACAGTGAAGATGGTTTTTCTTCGCCGTCAATTACAAACGTACCGTTGAAGATCTTGTGACGGCAGTGCTCAGAGTTAACCTGAGAGAAACCGAATACTTCAGAGTCAGTAAGTTTTCTGCCAAGTTTAGCCGAAAGGTTGTTAAGGTACTCAACCTCTTCAGGGCTAAGTGCCAAACCTTCTTTTTCGTTATAGGCAGCGATGTCGGTAACCTCGATAATAGGCTCCGGCTGTATGTTGATAGTGTAAATATCCTGGTTAAGGCCGTTGTATTTCTGGAACAGCATCGGGTCAAAATCAGTAGCTTCTTCGCTTGATTTGATGAATTCCTCAATCCTGATAATACCTGCGATTCCCATATTTTGGGTGATCTCTACGGCATTGGTGCTCCATGGCGTAATCATGGTAGCGCGGGGTCCAACAAAAAAATCCGTCAGGGCGGATTTTTCTATCTTATGTGCGTTGCCAAAAAGCCAGTTTAGTTTTGAAATGTCTTCTGTTGAAAGCTCGTTTTGCGATTGTACTGCAAAAACCGTATTCGTCTGGTTTCCGAAGAAATGAATCATTACAATTGTAGTTACGTGTTGAGAGTGCAAAATTAATCTAATTTTCTAAAACAGGCAACTTTATGACGGTTGATTTGGTGATTTGTAGATTTGCTTATTTGATAGTGGAATTGTATTACGTATGGGGTAAAAAAAATCCCGCAATTGCGGGATTCTTACTTTAAAATTAAAGATTATTTCTTTATAACAACCTTATTTATTGTTTTGCTGCTGCTGAACAGTGTTATATAATAACTGCCGCTTTCAAAACGGGTAAGATCAATCTGGTTTGTATTTTCAGGGGTTACAGTTCCCTGATATATCAACTGACCTAAAGTATTATGGATAGTTATATCAAATTTTTGCTCATCATACCCTTTGAAGTCAATATTAAATAAACCTTCGGATGGGTTAGGGTAGATGGTGATTGAGCTAGTAGTTAGGGGCTCATCGGTCAAAGCCTGGCGCATTTGGTTTTGACCGGTATTGCCAGCACCATAGCCAGGGAAAATCCTTGTAATACGCTGTGCAGAAGTTCCATTGTAGGTTGTAAAACTACCGCCGATAAGGATTTTTAAATCATTTTTTTCAGGTTGTATTGCATATACAAAGTTATTAAATTCAGATCCGCCGTCGAATTGGGGATTTGTCTGTCCGTTTACGGCATTAAGGCAAGTAAGGTAATTAACAGGTACACCATTATATGAAGTAAATTCACCACCTACATAAAGATTATAACTTCCAATGTTACCACTAAATGATGAAGGAACCTGTTGTATTGCCAAGGCTCTCACTGGGGCTGAAAAACCAGTTGCAAATCCGAAAGAACTTACCGGAGCGCCATTAAAAGTTAGTTTAGCCAGGTTTTTGCGAGGCATTGAGGCATAGCTGGCAAATGATCCTCCAATAAAAATATCATTACCACTTACAAGAACTTCATCTATGTAACTTCCAGCCGGGGCTATACCCGGACCAGTAGTAAATGATGGGTCTTGTACGGCACCTGCTAGCAGCCTGATAATGCCGGGAGCAGAATTACCCTGGTAAGTTGTAAAGCTTCCTCCAACAATTATGTTATTGGTGCTGGTTTGTACGGCTACTGAATATGGAGTGCCATTGAAACTCACAGAACCCGCGTAGAAACTGGTGTCAATTGATCCATCAGGATTTAGCCTGGCGATGTTTTTTGCCGGGAAGCCATCATAAAAGTTGAAGTCTCCTACGATTATCATATGGCCGGTAGATTGTAATGCAATATCATAAATCGTAGCACCTGCTTCGACACCAACTCCTATAATAGACCCTGTTGCGCCATTAGGCATTATTCGGGCAATTCCTCTTGCATAGGTAACACCTCCAAATCCGGCAAATTTACCTACAACTATAATCTCTCCTGAAGGTAAGGTTACCATACTCTGAATGTTATCGGTTGAAGAATCCGGACCTGTAGATGAAAAAGAAGTATTAAGTGATAAATCGGCATGATTTAGTGCGGCAATTTTATTTTTTGCAGTCCCTCCATATGAAGTAAAATCACCGGCAATCACAATTCTGTTATCATTTAGCACTGTTATAGACTTTACCGTATTATTAGCTCTCGTAGCTGTTAATGGCCCGTTCTGAGTTGTTACATATATTGTAAATGTTGCAGTATCACAATTAATAGCAGTATTCGGAAACGTTACGGCTTCACATAATTGATATTGGATCACATATTTCCCCGGAGCAACACCTGTTGATGTAAAGACTCCCGAAGCGTTATAAGTCATTCCTGCAGGTAATGCGGTTAATACTGTGAAGTCAGTATTTGAAGTTGTTGCAGGTAAACCATTAAGCATATCATTACTATGAATATTTCCTAAAATGGTAGATGAGACGCTGTAAGCTATTACAGTCTCATCATTCACTGCCTCCACAGTTGGCTCTATAATTATTGTTATTGTTGCTGTATCACAACTTTGTGGGGTAGCATTATCACAAAGTTGGTAAACAATCGTGTAGGTACCCGGTGGTACGTTGGCAGCTACGGTAACATTAGTACCACTAAGATTTATTCCCCGATGTGTAGTAGATATCTGCGTAACTGTTACAGTGCCACTATAGATGTCATTAGCAGTTACGGTGGTTGCAAATGAATATCCGAAAGATGAGAAGTTTCCGGTAAAGGTGTCATTTACGGCATTAACAGCGCTATAGGCTGATGTTGCTATGCTTAGTAGCATAATGAAAAGCAAAAGTCTTTTTTTCATAAATTTAGTAGATTTAGTTTACTTTAAAAGTATAATAAAAGGGCTTAATTTAGTACGATATATTTTGTTAAATTTTAGTTAAATATCTGATATTCAGTATTTAAATAATATATTTGATTAGTAACTATTTTTATAAATAAAATAACATTATGATGTGTTTTATATTGATTTTGTAACAATAAGGTTGTATTGTTCATTTTTTGAATTTAATGTCTAAATATTTTGATTGTTTCTGTTTAAGTAGTATGGTTTTGAACATAAGGCTAAAAAAAAATCCCGCAATCGCGGGATTTTTTTATTCTCTAAGTATGTATAAGTAAGAATATGTTCCTGTAGTGCCACAGGTAGCTCCTCCACTTTTACTATTTTTTAACCTGATGCCGAGTGTAATAGTGTGGTCAGGCAAAGCGTCATAAATGTTTTCAGAATACTTGAATACATAATTAGCAGAATTATGAGTAAGCTGAGTATTAGCTATCGGAATATTATCGGTAATATTATATAATTCGGCTGTTACTATATTTTCTGGAGTAGGAGTGGACAATGATGGAACGAATAAAATTGATTTAACATTTGCATAGTCATGTTTGTTGAAATTTTGTAAATGCCAGGATTGGTGGGGACTGATATACCATGCTGTAGTAGAGCATACGTTCATGTCTGGCGATCCTAAAGGTAATCGGACAAGATTGTCCAAATCAACTGTAGCGTTTTCGCCATTACATACATAATCAAAGTGTTGGATTTCTGCATCGTCGAGTATACCATTATTGTTATTATCGAGTCCGTAATTGACCTTAAGTCCTCCGGTTTCGCAATTTAATCCTGCTGATTCTATTTGTGTAGAAACCAGTGAATTAATACCATTATTGCCGTTTGTACCATTAATGCCATCTTCTCCGTCGCAGGATACGGCAAAACTACTCAATACAGAGTAGGCTATGCACAATGCATAGATTCGTAAATTTGTTTTCATAGTTTAGTAAAGTTTAAGTAAGGTTAAAATACAAAAAAATCTTACGCATGACAATTAAAAAATAAAAATCCCGCAATTGCGGGATTTTTTTTACTATATGGATGAAGATTATTTTCTCTTCATTATGATTTCCATGTTCTTATGTTGTTTACCATTTTTCATACAGAACATCTCCATCTTGCGAGTGTTGGCATCAACAACGGTAAACAGTTCACGGCACCAAACCGCTTTTTCTTTTGTTGGGTCTACCATTTCTCCTTTAAAGTCTAACGATTTACCGTCAGGGCTCATTTCGCCTTTCATTACCATCATACCTGTTCCCATGTTGTCGATCCAGGTTGAGATAAACTCTTTAGTGGAATTATCGTAGGCTACAGTGCTTCGGCCTTCAAAAGGCATTCCCATCATGTTGCCTTTGTAGTTAGATTCCTGGTAGCGTCCACCCAATATCATTTTAGTTTCTGAAGTTGAAGTAGCTTTTTCGGGTTTACTGTTTTCGTCGTGCCAAAAGGTCATTTCGTTAGTCCATGAACCGTTATCTGCCGCAAGGAATTTATGCGCTTCGCCCGGAGTCATGTATTTTTGCCATGCTTCCATTTCTGCAACCGAATCCATAGGTTTTTCTGCTTCCGGAGCTTCTTCTGTAACTACTTTTGCAGTATCAGTAGTAGTAATTTCTGTTTCTACTTTTACTTCTTTTTTACATGATGTAAAGCATAATGCCATTACTGACATTGAGAGTAAGATTTTTTTCATAATTGTTTGGTATTTTGTTTGTTACCATAAAAATATGAAAAAAAAGTGTACGAAATTATTCTTCTGTGAAAACAATACTTTCGTAAGCACCTATGTCATAAGGAGATTGTCTTGAAACCCCAAGTATATCGGTACCTACAACTGTTGCAACTGCTGCATCAGCTGTGCCATTTGCTGCTGAATCTTCACCAATACCAAGCATATTATTTTGAGGGTCTAAGAAATCAGGTTTATCGTTGATTGAGCTTTTAGCAATGATACATTCTGTATATAAAGCTTTTTCCGGATCATTGCCATCAGAAGGGTATAGCGGATTACTTCTAAGTTGGTTGGATGTATCTATTACCTTAATCAAACAGTGATTGAATTTTGTTTTAAAAGTAACATCCTGAGGGAATTTATGTTCTAAAGATAGCCCAAGATTAGAGGAACCATAAAGAATGCAATTATCAAAATTAGCAACGAGATTACTTACAAGTACTGCATCTTCAGTTTGGGTGTAGTCATTGATAAGAAGAGGAACCTGATTGTAACTGTTAAAATAATTGGCAAAGGTACATTGCCTGAAATTGTAATCTCCACCTTGTGTTAAAGCTACAGATGCCTGTCCGGCGTTGTTTGCTACAAGATTGTCTCCGTTGATATAGGCATGTCTGGCTAATATTCCAAAATCTGTACAATTGTAAATCTGGGAGTTATTTATCGTTAGCCTTGGACGAACATCATCCAGTACATCCATTAATATGCCTACAGCAGCGTTTTTAAGAGTAAGATGGTTAATGGAGTTGTTCTCTCCTGAAAAAATCCAAAGTGTATTCCATTGTCCGGCGACGTCTGAGAACTCAGGTTCCAGTCTGTCTCCTTCAAAGATTACTTCATTTTCCAATGCTTCTGTCGAAGAAAGTCCGCCATTAATGTTTATGGTTCCTGAAGTGTCTACAACAAGTCCTGAACCGGCATGAAAATGCACTCTGGCTCCGGGGTCGACAGTTAGGGTTTTTCCATTTGGTACAAGCGCATAACCATATACAACATAAGGCTTTTCATTTGTCCAGTGCAGTTCATCTGCTGTTGTCAGTTCATGTCCTTCAAGGTTGGTTGAGTATCCGCTAAGATTAAGCTTTTCTTTTATATTATCCGGCAGAGATCTGTTAGGTTTAATGAATACCGCATCCTGTACTAAAGTTACAAGTTCTACTTTTTGTGTGCCGTTAGTGTGTTCAAACTGAATGTTGTCAGTATAAAGGAAAGTAGTTTCGCTGTTAGTATATTTACTGTAATCAATAGTAGTTTCAACAAAAATGAACATACTGTCTTTGGCAAGCAGTTCTACATCGTTAAAGACTTTTCCGGGAACACCATCAACCATCAATCGGTAGTCGGAGTCATTATTCTGACCAAGGTGTATTGAAGGTATCTTGATATCCTTATCGCTGCGGTTATATACTTTCAGGGTGTAGGTGCTCGACCCTATATTGGTAAACACAGTATCAAGATATACTGTATCCCTTGAAAATTCCAGACTTGCGTTACTGCTTCGCTCAAACTCGAAGTCTTCACGGCAAGAGGTGAAACACAATCCAAAACCAATAAAAAGTAAAAGTAAATAATAGCGCATAGCGTTAACAATTTTTGGTAAAAGTAGCCATTAATTTGAAATATTAAAAAGCAATGTAAGCTTAACGCAGGAATGTAGTATTTATTTTTGTAGTAGAAGTCGGAATGTAAAATGCTTCTGACATCTGACTTCCATACTTCAGACTTCTTTTGTAATTTTACGCATCTAAATCTACACTATGTCATTCGATAAAGAAAAGGCACTTAAAATGTGCAACGATTTCTGTAAAAATACCTTAATGGAAACACTTGAAATTACTTTCACTGATGCAGGGGAAGGATTTCTGGAAGCTAAAATGCCAGTCAATTCACGTGTGCACCAGCCTATGGGATTGCTTCATGGTGGTGCTACAGTAGCCTTAGCGGAGAGTGTGGGTAGTGCCGCATCACTATTGTTCGTAAATCCTGAAGTAACTGAAGTTAGAGGGATTGAGATATCTGCCAATCACCTTCGCGCCAAACGTGATGGAATTGTTACCGGAACTGCAAGAATAATACATCAGGGGAGAAGCCTTCACTTATGGGAAATTAAAGTAACGGATGAACAAGGAAGACTGATTTCGTTATGTAAACTGACCAATATGATAATGCCGAGAAGGCGATAATTTGTTTCATTCGGTTATTTGGTTATTTGTGTTTCGAATAACCAAATTGACAAATAACAAATCCACTTTTAATGACCGATCTATTCCAAAAAATAAAGTCCCAGTTAGAATTAGGGTATCCATTTGCTGTTTTTTGCAAACCCGGTAGCAATAGCGTAACCGGAATTTTCCAGAATAATACAAACGCACATTTCCTGACCGATTATTCGCAGAAGGGATTTGTTTTTGCACCATTTGATGGTGATAAAATATGTTTTGTTCCTGAGGCAGAATCTGATATGCTTTCAGTTGAATTGAAAACCGAAGGTTTTGTTCTTTGCGAAATTCAACAACCAGAAATCGATACTAATGCTAAAGCTGCTTTTGAAGCTTTGGTTAGCAAAAGTGTTGATGCAATCAAATCAGGTAGTTTTGAGAAACTGGTGCTTTCGAGAACAGAAACTATTGGTATGACAGATAATATAATCACAGTCTATTCAAAACTATTAGCTGCGTACCCTATGGGATATCGCTATTGTTTTTTTCATCCTGAAAGCGGATTATGGATGGGGGCAACTCCCGAGCAATTGCTGAAAGTAGAAAACAGGACGCTTCATACTGTTGCCCTTGCCGGAACACAGCTTTACAAAGAAGGAGAGCAGGCAGTATGGGAAAATAAGGAGAAGGAAGAACAGCAGTTTGTTACCGGCTATATAATGGAATCGGTACAGCCTTATACCAGTGACATCCGTAAAACAGAGCCCTATACTTTCAGGGCTGGTAATATTGTACACATTAAGACCGATATCACAGCTGAAGTAAAAGATGCAGATAGCCTGCTGGGAATTATTTCAGCACTGCATCCCACGCCAGCTGTATGCGGACTACCAAAACAGGAGGCTAAAGCGTTTCTTTTGGAGAACGAAGGTTATGACAGGCAGTATTACTCAGGGTACTTGGGCGAATTAAATATAGATATTGATTCGGGACAACATAAAACAGATCTGTTTGTAAATCTTCGCAGTATGAAAGTTGTTGGCGATACCGCTCATTTATTCGTAGGTTGCGGTATAACGAAAGACAGCGACCCTGAAAAAGAATTTATGGAGACCGTAAATAAGAGCATGACAATGCGAAGGATAATTTAACAATGACTTTAATGTAATAATGTAACAATTCAAGGAGCAGGTAAACATTCTTTGTAACTTTGCCACTTTGAAACTTAGTAATTAAAATTAATGAAATTAGATATACTTGTATTTGGCGCACATCCTGACGACGTTGAGTTAAGCTGTGGTGCCACCATTGCCAAAGAAATATCCCTTGGTAAAAAAATAGGGATTGTGGATTTAACCAGAGGTGAACTTGGAACCCGTGGTTCTGCTGAACTGAGGGATGAAGAAGCCGCTGATGCCGCAGAAGTTTTGGGTGTTGCAATAAGGGAAAATCTTCGTATGCGCGATGGCTTTTTCGTTAATGATGAAAAGCATCAGCTTGAAGTGATAAAGATGATACGTAAATACCGCCCCGAAATTGTGATATGCAACGCGATTGATGATCGTCATATTGATCATGGTAAGGGCAGTAAACTTGTAAGTGATTCGTGTTTTCTTTCGGGATTGAGGAAAATTGAAACCGAACTTGAAGGGGAGAAGCAGGAGCAATGGAGGCCTAAATTGGTGTATCATTATATACAGTGGAAAAACATTACGCCCGATTTTGTGGTAGATGTTACCGGATTTATGGATAAAAAAGTGGAATCGCTTATGGCATATAAGTCCCAGTTTTATGATCCAAACAGTACCGAACCGGTTACGCCGATAGCGACAAAAAACTTTAAAGAGAGCATTCTTTACCGTGCGGCCGACCTTGGAAGACTAATAAATACAGAATATGCGGAAGGTTTTACGGTTGAAAGGTATTTGGCAGTGAACAGTTTAGCGGATTTGATATAAAAATCTTAAAAAAAAGTAGCAAATAAATTTGCTGAAAACGTAGGACTGTACTATATTTGCACTCGCAAAACAGATGGTGATTGTAGCTCAGTTGGTTAGAGCGTCGGATTGTGGTTCCGAAGGTCGGGGGTTCGAGACCCCTCATTCACCCCTAAGTCAGGAGCCCTTCAGAAATGAAGGGCTTTTTTATTTTTGATTGTTTTCACAATCTTCAAATCTTCAAATCTTATAATTGTGATATTTCCTGTAATAATCGTACTGGCGATTCTGATACTTGCAAGAGTTTTGATGCCTGATTTGTCTAAACTCAAATACAGTAAAGATTTACAACAAAAGGTAGAAATTTATGGAGTACAAGTTGGTGACGAATTAGATATGGTTTTACCTGTCAATCGTTTTGAAGTGCAGGTGTTTGTAAAAGGTGTTATTAATGAAGAAGGAAAACTAGCAATATCACGTGATGAAAAGTTATATAAGAAAGTGAAAAAAGGTAAGATCCTTGCTAAGGTTACTTCTATATCGATGGGAGGCATGAAAATTGAATTCTTTGAAAAGGTTTCACAAGCCTAATCTTACTTATACTTCATCTTCTCTTCTTCCAGGTCAATGTAGTGCAGGTATTTTCGAATTAATTCCTCATCAATATCTTGTTTCTTCTTGTTCTTTTCTAATAACAACTTACGTTGTTTGTCAAGAACTTTAGTGTAAATAGCTTTAATGTCTTCCGGCATGGCAGATTCCTCTTCATTTAGGCTTAATTGTACTTCCCACTGGCTGCTAAGACGTTTTAGATGCGGGCTATCATTAAGCTTTTCTTTATGATGCTCTTCTATATATTCCATAGAAATTTTTGCCAGGGCCTTGCGAAGATGATTTTCAGTTTCTTCTTCCGGACGATAGTCGTTGTAAACGGTGTGGCTAAGTTTTTTTATGATATATGGTAATGTCAATCCTTGTATTAAAAGGGTTGCTAATATTACTACGAAGGTTATATATAATATAAGGTTCCTGTGGGGAAAAGGAGATCCGTCACTTAGTGTCAATGGTATTGATAATGCTGCTGCCAGCGAAACTACCCCGCGCATCCCTGTCCATCCTAATATAAATGGACCTTTCCATCCGGGATTCCTGTCGGCAACCGTAATAAAGTGGCTGGCAATTATGGTTGTAATAACTGCTCCATAGGCGGCGATTATTCGTCCAATAATCAACACTGCTGTTATAAGCAGCCCGTAACCTGTAGCTTGGTACAGACCAATGCCTTCGGTTTTTAAGGCGTTAACTATTTCAGGCAGGTCAAGTCCAATGAGCATAAACACCAGCCCGTTTAAGACAAACACTATGCTTTGCCAAACATTTTCAGCACTTAGCCTCGACGATCCCGTTAAGAAATGATGCCTGAAATAAGAGAGGAACAATCCACCGCTTACGACAGATAAAATTCCTGAACAGTGAAATTCTTCCGCAACTATATACATGGCATATGGTGCAACAAACGTTAATATGATATCCATGTTTACGTCGGTGGGTAGGTATTTATGTAATTTTTTAAAGATTAGTCCGGTTAATAGTCCAATTCCTGTACCCCCAACTACCATCCATACAAAATTTAGCGCGGCTTCCTGCCAGATAAATTGTCCAGTAGCAACAGCAATAAGTGCAAAACGTAATATAATAAGTGATGAAGCATCATTTAACAGGCTTTCACCTTCCAGTATTGATGATAATCTTTTCGGTCCTTTGATGAATTTAAGTATAGCTCCGGCACTGACAGCATCGGGAGGCGAAACGATACCACCAAGCAGGAATCCCAGTGCTAGTGAGAATCCCGGTATGAAACTGTTGGCAACTACAGCGACTGATATTGCGGTCAGGAACACCACTACAAATGCAAAGCTGCATATTATCCTCCTCCAACGCCATAGTTCTTTCCATGATATTGCCCATGCGGCTTCGTATAATAAAGGAGGAAGGAAAATAATAAAGATTAGTTCCGGATCAATTTTTAATACAGGTATACCTGGTACAAAACTTATCAATAAGCCGGTAATAACTAATAATACAGGGTAGGCAACCGTAATGCGATTTGCTAGCATTATGATTAGTATGATTATTAATATGATGATAAGGTAGAAGGGGAAGTGTTCAAGCATCTTAATTTGGTTTATATAAATTTATAAAAAAAGAATTCATTGTGGTTTCCTGTTAAATATGTCTTAACGAGCTATTTTAACATTTACTTAAAATAGTATCTTTAAGGTGTTAAATTTTGAATTATGGCTTTAGATTATGAAGATATAGAGAAGCGTTTTGATTGTGCTTGTAAAAATGCGGTTAATGAATTGTCTAATCAATACAAATCGGTTTATCTCGAAGGAGGCCCGGGAAAGCTTGGTACTTTCCTTGAATTGATACAATTACAGTTTGATCAGGTTGAAGCTACTTTTGTTAGGGAAAATGAGCTTCATGCAAATCCTGAAGCACTAAAACGAATAAAAGCTATCGCTAAAGGGTATGCTAGAAATTGTCTGGATGAGTATGGTAGGATTTCTATTTAAGTAACATTTCCGTTGTTAAAAGGGTTATGTGAAGAATTTTGCTAAAATTAAGTTGAATTTTATAACTCTCTTTCTTACATCGTGAATTTATTTTGCCCTCCAATTTAACCAAAACAGGGGTAAACAATAATGAATTCAAAATTCAGCGAACTAAAAGACCTTTTAGAGGCAGCATGCCGTGATGTACATAAAGATTTCTTAACCAGATTTAATAATGATACCTATATATCTGCAGGTGGTGCTAAGCTTGAAGCTTTTATAACAGAACTGCAAAAAGAATATGAGAGTATCGCAGTTTCTTTTTTGCAAAAACACGGTCTTGAGAAAGATGCAGATGCTAAAAAGAAGGTTTTAGCAATTATTAAAGCCTATGCAAAACGGTGTATTGAAGAGTTTAGTAAAATATAATCTATATAATAGGTTTACAGTATCCCGCTCCGGCGGGATTTTTTATATCTATATATAAGGAGCTATTTTCCCGCTTTCCGCTATATCTGCCTCCCTCGCCGCGGCGGGTCGGCAGGATGCCGCTTCAATCGGGGCTAGGAGCTACATATATAATGTAAAAAAGTAAAACAAGAGTAAGCTCTGCGGGCTCTTTAAGTCAAAAATAAGGCAAACACTGTGCGTCTCTGTGTTATTTCAGCGTATCTCTGTGGTATAACTTATATATAGGATTGATAAATCAGGGTAAAATCGGTATCAAAATCCCCTGTTTGCCTTTGATTTTTCAAATCCCCTACAGAAATAGCCGCTTGTTTTGCGGATTTTTCATGATTTGGTAAAAGGGTGGTAAAAAAACCTGAAAAAACTTTTTCTTTCAAAACTACTTATATCAGCAAGTTAAGTCTAAAGGTTAAAAAAATGTCAAAAAAAGGTTTGTAAAAGTTTGCCAAAGCGGAA
>NZ_JBHUMD010000003.1:0-304751 GCF_042684765.1 Flavobacterium suzhouense | reverse complement strand
TGTTAAGAAGTAATCACACACAGGTCGTTTCTTAATAAACCAACTATAGTGAAAGCCTCCGCATAACGCGGAGGCTTTTTTGTTTAAAATAATTTAATCTTTTATAAATGAATGAACATTCATTTATTATATATTTGTGTCAAATTTTAATCATGCGTACAAGAGATACAGACAAAGAAAAGCTTGTTATCGAAAAAGCAATAGAACTTATTGTTGCAGATGGCATACAGGCATTCAGTATGAATAAGCTGGCTAAAGCCTGTAATATATCAGTAGCGACGCTGTATATCTACTACAAGGATAAAGATGATCTTATTATTAAGATTGGCCGTGAGGTAGGAGATTCGTTTTTTAAAAGAGCAGTAATTGACTTCTCTTCCGAGATGTCATTTAAGGATGGCCTGTGGAGGCAATGGCAAAACAGGGCTGCATATGCTATGGAATATCCCACAGAAGTTAAGCTTTTTGAAGCGATGAAACATACGCCTTACGGTGAGTCTATAATGCGTTCTGAAGGGCATTTGTATTTTAAGGAACAGCTTGAAAACTTTACTAAAAATGCAATTCGCAATAATGAGCTAATAGAACTTCCGCTTGATGTATTCTGGAGTGTTGCTTATGGTCCGCTATATACTATGCTAAACTTTCAGCGGGAAGGAAAAGCATTAGGAGGCAGACCGTTTACCCTTACGCAGGATAAAATTAAAACAGCCTTTGAGATGGTTTTAAAGGCACTTACCCCTTAAAATTATTTATTTATGGATACTATATCTGATCACCTCCTTATTTTTAAAACAGACATCGACAGTTTTTGTACCAATTGTCAGGTTCATAAAGCATTAAACGACCATCCTTCTATTTGGGAATGGAGCATCGATACTCAGGACGAAGACTGTGTATTGCGTGTTGTGTCGCCTTCGCTTACCCCTGAGATGGTTATAAGTCTTGTAAATGCCTGTGGGCACAAATGTGCTGAGTTGTAGTTCAATCATCAATCAAAATCATTCATCATCAATCAAAAAATGAAACAGAAAAAAACAGATATCCCTTCTTTTACCCCTTACCAGAAGTTTATTATTGTTCTTCTGGCAATATTGCAGTTTACCATAATTCTCGATTTCATCATTATATCGCCATTGGGCGATGTTCTTATGAAAACGCTTGATATGACTACCACACAATTCGGTCTTGCCGTTTCGGCTTATGCCTTTAGTGCAGGTGGTTCGGGATTATTAGCTGCCGGTTTTGCGGACAAGTTCGATCGTAAAAAGCTTTTGATATTCTTTTACAGTGGATTCATTATCGGAACCATCTTTTGTGCTTTAGCAACAGGCTACTGGACGCTTCTTGCTGCAAGGATAGTAACAGGTCTTTTTGGCGGAGTCATCGGTTCGGTATCGCTGGCAATAGTAACCGACCTGTTTGTTATCGAACAGCGTGGGCGCGTTATGGGTTTTATACAAATGGCATTTGCAACGAGTCAGATATTAGGTATACCTCTGGGCCTTTATTGCGCCGATAAATGGGGATGGCATTCTTCATTCCTGTTGATAGCCATTCTTGGTATGTTGGTGCTTGTAGGGATAATCATAAAAATGCATCCTGTAGACAAACACCTCGGGTTACAGGAAGATAAAAATGCGTTTCAGCATCTATGGCATACTGTAAGCAACAAAAAATATCAGGTAGGATTTGCCGCTATTGCTTTACTTTCGGTCGGAGGATTTATGCTTCAGCCATTTGGCAGCGCATTTTTGGTAAACAACATTGGTATTGCTCAGGAAGACCTGAAAATGGTTTACTTCTTTACGGGGCTTTCGGTATTGTTCATCATGCCATTGGTAGGTAAACTTAGCGACAAGGTAAGTAAGGTAAGATTGTTTGCTGCGGGTTCGTTTATTGCCATAGTAACAATAATGTTCTATACCAATCTTGGCCCTACACCATTGTGGGAGGTTGTAATTATTAACATGATCATGTTTATGGGTGTTATGAGCCGTATGATTCCCGCAACTACACTTAATACCGGTATTCCGGAAATGAAAGACCGTGGTGCTTACATGGCAATTACGTCTTCATTACAACAGATTGCGGGTGGTATTGCTGCGGTATTTGCCGGTTTTATTGTACATCAGGAAACCAAAACCAGTCCGCTGGAACATTATGATATCTTAGGCTACATAATTGCTGTTGTAACCATATGCTCGATATTCCTGGTATCAAGAGTTGATAAACTGGTAAACACTAAAACTAAATCTGAGAGCGCTCCTTTGGCTCAGGATGCTGTTATGGAGCATTAATAAAGCCAAAGCCTTATTCGGTTTGTAAAAACCTGTCTGAGGCCTCTATTTTACGTTTAGACTTTAAGCCTGTAAGTTTGCAAAAGCTTACAGGCTTTTTATTATACTATAAATTAACGTTGAGTGAAGCTGCCCCTCTCCTTCGGAGAGTCCCGATAGCTATCGGGAGGGGTGAGGCCTAATATATTTTTATATTATCAATCTGATAGCTGCTACCGGTAGTTGTATGCGTAGCCTTAAAAGCAATATGCACTATACTCGAATAGTCTTTAAGACTGATTTCTCCTGACGAAATGAACTTATACCAATCGGTATAAAAACCTGCTGTTTTTGCCTGAAGCGGAATCCATGTTGCAGCGGAAATGTCCGATTCGTTATAGTCAGTAGAAATGAAAACCTCAAGAGTGCTGCCGGTTTGTGGCAAATGGTGCTGCGCCGACTGAAAATGAAATGTCCTTTTTGTACTACCCAAATCTATAGCCGGAGTAATGAGCCATGCGGTAGAGGTGCCTTCGGCCTCACTTAGGAATTCAGTATAACCGTTTCGGTCAAAAACCTGTTCTGACCAAAGGATGGTGCCTGTTTCGGCTACATTGGTAAAACCATCAATGTTTAGAACCATATTGTCCTCTGCGGTTTCAAAATCTTCCAGATAAACCAATGGCGTATAGGGAGGCAACGAGGTGTCGTCATCACAACTAATAATTATTAATGCTGTAAATAGTAATATAATCTTCTTCATAGCTTAAAAATTCAGGTAGATGTTCAGATAGTAATTTCGGCCATAGCCATAATAGTACTTTGGCCCAAAAGATGGCGAACCATCCATGTCGTTATCAAGTTCGCGATAGTTAGTATTACGTGCCTGTTCAAAACCTCCTGTTTTGTAGGTAACATCAAACAAGTTGTTGATGCTGGCAAAGAAACCCACGTACTTTTTGTAACCCACTTTCCATGATTTACCTCCCACGATATTGAACAGATAAAAGGAATCAAACTTTTCCTGATGCAGCAATTGCTTAGCACGGATGGGGTCTATGTCTTCAAACACATTGCCGGGGCTGTCCGGATTTTCAAAGAAGTGTTCTGTTCTCAACAATGCCGAAACATCAAGATAATTTGAAGCGAGATAATTGGCATTGGCACCTATCCACCAGTAATGAGGGTCTCGGTATTCAAATCCTATCGATACTGCCTGTTGCGGCATACCCGCTAATTTATAATTTTTCAGGTAGGCTTTGCCAAAATCAACCGATGTTAGTGGTACATCGGCGACGGGGCTGCCATTATCGTTTCCGCTTATTACTGCAAGTGCATCATTATTAAGCGAGACATTAGGGTTGTTGCTGTAAATGTAATTGCCCAATGCGGCTGATGTCATGAATTTTAATGTTGGCGTAAACTGGTATTCAATACCCATTTCCAATCCCATCATGCGCTTGTTGATACCGGTAAGGTTTTCTGCAACAAAAGCATCTGCATCATCACCTTCAAAAACACCTTCGCCATAGAATGATGATGTTTCAGAAGCATTTTCAATAGTTGTGTAAAACCCTGTTAATCTTGCTTTCAGTTTTGGCATTTGCAGGATGTAAGACGCATCAAGATTGGAGAGGGTTTCGTTGCCAAGATTATCCATAACCGAATTATTAAGTCGGGCATTGGCAAAGGTATTGCGCAATGATGGTGCCCTGCTCTGGCGAAGCGCATTCATTACAAATAAATGCCTGCCGGTCAATTTATAGGTTAGCCCTCCTTTAAATCCGAAATTTTCAAAAGCAGTCTTTTCACTTTTGCCAAAAGAGTTATTAGGATACAATCCGGTGCGGTACAAACCTTCACGCTGGTAGACCGAACGGCTGAACGATTGCGAAAGATAAAAATCTACCTTTTTATAACTGAACTTGAACTGTGTAAAGGCATCGAGGGTATTGGCAAACAGATTATAGTTATAACCAAAGGCATCGCCAACACCCACCTGCCTGTTAAGGTGGTTCAGGTCGGGCTGGGAAAAATCGTCGTAGTAAAACTGGTTGATGTCCAGAAAATACGTTCCGCCCAACAAATTGGTCAGGTTTTGGTAATTGTGCGATTTGAGGTGTTTGTAGCTTGCTC
Source organism: Flavobacterium suzhouense (assembly GCF_042684765.1). NCBI lineage: Bacteria > Pseudomonadati > Bacteroidota > Flavobacteriia > Flavobacteriales > Flavobacteriaceae > Flavobacterium > Flavobacterium suzhouense. The sequence goes on along the minus strand of NZ_JBHUMD010000003.1, from coordinate 300,336 downwards.
CGGCATTCAGGGTAATGGCTGATGATAATCGGGTAAAAAGAATAGAATTGACCGTTAGTGTTTTATCATCAGTACGGTCTTCATATTCAATGTATTTGCTTCTGCCATCCGGCGAAAGCGCATTGGTAGCATACATGGCTTGCCAGTTAAGCTGCCTTTGAGTAACAAAAGGCGCATTAGCTGCTTCGGAAGGATCATCAAAATAGCCCGGCATTTTGGTATAATAGGTAGGGTCAGGATTAGGGGCAAACTGGTAATCGATACGGCTGTTGCCGATTTTTCCAAATTGATAGGCTACATTAGTATTCAGTGTCGATTTTGGATCTATTTTCCAGTAATGGTTGAGCATCTGTATGGGCTCTTCCACATCCTTTTGACGTGAGTTGCGCTGGTCACCATCATAGTTGCCCCAGTAACTGTTGTATTTTACTCCGGCAATATCCGTGACTTCTTTTGTGTTTGGCGAATTACGTCCGCGCTCACTTTGAGCATAGATGCCTGTAAAGTTCAGGCTATGTTTGTCATTAAAGCGCTTTTCGATAGCCATAAAGAAAGAATTGCCACCAAAATTGGTTCCGTCAAAATAACCTTCGTTGGCTCCTCTTCGCGAAGCCGAGACCACATAGCTAAATCCGTTTTTGTTTACACCCGAAGCATAGGTAGCCATTGCCCTGTAGCTATAATAAGTATTTGTTCCTGCAAATGATATGCGAGCTCCTTTTTTAAAAACTGATGCACGGGTGTTGATAGCCTGTGTACCTAAAAGGCTTCCAAAAGTATAATCAGATGGTGCAGTGCCTGTAGTATATTCCTGATTTCGTGTAGCATCATTAAGCCCGCTCCAGTTGGCCCATTGCGGTCTGCCATCATACACACGGTTCATGCTTATGCCGTTAATTAATATGCTGCCATATTCGGTATCCAGTCCGCGCATTTTAAACCGGGCACCACCCCAGTTAAACGCTGCCGACTGCTGGAATACATCGCGTGAAGCCTGAAGCAATCCGGCAGAAGTATCAGATCCGCTGCTGCCATCGGCAAGGTCGTTGTCGGATAAGGCTATGAGTCCTAATTGCTGTTCTGATTTTATGTCTTCTTCAAGTACCACAATCCCCAGGTCGAGTGTTCGTCCGTCAATAACCTTAAGGTTAAAGTTCTTGGCAATATAGCCCGTTATGTTTACAGTAAGCAAATGTTCACCATTGGCTACCTGATCGAGCACAAAGAATCCGTCGGTATTGGTCAGTACTTCACGTCCATTGCTTTGCAGGGTAGCAGTTGCGCCCGGCAGGGGCTCCTGAGTTTTGGAATCGATAACTTTTCCGAGCACGGATGCAGTTTGCTGTGCCTGCAGGGTTAGGACCTGAAGCAGCAATACAATGAGTAGCAGTCTACGCATTAATGATTTATGTTGGTTGGTTATTGGTAGTCAAATGTAAAATAAATAGGAATAGTATTATATTATAACTAAGAGATTTTTCAAAACCCGGAAGGAGCGGAATATTATATGCCGCTCCTCTGGAGCTTTTGCGAAACCGGATTATTATGCGCTATAAATATATAGCTCCTCCGGAGCTAATAATCGTTACTTTAGCAAAACCAATCAACAAACATGAAGTTAATCATCCGTAGACTATTCTTTATAATAGCATTTATATCTTCCATTGTCTCTGCCCAAAAAAGGAATTTTAAAGTCCATACCATCGCTTTTTACAATGTTGAAAACCTCTTCGACACCATAAACGATACGGGCAAGGGTGATGATGAATACCTGCCGAATGGTGCACAGGCCTGGACTTCTGAAAAATACAAAACCAAACTGGCAAATATTGCAAAGGTGCTTTCTGAGATTGGGACAACTGACAATCCGGAATCTCCAGCGATTATTGGGCTTGCCGAACTCGAAAACCGACGTGTGCTGGAAGCACTAATTAAACAGCCAACACTTATTGACAAGGGGTATGGTATAGTGCATTTCGATTCGCGTGATAGCAGGGGGAGTGATGTTGGGTTTTTATACTTAAAGTCGGCTTTCAGGCCTGTTAGTTACAGGGGTATACCGCTCGTTATAAAAGACACCCTGAAAATAGAGGATGTTCAGCCTAAAAAGAAAAAGAAGCCATCGCCAAAACTCTTTACCCGCGACCAGCTTTTGGTAAGCGGATTGTTAGATGGCGAAGAAATACATTTTATCGTCAACCACTGGCCATCGCGTTATGGTGGTGAGAAGAAAAGTAGTCCGTATCGGGAAGCTGCTGCGGCACTTAACCGAAAGATCATCGACTCGTTAGTGAAAATCAACCCTAAGGCTAAAGTGATTACCATGGGCGATTTTAACGACGGACCTTATAACAACAGCATTACAAAAGTACTTGGAGCCAAACGTTATAATGAAGAACTTAAACAGGGTGAACTTTTCAATCCGATGGATGCGATATTCAGGGAAGGAAAAGGAACTGTAGCTTATAACGATGCCTGGGATCTTTTCGACCAGATAATTTTAACCTCGTCTTTAATTTCTAAAGATTATTCTTCATTCCGCTATTGGAAAGCCGGTATTTTCAATGCAGAATACCTGCGCCAGCCAACGGGTAAATACCGCGGTTATCCGTTGCGTAATGCAAATGGTGAGGCGGGTTATAGCGATCATTTTCCTGTTTATCTTTACCTCATAAAAGAAATGAAAATATGAATTGGGGTTATACTAAAGATAAAATATTAGTTTTTGGAGAGAATGATTATGTCTTTTTTGATATGTTTCTTTCAATAATAGAAGAGTTTGAGAAGGTTGAGGATGTAGAAAGCAGAATGATTTATACATTGATAATGCTCAAAGAACTAATGAATGAAAAACTCGTAGATGTATATTTAGTTTCTGAAAAAAAGATTGAAGAATATGTATATTTTTCTGTAGAAGATATTGAAAGGTTAGGTTCAACGATTAGTTTTAAATGGGCAGAGATTAATTATTCTTTACCGGAAAGGGATGTGTTTTTTTGTATTACTACTACACAACGAGGAATTGAATGTGTGAATAATAGAATCTTTTTGGATAAGAAGTAAATGGGTTGTTATCATTTTCCCGTTAGGGAAATAATTTCGGTAGAAATTAAGTTAGAGATGTCAGGATTTCCCGTAGGGAATTAATTTATTTCATTGAAAATGTACCGTTCATCATACTCGATTTCAAATTTTTGAAGGAAATCAATATACTCTTCCCTAAAAGAAATCTTTTTATGATGATTCTCCTGATTTTCTATATAATCGATTACTGCTTTAACCTGAGACTTACCATATGAAAACGCGCCATACCCTTCTTGCCATTCAAATTTTCCGTTTACAAAACCTTTTTGATTTATCCACAAGGAAGAATTTCGTTTGATGTCCTGAAGCAAATCTGAAACAGATTGATTTGGGCGCATACCGATAAAAATATGAATATGATCCGGCATTCCGTTTATTGCTAAAAGTTTATGCCCTTGCTTTTCTATGATCCCGGAGATATAGAGATATAGTTCCTCTTTCCAATTATTGCGAATCAATGAGTCTCTGTGTTTCACTGCAAAAACAAATTGTAAATGTATTTGGGAATAGGTGTTGGCCATGTTTTTATTATATAAACAAACATAATGATTAGATTAATTCCCTAAGGGAAATTTTTTGCGTTCCGATTCAAATGCTACCGAAATTATTTCCCTAACGGGAAAAATAAATTGGATCCCTCTACAAAGGAGAAGGGTCGGGGGTGAGGACCTTGATTTTTATCATATTTTTTTCCTTATATCTCCGTACCTTAGTGCTTCAATTCAAAAAATACTTCTCATGGCACTCATGAAACCCTTTAACCTGAACAAATGGATAGACGATAACCGCCACCTTTTAAAGCCACCGGTTGGAAACAAAAATATATATCCGCTGTCTGACGATTATATCGTGATGGTTGTTGCCGGGCCTAATGCCCGAAAAGATTATCATTACAACGAAACCGAAGAGCTTTTTTACCAACTGGAAGGCAGCATTAAGGTTATTGTTCAGGACGAGGGCGAACGTAAGGAAATGGAACTTCATGCAGGGGATATGTACCTGCATCCCGGCAAGGTGCCGCATTCACCGGTAAGAGGTGAAGGTTCTATAGGGTTGGTGGTAGAAAGGGTTCGTGCCGGGCGTGGCTTTACCGATGGCCTGTTGTGGTTTTGCGAGAATTGCAATAACAAACTCCATGAAGTGTACTTTGAGCTTCATAATATAGAGAAAGACTTTTTGCCTCATTTTCAGCATTTCTATAATTCGGAAGAGCTGCGTACCTGCAATAAATGCGGGCATGTTTTAGAGGCCGATGCCCGTTATGTTGAGAAAAAATAAAACGGGATTTTAAATTTTAATACAATCATAAGCAGTACCTTTGCACCAAATTTTAAACAACGAATGGACGATTATCATCATCGGGAATTAATTAATTTACGATAGGGAACTGCCCAGGTGCATTCCCTGTTGGCTTAAACACGGAATGCATTTATGATTACGTACTACAAAAACAACGCTACGGGGTTAACTGTAGCGCACGGCCATACCGAATCTATCTGGGTAAGTGCTGTAAACCCAACCCTTTCTGAAAAAACATACCTGCTTAATGAGCTAAAGCTCCCTGAAGCATTTTATAACGACATTGAGGATATCGATGAGCGCCCGCGTATCGAGTTTGAAGATGGCTGGTGCCTTATCATTGTAAGGATACCTTTCAAGAGCGACGACCTTAAGCTGCCTTATACCACCGCACCATTGGGTATTATTTTTAACGAAACAACCTGCGTTTCGCTTTGCTTTGTAGAGAATGAACTAATAGATGATTTTATTACGTATTCCCAAAGAAAGAATATTACCGTGGGCGATAATTTCTCTTTGGTATTCAGGCTGTTGCTTTCGTCAAGTATCTGGTTCCAGAAATACCTGAAGCAAATAAATCTGGGTATTAAATATGCCGAGAGCAATTTGGAAAAATCTGTACGTAACGAAGACCTGCAGGCACTTTTCAGGATGGAGAAATGCCTTGAGTATTTTATCACTTCTCTAAAGGGTAACGAACTCTTATTTTACCGTATTAAGAACCTGAAATCGCATAAAGACACTTTTGATCCTGATATGGTGGAAGACGTAGAGATCGAGATTAAACAGGCACAGGATACTACTAATATTTACAGCAACATTCTTACCGGAATGATGGATGCCTACGCATCGGTTATTTCCAACAACCTGAATGTGGTTATGAAAAGGCTGACTTCTATTTCTATCATTTTGATGATACCTACGCTGGTAGCGAGTTTGTATGGTATGAATGTGCCTAACTCGTTACAGGAAAGTCCGTATGGCTTTGCTATTATCCTTTCAGCTTCATTGTTACTTTCGGTTATTGGGGTGGTGCTTTTTAGAAAGAAGAATTTGTTTTAAACCTAAAATTTAACCACAAAGTGCACAAACAATTTTCACAAAGTTCGCAAAGCTTTGTGTTCTTCGTGGGTTATGACCTTGTGCCCTTTGTGGTTAAAAAATATTTTTTTGGCCTATTCTATATTTAAAATTAATTTAAACCGATATAAATTACGGATTAGGCAAAAATCTTATACATTTGTAAAATATAACAATTTATAACGAAAAAGTTAAATGGCAACACTTACCGACCAATTCGGCATTCAGGAAGCCTTATCTAAATTAGGCATTAAAGATATAAATGATGGTACATCTACCGGAAGCAACAGCTTTGCAAACGGTGCTATTATAGAATCATATTCACCGGTAGACGGTACGCTTATCGCTAAGGTAAAAGCTTCTACAAAAGAAGATTACCAGGCAGCTATGGCAAAAGCGGAAGAAGCTTTTAAAACATGGAGACTTGTTCCTGCGCCAAAAAGGGGTGAGATCGTTCGCCAGATGGGTGATGAACTACGCAAAAACAAAGAGGCTCTTGGGCAGCTTGTTTCTTATGAAATGGGAAAAAGCCTTCAGGAAGGTCTTGGTGAAGTTCAGGAAATGATCGATATCTGTGATTTTGCTGTGGGTCTTTCACGCCAGCTTTACGGACTTACCATGCACAGCGAAAGACCAATGCACCGTATGTATGAGCAGTGGCATCCGTTTGGGGTGGTAGGTATCATTTCTGCCTTTAACTTCCCGGTAGCGGTATGGAGCTGGAACTCAATGCTTGCATGGGTTTGCGGTGACGTTTGTATCTGGAAACCAAGTTCTAAAACTCCACTTTGTGGTATTGCCTGCCAAAACATCATCAGGACAGTACTTGAAAGAAACAATATTCCTGAAGGAGTTAGCTGCCTTGTGGTAGGTAACGAATCAGGAGACTTAATAAACAACGATAAGCGTATTCCGCTTGTATCGTTTACAGGTTCTACAAGAATAGGCCGCCACGTATCTAAAACTGTTGCTGAGCGTTTTGGTAACACTATCCTTGAGCTTGGTGGTAACAATGCTATCATCGTTTCTGAGCATGCCGATATCAACATGGTATTGGTAGGTGCAGTATTTGGAGCGGTAGGAACTGCGGGTCAGCGTTGTACTTCTACAAGAAGATTAATTATCCACGAAAGTGTTTATGATAAAACTGTTGCAGTGCTTAAAAACGCTTACAGTCAGCTTAAGATAGGAAACCCTCTTGACAGCAATAACCACGTAGGTCCGCTTATCGACAAAGGTGCGGTAAACGACTACCTTAACGCTATTGAAAAAGCGAAAGCTGAAGGTGGAAAAATTATTGTTGAAGGTGGTGTAATGCAGGGCGAAGGCTACGAAAGCGGATGCTACGTTAAGCCATGCATCATCGAGGCTGAGAACCATTTCCACATTGTACAGGAAGAGACTTTTGCTCCGATACTTTACATCATGAAATACAGCACTATTGAGCAGGCTATCGAACTTCAGAATGGTGTTCCTCAGGGACTTTCTTCATCGATCTTTACGAACAACATGAGAGAAATGGAATTATTCCTTTCTCATGCAGGTTCTGACTGTGGTATCGCTAACGTAAACATCGGTACGTCAGGAGCTGAGATTGGTGGTGCTTTTGGTGGTGAGAAAGAAACAGGCGGAGGCCGCGAAAGTGGATCTGACGCATGGAAAGCATATATGAGAAGACAAACTAACACTATAAACTACGGTACACAATTGCCATTGGCACAGGGTATCAAATTTGACCTGTAATTCATCTTTACTAAAAGGTTTTTATAAATCGGGAAAGGCTGTCTGTAAAGGCAGCCTTTTTTATTTTATTTACGCAACCTTTTGAAAATAAGAGCATCTTATTTAAAACCAAAACTATCAACCATGAAAAAAATTGTATTCTTTTTATTCACGCTTCTTGCGTTTGCATGTAATAGTGATGATGATAATAATGATACCGTTGTATGTACTGAGGAAGTAAGGGTACCTTTAGCAGTAACCGTTACCGATGCGATTAGTGGTGCATTGCTTACAGATGGTGTAACTGTTTTAGCTGTTTCCGGGGCGACTTCGGTCAATATACCTTTACTGGGCGACAAATTTGTAGGGGCTCCTGGGGCCAATACGTATGTAGTAAAAGTGTCTGCTGCCGGCTATGCAGATTATACTTCGGCAACACAAACACAAGAATTTAATGAATGTGGCGTCATTACAAACAATATGTCTGTATTGTTGCAGCCGTTAGTTGACTAGTTATTTTACCCATAATGTATCAGTAAAAAAATGCCTGCAATCCATAAAATTGTTTACGACTTTAAAGCCAGCTTCTTTGGCGAGGGCTTCAATTTCTGTAAAACTGTATTTCTTGGATAGTTCGGTCCATATAAGCTCATCTTTTTCAAAGTAAAACGTTGTGTTGAGTACCGTGCTGTGAAAATGCTGTTTTTTTAAACTGACCAGATAGCTGTTTACCTCACCGTTTTGCGGATTATAGTCGCAATAAAAATCAAACTGATCTATCTGGATGTCAGCATCCAGTTCACTGTTAATGCGGCGTAGCAGGTTCATATTAAAAGCTTTCGTTATTCCGTGCGGATCGTCATAGGCAGTGCGTATGGTGCGCGGATTCTTTTGTAAATCCATACCCATCAGCAGCATATCGCCTTTGTTCATATCGGCATTGAATTTTTTAAGGAGTTCAAGAGCAGCCTCTCTTTTATAATTGCCAATGTTTCCACCCAGGAACAGAAACAGATTGGGCACTCCCGTTGCCGACAGTTCGTTGAGTACATCAAAGTAATCGCCTGTTCGCGGCTGGATGTCAAGATTATGTAATGCCAGTTTCATATTCTGTTTTAAAGCATCATTAGCTTCCTGTGAAATGTCTATGGGAATGTATGTGAAATCAGCGCCTTTTTCAAGAAAAACCTTTAAAAGCTGCTTGGTTTTAGATCCGTCACCACTGCCAAATTCTACTATATTGAACTTTTGGATAAAATCTATTCTGTTAAAAATAGCCTGCGATTGCTGTGAGAGAATCTCAAACTCACAGGCTGTGGGGTAGTATTCTGGCATTTGCATGATTTGCATAAAAATGCGGCTGCCTTCATCATCATAAAAATATTTGGAAGAAAGGTGCTTTTCTCTAGCGGTAAGTCCTTCATGAACATCTTGTGCAAAATGGTTGTATAGTGCTACTTTCATAAGTTTAAGGTTTTACAAGACGGATGCCGTTAAATTGCCAGCGTTCGTCAGGGTGAAAAAAGTTTCGGTATGTGTTTCGGCTATGTCCTTCGGGTGTAGCGCAGGATGCTCCGCGTAGCACCATTTGGTTAATCATGAATTTTCCGTTGTACTCGCCCACGGCACCATCGGGTTTTGCAAAACCGGGATAGGGCAGGTAAGCGCTGTGTGTCCATTCCCATCTACGACCCCAGTTAAGTTGGTTAGAGGCTACTTCCCATTCGGCTTCGGTAGGCAGTCGCATTTTCTTCCATTCGGCAAAAGCTAAAGCTTCATAAAAACTGATGTGGGTTAGCATGGCATTGGGGTCAATATCCTGCATGCCTGATAAGGTAAAATATTGCCAGCCTTCTTCGGCTTTATGCCAATAGAAGGGAGCCGTAATTTGGTTTTCGTTTACCCAGCTCCAGCCTTCGTCCAGCCATAGGTTAAAGTCACTATAGCCTCCGGCTTCAATAAATTCAAGGAATTCTCCGTTGGTTACCAGTGATTTTGATATTTCAAATTGGTTCAGGTATACTTTATGACGATTATGCTCATTGTCGAAACTGAAGCCCTCTCCGTCAGAACCTATTTCATATACGCCTTCTTCAACAGTTATAAAGCCTTCTTCGATGTTATGCTGGTTTTCCCAATTGATGTCCTCGTTGTAAACGGGAGATATTGGGTTACAGGAAAGGATATACTTAATATCAGTATATAGAAGTTCCTGATGCTGTTGTTCGTGATTCAGGCCAAGTTCTATCAATTGATTTACATCTTCATGTCCGGCTTTTAGTTGCAGTAGCAATTCCATGTGCATATCAACATAATGGCGGTACTCTATAATGGCGGCAGTTGAAGGGCGGGTTATTGCCCCTCTGTTTGCACGTAAAACCCTTTTTCCAACATTGTTGTAATAGCTGTTGAAGAGAAAACTGAAATCGGAATTAAACACATTATATTCAGGCAAATGGGGTTTCAGCAGGAACTCCTCAAAAAACCATGTTGTATGCGCAAGGTGCCATTTGGGCGGACTCACAAAAGGTACAGGCTGCGGTACATGATCTTCGGGCTGTAAGAGTGAGCAGATATCCTCGGTATGCTTTCGTACAAGGTGGTATTGATCTAAAAATGTCATTTGTAGTTTGTTGTTATCTACTAAATTACGAAGAAAGTAAAGCGTATAAATGTTTAGTGTGAGGTTTAACTTAATACTAACATTTAGTAAGTTTTCAGTCGCAGTGCCAGTTTTCAGTTTGCTCACTGTTCACTAAGACTGAGACTGAAAACTATATTTGTTCTAAATTAAAATTGTTACAAAAATTTGGTTTATTAAGAAAAAACTCTACATTTGCAACAAAATAACGAAAATCGAAATAAAAATGCGTTTTACACAATCTACATACAAGCTAAACAGTACAGGAGAAGTTCTTGTACAGGTGGCCGGGTTGTGCAACGCACAAAGAGATAAATAGAAAGGTGTAACAGCCATCTAAATATACAAACCCGGTTCCGAAAGGCTCCGGGTTTTTTTATGCCTATGATGATATACAATTTACATATTATTCCATTTAGCAGCCAGAAAAACTGGATGCTTAAAAATTATTGTAAGGAACCGAATATTCCCTTGTGAAAGGAGGAGTTATGCCTGTGTGCAGGCAGATAGCCCGGTTCTGTAATAGTTCCGGGCTTTTTTTATGCATAAAAATTAAAAAACAAGACATAGTAAATGATCAAAAGAATAACAGGTAAGACTTAGCGATAAGTGTTGCCAAACATTTAGAAATAATGGAAACAACGGCAATAGCAATAACAAAAACAACTGGCTTTGAAGCTTTGGTTGAAAGGGCATACAGGGAGCAAAACACGTTTCAGGGATTTGAGGGTACGTTAGAAAGTGCTGTAAGAGTACATTTCTCAAGGATGAGCACCCAAAATCATGTTTGGAAGCGTGATGCCTTCAGGCAGTTGCTTTTGATGATGTATGCCAAGAAGTGTTATGCTGTGTTGAGGAATCCGTCATACATAGAAGTATTGGCAAACATAAGCGCCTTTGGCAATAAAACTGTAAGGAATATAGATGACTGGACAAAGGACAGTTTAGTAGCCGAAGGCCAGTTGAAGTCTTTGATAAGACACTGCTTTGCAAAATATGAAGTGCCGGCCTTTATGGAAAACGTATTTTCCGGAGACAGGAAAGTGTATATGTTATGGTACATACAGTTGGGTAGGGGAGACAGCGTGCAAAAGTTGGGAGCCTTTCCGGTAAAATTTACCGTAAAAATGGCGCACGAATTCAGGCAAACACCCGATGATTATACAGTAGGACAGGCAATACGAAGGGCACAGGCCATAGGTTTTGGTGCCACTACTGAAAGGGCGGAAGCTATAGCATGGTCTACCTTGTCTGCGGGCTTTGAGTACGAAGATTTTTACGGAACCGTTGTTCGCTTTATTGTAAATGTTGAACAGGAAGTGGCTTTTGATGTGTTGCAGAATGTATTGGAATACATAGCGGCAATGAGAGCTGAAAACATCAGCTTTAACATGAAGGGCAGGACGTGGGATGCTTTGGTAAGGCAATCTGCCGAATGGCATATAGCTATGGCTAAGAAAAGAGACGCCGAAGGCAGGTGCCAGTGGACTCCTGCTCCTGTAAACAACTATGTTGTTGCCGATGAAGACTGTACCATAAAAATTGTACAGTTGACAACTTCTGAAGCATTGTATGAAGAAGGGGAGGCGATGAGCCACTGCGTTGCCGATTATGAAGAGGCTTGTGAAGATGGTCGTACTGCGATCTTTTCGGTAAGAAAATTTACCCAGGGTCAGGAGGGCTTTGACACCCTTGCTACTGTTGAGGTGGATTTGGAAAATATGGAAATTATTCAGGCTCAGGCAAAGTATAATGAGATGATATGCGAAACATCACACGCAATAATTGGTGAATGGGCATTTCGTGAAAAGCTTGCGATAGGTTATGAGTACTGGACTCAGCAGGATCTTGCCGACATCAGGCAGGCGAATGAAGCCGCTGAAGCTGCCCGCAGGGCACAACAGCAAGCGAATAACTATGCCCGAATTGAACAAAGGCAGGCGGCAGAGCCGTATTACAGGCCTTACAACGCTTACGCCGATAACAGGGGCGGAGGTGATGGCACTGAGATCGTGAAGATATTTTTGATCATTATCAAAATATTGATAATCGTAGCGAAGTGCAGTAACTAAGGTAGCTTATGCTGCCTTAGTTTAAAATTTAAAACTAACATTTATGGCAAAATTAAGATTACGAGGCAAAGACCTCATCGATATAGGTTACCCACAAAATAAATCCATCAGTATAGCTATGGAAGTGATGCTGAAGCATTACAAAAGGGAATCTAAAGAACGGGTATTGGTACTATTGAAAGAGGTACTGGCAAATCCCGAAAAATATAATGGCGACGGTTTATTTGGCAAAATAGCCGAGGCTTTGCTGGGGGCTAAAAAAACAGAAGCCCGAAAGCTGAATGCTACCCGGGCTCCGTTTACCATTTTTGGTGAAAATGATATTGAAGCCGAAGCTAAAGGGCAATTGTTTACCGCCCTCAAACTACCTATCAGTAAGGCGGGAGCATTAATGCCCGATGGGCATGCGGGTTACGGACTTCCGATAGGTGGTGTGCTGGCAACCGAAAATGCCGTGATACCTTATGGTGTGGGTGTAGATATAGGTTGCAGGATGTGCCTGAGCCTGTATGACATTAACCCGTCATACCTGGAAGGGCATAAGGACAAGTATGTTGGCATACTGGAAACCCATACCAAATTCGGGTCGTATGAGGTGCACAAAAGCCCTAACGACAGCGAGGTGTTTGAAAATCCTGCTTTTAGGGATATTCCTCTACTAAAGAAGCTAAAAGATAAGGCTTATAAACAGCTGGGAAGCTCTGGAGGCGGTAATCACTTTGTGGAGTTTGGTATTGTTGAGGTGCATGGTCAGGATAATGAGTTTAAAGTCCCTCCGGGCAAATATGTAGGTGTATTGTCGCATAGTGGCTCACGCGGCCTCGGGGCTAATATTGCCAAAGAGTATACCCGCCTTGCCACAAAACAGACGCCGCTGCCTAGAGAGGCACAGCACCTGGCATGGCTTGACCTTGATACTCACGACGGGCAGGAGTACTGGATAGCCATGAATCTTGCCGGAGATTATGCTTCGGCATGCCATCATGATATTCATAAACGCATCGCAAAAGCCCTTGGCGCAAGGCCACTGGCGATGGTGGAAAACCATCACAACTTTGCGTGGAAAGAGATGATTAACGGACAGGAACTGATAGTACACCGAAAGGGCGCAACTCCGGCACAAAAAAATGTGTTAGGTATCATTCCGGGTTCTATGACGGCTCCGGGCTTTATTGTGAAAGGCTTGGGTAATGAGCTGTCGCTCAATTCAGCATCGCACGGCGCCGGAAGGTTATTGTCACGTTCTAAAGCAAAACAAAGCATTACCCAAAGTGAGCTGAAAAAAGTGCTTAAAGACCACGGGGTAACGCTGCTTGGCGCAGGTCTTGATGAGGCGCCTATGGCTTACAAGGATATTAACAAGGTTATGGCACAGCAAACCGAGCTTGTTGAAGTTATGGGTACTTTTTTACCGAAAATTGTAAGGATGGATAGGGGGTAACTGGCCTCACCTCTCCCGATAGCTATCGGGACTCTCCAAAGTAGAAAGGAGCTTCACTCCAGTGTTAAATTAAAATTATAACTGCCCAAAAAGGGCATAAAACAAAATAACGATGGGAATTAATACCTACGAAGTGATGTACATCCAGGCAAGGGACAATTACCCTTATAATGTAGATGAGTGCATCGAAAAATTACAATATGTAATTGCAGCCGACGATGAACACGCCGGCGCACATTGCCTTATGGGGCAGATATATGAGGAGCAGCTTGAAGATTATGAACAGGCAGAGTACTACTACAGGATGACATTATACCTTAATAAGAATTATGTCTCGGTATATCGTTTGTATGCTCATATGCTTATTAAACTCAACAGGTATGAAGAGGGCTTAAAACTTCTTGATCTTGCGCTTAAGGTTCCGGGTATGGATATTGCCAATATGTTTTATTTAAAGGGATTGCTTTATGAGAAGTATGAAATGTATGCCACAGCAACAGAGTATTATACTGAGGCTAAAAAGGCTTCATTGAATACTTATTATCTTGAGGCAATGGACGGACACATTAAAAGGGTTAAGGATAAAAAAGCCCTTGATAAGAAGTCTAAAAAGAAAGACAAGCAAAAGGAAGAGAAGAAAAAAGAAAAAGCGTCTTCTTAAGAACTTTATTTGTTGATGTTTAACATGTTGACCTATAAGAAAGCAGGCTTTACCTCAAAAATTATGTGGATGTAAAAAGCAGGTATACATTTGTCTCAGATTAATAGTTTTTAATTAATAATGTTAGTTGAGAATGTTGCTTGATTTAATGACAAAGGAAATGGGCGAGAAGCCAAAAGAGTAACAAAACCGGAATAGTTATGTTCCGGTTTTTTTTATTTTGTATAAGTAGCCACAACGACTAATTTCTGCCGTTTTCTTCGGGGTATAAGGTGTAAACAGGATCGCTTTGCCAGTATTCTTTGGTGTCGGCATCCATAATGGTAAGCGGGCCTTTAAAGGCAGCACCGGTATCTACATTCCAAATATTAGCCATATTTACAGGAACCGTCTGCCCGATTCGCGTTACGGGGGTATGCCCAATAAATATTTCTTTATATAGCGTAAAGCGTTTAGGATAGTTAGGATGGGTGCGTTCCATATTCTTATCCAGTGCAAGAGCAGTTTCCCATAACGTACGTTCCCAATAGAACATACGCGTAAAGTACTCGTGTTTTACACCGTTGAGGTTGGTAAACCCTGCATGTACAAACAGTCGGTTTTCATCATCCAGAAAATAGTCGTGTAAACTTTCTAGGAAGAGCGTATGGAGTTGTCTTTTTTCGGGAGATAGGGCATTGTAACATTCAGTAGTTATTTTGCCACCGTGATTAAACCACTCGTCGTTATAGGTTTTTGTTTGCAGCCATTGTAGTAGTAGGTCGTCATGATTGCCCCGCATAAAAATACAATGATGCGTTTCTTTAAGTTGTATAAGCAGATCGATAACCTCGGGCGACTGACCCCAGCCATCTACAAAATCGCCTAAAAAGATAAGCCTGTCAGTTGTTGTTACTTTTGCGCGTTCAAGAATTTGAAGTACAGCCTTATAACTGCCATGTATATCGCCTATTATTAATGTTCTGCTCATACTACAAGTTTACGAAATTTTTAAAAAGCAGTAGCTATAGCCTGTTTTTGTCAGGTGTAATTGTCTTTTAATCGATAATTCGGTATTAATTCCTGTAAGTGTTTACTTATTTTTTGAAAGAGAAGATTAATTTCTTAAATTTAATGCACTTAAACTTAAACATTTATAAACTATGAAAAAAACTTTACTTGCCGCAATGGCAATGGTATCGCTATGCGCTCATGCGCAACTGGCGGTTGAAGGGTTTGAAACCTGGCCTGTAACCGGGTGGACGACACACAGTAATGGCTCTCTTGAGGGAGTGATCTGGGAGCAGGTTCAGAATTCTCCAACACGGCCTAGTTATTCAGGTGAACACGCCGCATTTTTGGACAAAGAAAATGTTCCTAACGGGACTGTGGCACAGGATTGGCTCGTATCGCCTTTATTTCAGGTGCCTGCAAATACAGTCATTAGATTTGCTTCCCGGCTTACCATTGCCGGAGATCAGGGGAGTGTTTACAAACTGTTGTTATTACCATCAACAGGAAACCCTGATGTCCTTTCAGATTACGTAACGCTTCAGCAATGGACCGAGCTGGAGCTTAATCCACTTCAAACAGATTATATACTTAAAAATGTTGCTATTCCGGCTGCTTATACTGGTACAATGGCTCGTTTTGCCTTTTATATGGAAGGCGACGATGCAGACAGATGGCTTGTAGATGATGTACGTGTCCATAGTATTTGTAACGATCCCTCAGAACTGTCAGCTACATTTGACGGTATTTCAGCGGACCTTAGTTGGACAGAGAATGGCGATGCAACTACATGGGAGATTGAAGTTGTTTCTGTAACAAATGCTCCTACAGGTTCGGGAGTTGTGTATTCAGGATCTCTTCCTTATACCGTTACCGGATTGGTACCTCAAATAGCATATAAGTATTATGTAAGAGCACTGTGCCCTGATGGAGGACAAAGTAACTGGGTTGGCCCCTTTAGTTTTGGTGAGGACACGGCTAATGTAGTACATGGAAGATTGGATTATGATTCCAATAATGATGGTATTTGTGATGATAATAATGGGCCACTTTTTTCTAATATTCCGGTTTCGGTAACTATTGATGGTGTTTATGCTTATACTGTATACACCAATGCTGCCGGAAGTTATGTATTATATGGTATTGGAGACGGTGCTCATACGCTTTCACTACAGGTAATGCCTTCACCGGGTTTGGAAGAACAGCCGGTTTTGATTAAGGAGGTTGACTTTGATGAAAGTCCGTCGTGGAGTGTTACACATTGTATAATAATGCCCGAGGAACCATTCAACAATTTGGTGATTAATTTTTATACATATGAAAACCCGAGGCCCGGGTTTGACATATCTTATATGGTAAAGGTTAAGAACTGGGGCACAATTGACAGTGAAGATATAACAGTTGCACTCGAATTTGATGTAGCACGACTTGATTTTGTCGCTCAGGGATCTTCGTTTAACGGAGTAGTTTCCGGAAATGTAATCACACTTACTGTTGGCGATATAGAGGCTCTGGATCAGGTTTTAGGAAATGTGAAATTTCATGTAAAGGCTCCGCCGGTAAACGTTGGAGGAGAGGTAATAAATTTTGCGGCGGTGCTTTCTCCTATAGAAGATGATATTGACATGACCAATAATACTTCAGTATATGAAGATATTATTGTTAATTCTTATGATCCTAACGATATTACGGTTCATGAGGGTGCTAAAATAAAAGAAGATGAGGTAACTAACTACCTTACCTATACTATCCGCTTTCAGAATACAGGTACTGCCGAAGCCATTAACATTAAACTTGAAAATGAACTTGATGACCTGTTGGATTGGGAAACCTTTGAAACGGTAGATTCAAGTCATGGTTATGAAGTAGAAAGAAATGGTAATCTGCTTGAGTTTGAATACAAAGATATTTTCCTTCCGGATAGTACGTCTAACGAACCTGGCAGCCATGGGCATATTACTTACAGAATTAAGCCTAAAGCAGGTTTTGGAATAGGTGATATCGTTTCGAATACCGCCGAGATCTATTTTGATTTCAATGAGGCGATTGTTACCAATACTACTACCACAGAGGTTGTGGAGATATTAGGGCTAAACGATAATGCTTTAAGAATTGCCGAATTGTATCCTAATCCTGTAAAAGACCAGCTCCATGTTGATATTACTCAGGGAGAGTTGATGTCTGTAAATGTTTACGACATTAATGGCAGATTATGCTTTTCCGGAAATGATGCAATAATCGACACCTACACACTGAAGAGCGGAATCTATTTTGTAAAAGTAACTACCGATGCGGGTAGTGCCAGCTACAAACTGATTAAGCATTAAAATTTGTTTTTTAGAGGGAAGCCCGGACTGATTTAAAGGTCCGGGTTTTTTATACATCATATTTCATTTTTCGCAAGATACGCATGGCTTCCTTAAATGAAATATAGGCCTGCTCATCGGGCCAGGCTTTAAGTAAGGGCTTGGCGTCGGCGAGGCGTTGTTTTGCCTCTGTAAAGCCATTTAAATGACAAATCATGAGGGTTGATGGCAGGTTAAGCAAATCTTTCTGTTCACGATCGGATAGGGATAATCCTTTCTCAAGCTTTGTAAGTAGAGCAAGGTTAGAATTGTAAATATGAAACATCATCTTGCGGTTATACTGTGGAGGGTCAAAAAGCAGTGCCGAATCCATTTTATAGTACCCATTATCTTCAAATCGTATGATTACTTCTTCTAACGGATAATAGCTGGTCCTGTCGTTAAGGCCTAGGGCAACATATTCGGTTATCGAAAAGCTGTCTTCGTTATAGCTGATGCTTACCTCATCCAGGGCAGAATAGAACAGCTTGATCTGTTCGTTAATAAGCTCAATGTCTACACGGGAGTAGTAAGTATTTCCTCTTACTACTTTCTTATGTCCTGCCCAGCATACTACAAACAGCTCTTTAAAGACTTTGTATTTGGCAGTCATGTCTTTATGCCTGTTGGTTACAAAGTCCATAACGCCTTCTAGGGTATGGGCAATGCTGTTTCGGGAGCCGTTTTCAATTCCGGAAACGGTATCGGTATTGCCGTAAGCATGAGGGATATCCGTGCCGGGTTCAAGTGGTATGGAGTTGCTGCCTCTTCTTAAGAATATTGCTCCGGCAGGAATAGTATATACTGCTTTTTTAAAATAAGAAGTGCCATTTTTGGGTTTTATCGTTACCAGTCCTACTACCTTGTCTTTAGGCAGGTTTGGGAACGGCACATTCTCATATTGTATGGTAGGCGGATTTTCGAGAAAGGCATTTACCAGATTCTGAATGCGGCTGTCGTCATAAAAGTCGGTGCCCAAAATTTCATTGTCGTGATCTTCAACCCCCACAACGATATACGAATTGTTCTCGGGGTTAGAGTTAGATAGTGCGCAAATATGTTTTACAAACTTCGCCTTACCTTCTTTGGTATGTAAATTAAGTTGACGCTTCTTATCATAAAAGCTGCTCTCATCATTGTGAGCGAGTAGGTTTTTAATTAAGAGGCGTTTATTAATCATGTTGAGTTATCGGGTTATCGGGTTTTTGAGTTGCGGGTTGCCTATTAGGATGGATATGTTTTATGGAATTTACTGCCTTTGTATTCCTTTGAGTTTAGATATACAATGAATGAACCAATTTTCTTATTTTCAGTATCAGTTTTTGAGGTTATACTATCAAACTGTTTCTGAGTAATGTGCCTTCTGTCTAAAGCTCTGTATAATTGCGATTTCAATTCACCACAGGAACCTTTTGAAATGCTTAGAAATTGAATGAATTCACGTGTGCCATTCCTTTCAAATCCTTCGGCGATATTATCCATGACAGAACCTGAGCATCGGCTCATTTGATTTTTTAATTCATAATCTCTACCTAGTGAAGTAGTTTCAAAAAGGTTCCAGACATCAAGACAAATCTCTCTGGCTAATTGCCATACCTGCAAATCTTCAAATCGTTCTATTTTAGCCATAATTTTAAAGTATGAGTAAGCAACCCGTAACCCAATAACCCGATAACACTATAACTTCTTATTTACTATAGTTGCGCTGGCCTGCGCCGTTGGCAAAATCAAAAGATCGGCAATATTTACATGGTAAGGCCTTGAAATCACGAAATGAATAACATCAGCAATATCTTCGGCTTTAAGGGGTTCAAAACCTTTGTATACGTTTTCGGCTCTTTGCTTATCGCCTTTAAAGCGTACTTCACTAAACTCGGTATCTACCATACCCGGATTGATGGCTCCAACGCGTATTCCGTATTGGTTCAGATCCATGCGCATTCCCTGGTTTATAGCGTCAACAGCATGTTTAGTCGCACAGTATACATTACCATTGGTATAGGTTTCTTTTCCTGCAATCGACCCGATGTTGATAATGTGTCCGCTTCGGCGTTCTACCATTCCGGGAATTACTTCTTTGGACACATAAAGCAATCCTTTTACATTAATATCAATCATTGCATCCCAGTCGTGTACGTCGCCGTTTTCGATAGGGTCAAGGCCGTGGGCGTTACCGGCATTGTTGATAAGTACATCAATATTGGCAAACTCCTTAGGCAATGATTTTAGAGATTGTGCCACTTCTTTTTTATGGCGAACATCAAAGTTTAGTGTATGCACTTTGGTAAGATGCGAAAATTCGTCCTGCAATTCGGCAAGGCGGTCTTCACGGCGTCCACAAATGATGAGCCTGTAATGGTTCTTCGCTAATAGTCGGGCTGTGGCACGGCCTATACCGCTGGTTGCGCCTGTTATTAATGCTGTTTTCATACTTATTTAAATATTGAAAAGATTTAATAATTTAAAGATTTGGATGTAAGTCTTTAATTTTGAACACTGAACACTGAACACTGAACACTGCTTACGGTACCTTATTGCCTATGCTCTCTGTCCATACGGCAAACCAGTCTTCAAGATCCAGTTTGATTTGTGTCGCCTTCATTTGGTTTTTAAGCCTTTCAGCACTGGTAGAACCCGATACCGGGACTACTCCCGCCGGATGCTGCATTATCCATGCAAGCAGGACAACATCGGCACTTACTTCGTATTTGGCAACAAGTTCAGCCATTAATAATTTCAGGCGGTGGGTTTGATCATTATGCTCTTTAAATACGCTTCCTATAGGACTCCACGCCATTGGCCTGATGTTGTTTACCATCATGTAATCCAGGCTGCCATCGAGCATGGGCTCGATATGTGTTGCCGAAAATTCGATCTGGTTTCCAAAAACCTCTGTTCTCGAACGGATAAGATCGGTTTGGTTGTTGGTAAAGTTAGAAAGGCCAAAGGCTTTTATTTTTCCTTCTTTTTTCAGTTTCTCAACAGCTTCGGCAATTTCATCGGGCTGCATGAGCGGACTTGGCCTGTGTAGCAGTAACAGATCAAGGTATTCGGTCTGAAGGAATTTTAGAGAGTTCTCGGCACTCCACACTATGTATTCTTTAGAATAATCGTAGTGCTTTATTTTAGTAGGCCTGTTGCCAATGGTGTGCTGAATGCCGCATTTAGAGATAAGCTGGATCTTTTCGCGGGCTATGCCGCTTTGGGCAAATCCTTTTCCAAAATCGGCTTCGGTGGTATATCCGCCATAGATATCAGCATGGTCAAAAGTTGAGATACCGTGATCAAGGCAGGAATGAATCATGGTAGCCATTTGTTTTGTAGTAAAATTGGCCTGCCAAACGCCCCAGTTCATGGCGCCGGCAATTATGGGAGAAAGTGTAATGTCCATAGTAGGATTAAGGTTTTGTGCTATAAAAATAATGAAATCATTATTCAGTTGGCAAAGCCTTTGCCCTAAAATACTAACAAAGGCCTGTTGACTAATCAACAGGCCTTATTAGGTAGCTTAATTAACTATTTGCAGCAGGGTTTTATAATACGGGCATGAAGAACCCCGTAGTTGCGACCCCGTAATTAATCAAGGCTGCAAATATAAAGGATTTGCCCTGAGGCATAGGGGTTTTGTTTTGTAAGATTATTTTTTTTGGAGTTTGTTGAAATCGTGGAATGTTTTTTGATGCTTTTATACGTTTTGCTTTAACAACTCGTTAACAAAGATGCATTATATTAAAAATGTATTTGTTTCGTTACTTTAACATTGCTAAATTCACACTCCAAAAAATTTACGGATATGGAAGAAAACACATCAACGCTCGACATTAGGGCGATTAATGAAAAAATAGAAAGGGAAAGTGCTTTTGTAGATATGCTTTTCATGGAAATGAATAAGGTTATCGTAGGACAAAAGTATATGATTGAACGACTGCTTATAGGTCTTTTAGGACAGGGGCATATATTGCTTGAAGGTATGCCGGGTCTTGCAAAAACCCTTGCAATTAATACACTGAGTCAGGCGGTGCACGGAAAATTCAGCCGTATACAGTTCACACCCGATTTACTTCCTGCCGATGTTGTAGGTACTATGATCTACAACATCAAACAAAACGAATTTACAATTAAGAAAGGTCCTATTTTTGCCAACTTCGTGCTTGCCGATGAGATTAACAGGGCTCCTGCTAAGGTGCAGTCGGCATTGCTTGAGGCGATGCAGGAAAAACAGGTAACCATAGGCGAAGATACTTTTAAGCTGGAAAAACCATTTCTGGTAATGGCTACCATGAACCCGGTAGAACAGGAAGGTACTTATCCGCTTCCTGAAGCTCAGGTAGACCGTTTTATGCTTAAAGCGGTTATTGACTATCCTAAAATGGAAGATGAGCGCCATGTAATCCGTCAAAACCTGAAAGGGGCTTTTGATAAAGTAAACCAGGTAGTTACTTTAGATCAGATACTTCGTGCACAGGAGGCTGTACGTGAGGTATACATGGACGAAAAAATTGAAAAATATATTCTTGATATCATATTCGCTACCCGTTATCCTGAAAATTATAAGCTGGAAAAATTAAAACCGCTTATCAGTTTTGGGGCATCACCAAGGGGTAGTATCAATCTTGCAACTGCTGCAAAATGTTATGCCTTCATCAAACGCAGAGGTTTTGTAATACCTGAAGATGTAAGGGCAGTAGTTCATGATGTACTTCGCCACAGAATAGGGGTTACCTATGAGGCTGAGGCTGAAAACATTACTTCTGTAGATATCATCAACAAGATCGTTAACGAGATCGAAGTACCTTAATAGTTTAGGGTTTCGAGTTTCGAGTTCCGGGTTGCCTGAGCAGCCGGATAGTATCGGGCTTTGTGTTTAGGGTTACTATTGGCAACCCGAAACCCAGAACCCGAAACCCAAAAACGATAAAAGATGGATACAAAAGATATATTAAAAAAGGTTCGTAAGATCGAGATAAAGACCCGAAGGCTGAGTAATCATATCTTCTCGGGGGAATATCATTCGTCTTTCAAAGGAAGGGGTATGACCTTTAGCGAGGTGCGCCAGTACCAGTTTGGCGACGATGTGCGTGCTATAGACTGGAATGTTACCGCGCGTTACAATGAACCCTATATCAAGGTTTTTGAAGAAGAGCGCGAGCTTACCATGATGCTTATGGTAGACGTGTCGGGATCGGAGAGCTTTGGTACAAAAAACGAGTTCAAGAAAGATATCGTTACCGAGATTGCTGCTACTATGGCTTTTAGCGCCACGCAAAACAACGATAAGATAGGGCTTATTCTTTTCTCAGATCAGATTGAGCTTTTCATTCCGCCAAAGAAAGGAAAATCACACGTGTTGAGGATTATTCGCGAGCTTATTGAGTTTGAGCCGAAAAGCAAAAAAACGGATATAAGCCAGGCGTTGAAGTTTTTGAGCGGTGTGCTTAAAAAGAAGGCTATCGTTTTTGTGATTTCTGATTTTATGGCATCGCCCGATTATGAGCATACACTAAAGATAGCCTCAAAAAAGCACGATATTACAGGGGTAAGGGTATATGACATCCGCGAGGAAGAGATGCCTAACATCGGCCTTGTAAACATGCTTGATGCCGAGACCGGACAAAGCATGCTGGTAAATACCGGTGCAAAATCGGTAAGGCTGCAGTATGGAGCCTATTATCAGGAAAGACTGAAATATTTTAAAGATACCTTTAGCCGATGTGGTGCCGGTGCTGTGAGCACCAGGGTAGACGAGTCGTATGTAACCAAACTGTTGGGCTATTTTAAGTCCAGATAGAAAACCAGTGGTGAAAACAAAAAAGAAATGATTAGGACAAAACTGTATACAATACTATTCCTTCTGGCTGCCGTTACTGTTTTTGGACAGCAAAAGCAGGTTCAGGCAAGTATTGATTCTACCAAAATAAAAATCGGTTCCCAGTTTAACCTTACGCTAAAAACCAAAGTTGATACGGCTTTCCGTGTTAGTTTTCCGGAAGGCAGAAGCTTTGGGCAGCTTGAGGTGCTGGAGTCATATCCTGTGGATACCATTAAGGATGGGGCGATGTATGAGCTGGTAAAAAAATACGGGCTTACACAGTTCGATTCGGGCAGGTACATAATACCGTCTTTGCCGGTAGTCATCAATAACAAGATGATTAAAACCGACTCCCTGCGAATTGAGGTGAACAACATTAAGGTTGATACCCTTAAGCAAAAGATGTATGACATTAAGCCTGTGCTTAAAGGGCAGTCCAATACCTCTTTCTGGTTATGGATACTGTTTGCTGTTGTAGCAACGGGAGCAGCAGCTTATGGGCTGTGGCGTTACCTTAAGAACAGGAAACCGGCAGAGCCTAAAGCTAAAAAAGAAGAAATTATCTCTCCGATAGAAAGAGCTTCGCGTGAGCTTAAAGAGCTTGAAAAGAGAGAACTGCTTGAAAAAGGAGCTGTAAAAGACTATTACAGCCAGCTTACGGATATTGCCCGTACTTATATTGAAGAGGCTATTCACGTTCCGGCAATGGAAAGCACGACCAGTGAGCTTATTGACGCGATGAGAGATGCTGTTCGTAAAAAGAAAATGAACCTGTCTCAGGAAACTTTTGAGGAGCTTGAAAAGATTCTTCGCACGGCCGATATGGTGAAGTTTGCCAAATCGCGTCCGCTTGATTTTGAAATTGCAGAAGACCGCAAAAGGGTCGAAAAAACCATTGTGGTTATAGACCGAAGCATTCCGGAAGAGAAGGAAGAAGACGATATTCATACACAGCTTTGGCTCGATGCGCAGGCAAAGAAAAAAGCGAAAAGGAAAAAGACGATCATAATATTGAGTTCGGTAGCGGCAATTTTAGTTGCTTTTGGAGTTTCGGTATATGTTTTCGGTATGGAATACCTTAGGGATAACTTTATTGGACACGCGACAAAAGAATTACTGGATGGCGAATGGGTAAAGAGTGAATATGGTGATCCGGGAGTAATTATTGAAACACCAAAGGTGCTTAAACGATCTCCTTTATTGGCTAAAATGACACAGCAAAACAATCCGCATGTAAGAGAAGCATCGGTGTTTGCTTATGGTTCTATGACCGATAATTTCTATGTTACGGTATCTACGACTACGTATAAGGATTCTGTTCAGATCGATCTTCCTGCAACCGTAGAGCTTGCAATGAAGTCTATGGAAGCACAGGGAGCTACTAACATATTGGTAAAAAGCGAAGATTTTAATACCGATAAAGGGATATCGGGTATAAGGGCTTATGGAAATATGTCTATGCCGGATCCTGTTACAAAAACTCCTGTAAGAGTATATTACGAGTTGCTTTTCTTTAAGCAAAAAGAAGGACTGCAACAGGTAATGATAATGCATAAGGAAGGTGACGAATATGGAACGCAGATACTCGAACGAATAAAGAACTCGGTTGAATTAAAGGTAAATTAATTATGAAAGACGTAACTTTTTTACATCCGGGTTTCTTTTGGCTGTTTGCATTGTTGCCATTAGCCATTGGCTGGTACATATGGACACGCAAAAAACAGACAGCGACATTAAAAATAAGTTCGCTTAATGCCTTTAAAGCCAAACCATCGCTACTTGGCAGGCTTAAACCGTTATTATTTGTGTTGAGGTTATTGGCGTTAAGCTGCATGATCGTTGCTTTGGCAAGACCCAGAACGGTTGATGTGAACAACAAAACCAAAACAACACGTGGTATTGATATTGTTATTGCAATGGACGTATCGGGCAGTATGCTGGCACGCGACCTGAAGCCTAACCGTATGGAAGCCCTTAAGAGTGTTGCCCAAAACTTTGTTGACGGACGCCCTAACGATCGTATCGGGCTTGTGGTATATGCCGGTGAGGCTTATACTAAAACCCCGGTTACCAGCGATAAGGCACTGGTTATAGATGCCATTAAATCGGTGAAATATGATGAGACCGTACTAAAAGACGGTACGGGTATTGGTGTTGGTCTTGCAACGGCTGTAAACCGACTGAAAGACAGCAAGGCAAAAAGCCGTGTTATCATTTTGCTTACTGATGGTGTAAACAATTCGGGGGTTATCGATCCACGAATGGCTGCCGATATAGCTAAGGAATATGGTATAAAAGTATACACCATTGGTATAGGAACAAACGGTATGGCCGAGTTTCCGTATGCTAAAAAACCGGATGGCGGTTTTGTATACAAAATGATGCAGGTAGAGATAGACCAGGAACTGATGAAGGAGATTGCTAAAAAGACGAATGGTAAATACTTCAGGGCTACATCGAACACCAAGTTGAAGTCAATTTACGACGAGATCAACAAACTCGAGACTACAGAGATCGAGGAGATGAAATATTACAATTACGACGAAAAATTCCATATGTGGGCATGGATAGCATTTGGATTGCTGCTTGCCGAAATAGTGGCAAGGAAAACCCTTTACAGAAGCTTTATTTAGTATGTACGAATTAGACGAACCAAAATACTTATACCTGCTGGGCATTATCCCGGTATTGCTGTTGTTGTTCCTGCTAAATTTGTATTGGCAGAAAAAAAAGCAGCGTGAGTTTGGCGATCCTGAACTGGTAAAGAAACTAACTCCCAACAGGTCGGTTTTTAAGGCTGCCCTTAAGCTGGTTGTGCTGCTTTTAGCTCTTTCGGGCATCATAATTGCGTTGGTAAACCCGAAAATTGGTACTAAAGTAGAAACCGTGAAACGCGAAGGGGTTGACATTGTTTTTGCGGTAGACGTATCGAAGAGTATGCTTGCCGAAGACATGGCACCTAACCGACTTGAAAAAGCAAAACAGATTGTTTCTCAGGTTATCAATCAGTTGGGGACAGACAGGATAGGTATTGTTGCCTATGCCGGAAGTGCTTATCCGGTACTGCCTATTACCGGTGATTACAGTGTAGCAAAAATGTTCCTTCAGAACATGAATACCGATATGGTTTCCTCTCAGGGAACTGCCATCAGCGATGCGCTGGAACTGGCGACATCTTATTTTGACGATCCGCAAACCAGTAAACTGGTTATATTGATATCTGACGGTGAAGATCATGGCGAAGGCAGTCTTGAGGCTGCTCAGGCACTTAAAGAAAAAGGTATTAAACTGATAACTGTTGGTGTGGGTACTGAAAAAGGAGGACCTATCCCAATTAAGGTTAACGGGCGTACAGATAGCTTTAAGCGCGACAGTGATGGTAATGTGGTGGTTACAAAATTGTATCCGCAGGACCTGAAAAGCATTGCTGCGGCGACCAAAGGCGGATATGTTTATGGTAAAAGTACCCGTGAAGTATCAGACTATGTAAAAAATGCTCTGGATAACATGGAGAAAACCGAATTTGAAGCCAAACAGATGGCAGTATACGATTCGCAATACCAATGGTTTTTAGGTGCGGCATTTTTATTGCTGTTTATTGATGTATTCCTGCTTGAAAGGAAAACAGCATGGATTAGCAAACTTAACCTGTTTAATGAAAAAGAATAATGAGGAGACTATTTACATACGGCCTGCTTTTATTTACAGTGCTTTCGTTTGCGCAGGCTAAGCCAAAAAGAGACAAAGACCTTGAGAAAGGGAACAAAGAATTTAAGAGTAATCACTATATTGAGGCAGAGGCCGATTACAGGATATCAAAATCCAAATCGCCCACTAAGGCATCAGCTGCCTACAATCTTGGAAATGCCATATACAGGCAGGGGCAGAGTGCCGAAGCGGCTTATGCCTATGTTGAGTCTATAAAAAATGCAAGGACAAAACAGCAAAAGCATATGGCATATCATAATCTGGGTAATATCTTTATGAAAGAAAAGAATTATCAGGAAGCTGTTGAGGCCTATAAGAATGCGCTTCGCAATAACCCTGCTGATGAAAAGACCAGGTACAATTTTGCACTGGCAAAGGAAATGCTGAAAAATAATCCTCCGCCACCGCAAAAACCGCCTCAGGACGATAAAGACAAAAAAGACCAGAACAAGGACGATAAGCAGCAGCAACCTAACGGTGGCGGTGGCAATGATCAGAAGGATAAAGGCGACAAAGGCAAAGACAAAGGCGATAACGGAGACCAGAAAGATAATAAAGGAAACGAAAAAGGTGACCAGAAAAAGGATGGTGATAAAGGAGAGCCTAAGGATGATGGCGACCAGAAAGACAAAGGCCAGCCTAAGCCGGAAGCAGGGCCAAGCCCATCTAAACAACGTATGGAAAACCTGCTTGATGCCATGAATAATGAAGAGAAAAAAATTCAGGATAAGGTTAATGGCAGAAAGGTTAAGGTAAGGCCAAACAATAACCAGCAAAAAGACTGGTAACATTTCGGGCTTTACTGCTACTAATAATTGGTCTGTCATTGCGGGCGGAACGTAGTGTAGCGTGGCAATCGCTTCATTATACCTCCCCGCAATGACGGCGTAGATAAAAAACTATAACTTAAAAACGCAATATTTTCAGGTTAAGCAAAGAACGATGAAAAGATACATCTTACTATTATTGCTTTTTGTACAGGGTATATATGCCCAACAGGTAGAATTTAAGGCTGTACCGAGCAAAACATCGCTGGGTATAAACGAACGCCTTATTGTTGAGTTTACCATGAATCAGGATGGGGACAATTTTACGCCTCCGCAATTTCCGGGGTTTAAGGCTTCGGGTCCTCAGCAGATGGTAAGCAATTCATGGATAAACGGAAAACGTACCTTTAGTAGAAGCTATAAGTACCTGCTTATCCCTACTGCAAAAGGAAATTTTACCATAGGTTCGGCTACGATAATTATAGGCGGGTATGAATACAAAACTGCCCCTATAAAAGTTAAGGTTGGTGATGCCATTGCAGGTGCCGACCCGAATCCGTATGCTAACAACCAGCAGCACCAGCAGGAGATGCAGCAGAATGTAGATCAGGGTGTACATTTGGTAGCTGAGGTTAGTAAAACTAATCCGTATGTAAACGAACCTGTTACCGTTGTATATAAAATCTATGTTAGCCCTTACACAGCCGTGGGAGGATGGAAAGAAGTTTCGTCTCCGCAATACAATGATTTTTGGAGTCAGAATATAGATATTAAGAATCCTGCAGTCCAGACAGAAACCTATCAGGGGCAGGAATACCGCATGCTTGTATTGCGTAAAACGGTATTATATCCTCAAAAAGACGGTAAGCTGGAAATTGAACCATTAACCCTGGACGTATCCATGGAAGTACCTAACGGCAGAAGGGATATTTTTGGGCGTCAGTTTATGGTGGCTACAAATAAGGTAGTGTCGGCAGGAAAGAAATTCATTAACGTAAAACCGCTTCCTGAGAAAGGAAAACCGGCAGACTTTACCGGTGCGGTAGGTAGTTTTAGCTTTACAGTTAAGCCATCGGCTACTGTTAGCAAAAACGGAGAGCCTGTACAGCTTGATATTGCGGTATCGGGTAAAGGTAACCTTAAGCTGTTTACGCTGCCTAAACCACAGGTTCCGGCTGCACTGGAAATGTACGATCCGGAGCATAAAGAAAACATTTCAACACCTTTGAGCGGTATGCAGGGCAGTATATCGGATAGCTATACGATAGTGCCGCAAAACAAAGGTAAATACCCTATAAAGGAATTGTCGTTCTCATGGTTTGATCTTGCAACGCATACCTACAAAACTATTACGCACGATGAGATCATGATAAATGTGCTTAATGTACAGGAAAATCAGGAGAGTGCCGATAAGGGAGACAGCAACAAGAAAGATGTTAAATCGGCAGAGCCATTCCGTTTTATAGCACTGGAAACTTCGCTTAAGCCTGTTGAGCGTGATGATTTCTTTGGTTCAGGGCTGTTCTGGGGATTACTTTTTGCGCCATTCCTTTTGATTCCGTTTATCATCTTTGGAAGGAAGAAAAAAGAAGCGTATGACAGTGATGTTGTGGGTAGTAAAATAAGGCAGAACAATAAGCTTGCTAAGAAGTTCCTTGGGGAAGCTAAAAAGCAACTTGGTAACAAGGCGGGATTCTATTTGGCACTGGAAAAAGCACTGCATAATTTCCTTAAGGCAAAACTGCATATTGAAACCGCCGACATGAGCCGTGATAATATTAAAGAATTATTGCTGTCGCGTAATGCCAAAGAGGAAACCGTAGCTGATTTTAGTAAGATAATGGACAGCTGTGAGTTTGCAAGGTATGCGCCATCGTCAGATTCGGCTATGCAGAATGACTACGACAGCGCGGTAGCTGTAATCACGGCATTGGAGAAGCAGATTTAGTAGTGAGAATTGAGAGCTTTTAACCACAAAGCCCACAAAGAAGGCACAATGTTCACAAAGCTTTGTGTTCTTTAAACAAAGTGTGATTATTAGTGGTCTTTGTTAAAAGACTTTGTGAACCTTGTGGTTGAAAAATAAGTTCACAAAGCTTAGTGTTCTTTGTGAAAAGAACTTAGTGAACCTTGTGGTTAAAATTATACAAATGACAGAAAAACGAAATAGCTAAAATTGTTTACGAATGTTCTCTTAAAGTCCACAAGGCGTTAGGGCCAGGGCTATTAGAAAGTGCCTATTGTGAATGTTTATGTTATGAATTATATAAAAAGGGCTTGTTTGTTGAAAAGCAAAAAGCATTGCCTTTAATTTATGAAGAAGTAAAATTAGAGATTGGCTACAGAATGGATATTGTAGTTGAAAACAAATTTGTTATAGAAGTTAAGTCTGTAGAAGAATTAAACGATATTCATTTAGCACAAGTTTTAACGTATTTAAAATTATCAGGAAATAAGTTAGGGATGTTAATTAATTTCAATGTTCTTTTGATAAAGGACGGAATCAGGAGAGTTATAAATGGGACTTTATAAGATGAAAAAGCTAATTTACATTTTAATAACAATATTGCTTACTCAGGCCACTGTTGCGCAGGGTGCTTTTGAGAAGGCTAATGCATTGTACCGTAAAGGCAATTATGCCGGGGCGGCACAGGAATATGAAAGTATCCTGAAAGGAAAGAAAGAATCGGCGGAGGTGTATTTTAACCTTGGTAATGCGTATTACAAAATGGGTAAGATAGCACCATCAGTCTATAATTTTGAGAAAGCGCTTCAGCTCGATCCTAACAATAAAGATGCTCAGATAAATCTGGGATATGCTAAAAAAATGACCATAGACAACATTAAGGAAGTACCTAAAGTAGGTTTCTCTAAAATGTTGTACAACCTTACAGGAGCTTATCACTACAATACCTGGGCATGGATAGCAGTAGGCTTTGCCTTTGCGTTTCTGGCCATGTTTATAGGATATTATTTTGCGGGCAGCACACTGATAAAGCGCGTATTCTTCTTTGCCATGTTTGTAATGCTGCTTGTAATTGTCATCAGTGTGTTGTCGGCTGTTTTTGTAAAGTCTGTCGAGAATAATCAACATCCTGCCATAGTTTTTGCCGAAGTGATCGCCGTTAAGAGCGAACCGTCACAAAATTCGGAAGATGCTTTTGTACTGCACGAAGGAACTAAAGTGAACGTGCTGGAAACCGTAGACAACTGGAAAAAAATTGAACTTGCCGATGATAGCGTAGGCTGGATTGAAAGCAGCGCTATTAAGGAGGTAAAATAGTCTTAATAGTTGTAAAGTTAAACGTAGTAAAGTTGAAAGTTGATCCCGGATTAAATGATTTGGCGTAAAACTTTCAACTTTACTACTTTATTACTTTCAACTAACCCCCTCATTTATTTTTATTAACTTTGTCGCACTAAATTTTTTACATGATACAATCGATGACGGGGTTTGGTAAAGCTTCTTTACAGTTACCCACAAAAAAGATTACCGTAGAAATTAAATCGCTGAACAGCAAAGGCCTTGATGTAAGCGTAAGGATGCCATCGGCTTTTCGTGAGATGGAACTGGGGCTTCGTAACAAGATAGGTGTTAAGCTGGAGCGCGGAAAAATAGACTTTTCGCTGTTTGTAGAAGTTACCGGCGAAGAAACCTCATCTAAGATCAATGCACCCATCGTAAAGGCATACATCGCCCAGATGCAGGAAGTTATTCCGGATGCCGATCCTACCGAACTGATGAAAATGGCTGTGCGTATGCCGGATGCCCTTAAAACTGAACGTGAAGAGATTGACCCGAACGAGTGGCAAAACATTGAGGGTGTTATCGATCAGGCGCTGGAAAACATACAAAGCTTCAGGATAAGTGAGGGTGTTGCCCTTGAGAAAGAATTCCTTTCGCGCATAGCAAACATTTTGGCATTTATGCATGAGGCTGTTGCGCTGGATGGCGAACGTATCGCTAATGTAAAAGCAAGGCTTCGTACTGCTATAGACGAGCTTACTGTAAATGTTGATGAGAACCGTTTTGAGCAGGAGCTTATCTACTATCTTGAAAAGATGGATATTACCGAAGAAAAAGTGCGCCTTGAAAACCACCTGAACTATTTTATAGAAACCCTGGCAGGAACTGAAGCTAACGGACGTAAACTTGGGTTTATTACTCAGGAAATGGGACGTGAGATAAACACTATGGGTTCTAAATCAAACCATGCCAAGATGCAAAAGCTGGTAGTGCAGATGAAAGATGAACTCGAAAAGATAAAAGAACAAGTGCTAAACGTTTTATAGTTTAGCGTTTAGCGTTTGGGGTTGAGTGAGTAAACTCAAAACACAGAACTCAGAACACATAACAGGATTTAATGAAAAAAGGAAAATTACTAGTGTTCTCGGCTCCGTCGGGATCAGGAAAAACAACAATAGTAAAACATTTACTGGAACAGCCGGATCTTAATCTGGCTTTTTCAGTTTCGGCAGCTACACGAAGTGCGCGCGAAGGAGAGGTTAATGGTAAAGACTATCACTTTATCACCCTGGAAGAATTCAAGCAGCACATCAAACACGACGATTTTGTAGAGTGGGAAGAAGTATACCGTGACAACTTTTACGGTACGCTGAAGACCGAGATTGAGCGCATTTGGGCAGAGGGTAAAAACGTGATATTTGATATTGACGTTGCAGGAGGCCTTCGCATCAAGAGGAAATTTCCTGAAGAGACACTGGCTGTATTTGTAAAACCACCAAGTATTGATGAACTTAAGATACGTCTTAAGAAACGCAGCACCGAGAGTGAGGATAAGATCAATATGCGTATTGCAAAGGCATCGGTAGAGCTGGCAACAGCACCTCAGTTTGATACCATTATCAAAAACTACGACCTTGATACTGCAAAGGTGGAAGCCTATCAGCTTGTTAAACAGTTTTTAGCAGATTAATTATAACAACCGCGATTTTTAGTCGCGGTTTGTCATTCTGAACGGAATGTAATGGAGTGAAGGCACGAGGCTGAAGGCCGGCTGGCGTAGCAATCTTAGTTTATAACAGAGATCCTTCCTTCGTCAGGATGACAAAGATTCCAAATAATATGAAAGTAGGGCTATACTTCGGGACATTTAATCCCATTCATACAGGGCATCTTATTATTGCCAATCACATGGCCGAATATAGCGGTCTTGACCAGATATGGATGGTTGTAACGCCCCATAATCCGCTAAAGAAGAAAAGTACCCTGCTGGAAGATCATCATCGCTTACAGATGGTGTTTTTGGCTACTGAAGATTATCCCAAGCTAAAACCCAGTGATGTTGAGTTTCGCTTGCCACAGCCCAATTATACCGTGAATACGCTGGCACATTTGCAGGAGAAATTCCCCACACACGAATTTTCGCTGATAATGGGTGAAGACAATCTCAACTCCCTGCATAAATGGAAAAACTATGATGTGTTGCTTCAAAATCACCATATCTATGTTTATCCGCGTATAAGTACCGATAAGCTAAATCCGGAATTTGAAAACCATCCGAAGATACATATGATAGATGCGCCGGTGGTAGAGATATCGAGTACTTTTATACGTAACGGTGTAAAAGAAGGAAAGAATGTACAGCCACTATTACCGCATAAGGTATGGCAGTATATAGAGCATAACCTGTTTTATAAGAAATGATATAAAATAAAAAATCCTGAGTAACCACACTCAGGATTTTTTAATTAAAACAGTCCAATTTCGGGGGCGGATAATCTGTTTTAGATGCCAGTGCTGTGGGGGCAGCAGCAAGCGATAAACCAATAACCAATCTTAAATCACAAGACAAACGTACGGCGGGTTT
The DNA here is from genome assembly GCF_042684765.1 of Flavobacterium suzhouense. Classification (NCBI taxonomy): domain Bacteria; kingdom Pseudomonadati; phylum Bacteroidota; class Flavobacteriia; order Flavobacteriales; family Flavobacteriaceae; genus Flavobacterium; species Flavobacterium suzhouense. Next base: position 266,886 of record NZ_JBHUMD010000003.1, on the reverse strand, counting down.
TTATAGTAAAAAATTTTATGAGGTAAAGGTTGGTAATGTGTCGGTTAAGAGTAAAAAACTTTAAGTTTTGACAAATAAAAAATCCTGAGTAACCAGCTCAGGATTTTTTATTTAAAACAGTCCATTTTGGGGGCAAATCATCTGTTTTGGGTGCCAGTGCTGTGGGGGCAGCAGCAAGCGATTAACCAATCAACCAATCTTAAATCTGAAACAAACGTACGGCGCATTTTTATGCCAAAAAAGTTTATGAGGTAAAGGGTAAAAATGTGTCGGTTAACAGGTAATGCTTAACAATACTTTACCACACCCGATTGACCTATTTTGTACCTTTGGGTAAAATTTATAAGAACCATGCTGAATTTTGAATATTATAACCCTGTGAACTATGTGTTTGGCAGGGGCCAGATTGCTAAGCTAACTTCCCTTATACCTAAAAATGCCAAAGTGCTTTTGGCTTATGGTGGAGGAAGTATTTTTAATAACGGCGTTCACAAACAGGTTACCGATGCCCTTGCAGGGTATGAGATTACCGAATTTGGCGGTATTGAGCCTAACCCACGCTATGAAACCGTAATGAAAGCGGTAGAGATTGTCCGCGAAAAGAATATCGATTTTATTCTTGCTGTAGGTGGAGGATCAGTGATAGATGGGGTTAAGTTTATCTCGGCTGCTGTAAAATTTGAAGGAGATCCGGTTGATATCCTGGTAAAACGAATAAGGATACTTGATAATACCATTCCTTTTGGTACGGTGCTTACTCTCCCTGCAACAGGCAGCGAAATGAACTCGGGTTCGGTTATCACTATCGATAAGACACAGGAAAAACTAAGTTTCGGAGGTCCTGCTGTATTCCCGGTATTTTCCATTTGTGATCCTGAAACGGTGGCTTCATTGCCGAAACGCCAGGTGCAGAATGGTATTATAGATGCCTATACGCACGTTATGGAACAGTATCTTACGTATCCGCATGATGCGCTGCTTCAGGACAGGATAGCCGAAAGCATTTTGCAAACGCTTATAGAGATTGGCCCGGGCGTTGCTGAAAATCCTTCTGACTATAAATTGGCGGCCAATTTTATGTGGTGCGCTACTATGGCGCTGAACGGACTTATCCAAAAAGGAGTGCCTACAGATTGGGCTACACACATGATAGGGCATGAGCTTACGGCTTTGTACGAGATTGACCATGCGCGTACACTGGCAATTATTGGTCCTAACCTGTATCGAGTAATGTTTGATACTAAAAAGGAAAAGCTGGCACAATACGGCAGACGGGTTTTAAACATAACTGAAACCGATACTGAAAAGGCGGCACTGGAAGCTATTGAGAAAACAGTTGAGTTTTTCCATAAGATGGGTATGGAGACTAAAATATCCAACTATACTAATGATTATGAAAGCACTGCCGATTTTATCGTGAAACGTTTTGAAGAACGTGGCTGGAAAGGCCTTGGCGAACGCCAGAATATAACGCCGGAGAGAGTAAGGGCCATTGTTGAGATGAGCTATTAGCATAAATTATAAAAGGCATTCCGGAAATACCTGAATGCCTTTTAAACACCAAAAACAAAAAATTTTTATTAACCTTATGTTGTACATCCCCAAGTGTAAACAGAAGTCTAATGAATAACGGACACTAAAGGTTTACATTGTTTGGGGTTGTCATAATTTAATGTTAATGTTTTCTTAAATAAAATATCCCTGTACTGCCGTATTCGCTAAAAATGCAGGCTAGATTTGTTTATTTTTAAGTATTTTTGACCTTTCAAACAATAAAGGAAACATGAGTGATACTCCAAAGTTCGCTGTTATAGGTGGTGGAAGCTGGGCGACGGCTATTGCTAAAATGCTGTGCTCTAATGTGCCGGAAATAGCATGGTATATGCGTAACAACGAGGCTATTGAGCATTTAAAACTACAAAAGCACAATCCTAACTATTTGAGCTCTGTTGAGTTTGATACTAATAAGTTGTTGCTTACCAGCGATATTAACGAGGCGGTAGCCTATGCTGACTATGTAATCTTTGCCATACCATCGGCTTTTTTAAGCAAAGAGCTTGAAAAGCTTACGGTAAGCCTTGAAGACAAGGTGATATTTTCGGCGATTAAAGGTATTGTTCCCGAAACAAGCCTTATAGTGGGTGAGCATTTCCATGATAAATACAATATCTCGTACGACAATATCGGTGTTATCACGGGTCCGTGTCACGCTGAAGAGGTAGCACTTGAGCGTCTGTCGTATCTTACCATTGCCTGCGGAAACGAGAAAAAGGCAAAAATAATGGGTAAGAACCTTAACAGCCACTATATAAAAACAAAAACGTCTGACGATATTGTTGGCACGGAATATGCTGCTATGCTGAAAAATATTTATGCTATTGCGGCGGGTATTGCACATGGTCTTGGCTATGGTGATAACTTTCAGGCGTTGCTGATGAGTAATGCCATCCGCGAGATGAAAAAATTCATCCGTAAAGTGCATAAGATGAAGCGTAATATCAATAACTCAGCTTATCTGGGCGACTTGTTGGTTACCGGTTATTCTGTATTCTCAAGGAACCGTATGTTTGGTAACATGATTGGTAAGGGTTATACGGTAAAATCGGCCATGATGGAAATGAGCATGGTTGCCGAGGGGTATTATGCTGCAAAAAGCGCCTATAACCTGAATAAGGAATTTAAGGCAAAAACACCAATTATTGATGCTGTTTACAGTATTTTATATGAAGGCAGGGATGCCAAAACCGTTTTTAGTAAACTAACCGAAAAGCTTGATTAAATAAATAACCTCTATGGACCATCTTATTAACCATCCCGGTATACTGGCCGGATTCTCTATTCTGGTAGTTATAATGCTTTTACTCGATTTGGGTGTTTTTAATAAGAACAGCCACGAGGTATCGAACAAAGAAGCACTTACCTGGTCTGTAGTCTGGATATCACTGGCAATGGCATTTAGTGGTGTTATTTATTATTACCTCGGTTTCGAACAATTTACACAATTTCAGAGTGCCTATTGGATTGAAAAAGCGCTTTCGGTAGATAATCTCTTTGTTTTCATTCTTGTATTTGGCTTTTTTAATGTCCCTAAGCACCTGCACCATAAAGTACTATTTTGGGGTATTATTGGGGCATTGGTATTCCGTGCGATATTCATCTTTACGGGTGTAGAGCTTATTAATATGACCTATTTGCCACCAATTGAGATTTTTGGCGCAGAGCGTGAGATAAATGCTGTTCTTTCGGCATTTGGCCTCTTTTTGGTTGTAGCCGGCATCAAGTCGTGGACTGCTCACGAAGATGATGATGAAAACAAGGACTTTTCTAAAAGCCCGGGAGCACGTGTGGTATATCGTTTCTTTAATGTGACCAAAAACTATGAAGGCGATAATTTCTTTGTAAAGATAGATGGTAAAAAACTGGCTACACCGCTATTGGTAGTAGTGGCGGTTATTGAGTTTACCGACCTTATATTCGCAGTAGATTCTATCCCTGCAATATTTGCCATTGCTCCGGATGATCCTTTTATCCTTTATACATCAAACATATTTGCGATACTGGGGTTAAGGGCATTGTATTTCCTTTTGGCTAACTTTATGCATATGTTCAGCAGGCTGCATTACGGTCTTGCAGTAATACTGGCTTTTATTGGTGTAAAAATGCTAATAAGTCCTTTTTACCACATTTCTTCACCTCATTCGCTAATGGTAGTAGGAGGGGTGCTGATAATCTCTGTAGCGGCTTCGTTGTTGTTTCCGGTGAAAGAGAAATAGTTATCGGTTGATGGTTGCCAGTTGCTGGATAGTTGCTGTTGGTCTGACAACCGATAACTAACAACCATCAACTACTTTACAGTAATCTCATCAATAAAAATAAACGCATCACTGCCAAAGCCCTGGTGCCATTCCGGTAATTTACCAAAGTTGTATGCTTTTACCTTTATGTAGCGTGCCTTTACATTGATCAATGTAGCATCAAAGCTTTTTATGATCGATTCGTTTTCTTTTGGATCAATAGTATTTTCAATGGTATGCGCAAGGATAAAGTTTACATTATCATCGGAAACATAATATTCCACTTTAGCAGGCATCAGTATCCACGCACGGCTGTCCTGAAGGAATCGTGCTGATACTTCGTTTACTTTCTTTTTCTTTTGTAAATCGATAATGGCCTCAAAATCCTGTGACTGATAGCCCTGCCAGTCGCCTTTGCGCCAGTTTTCGGTACCTGTTATGCCATCAATAAGACCCGCAGCACCGCCGGCATGATAGGCTCTGTTATACCTTGAATTAAGCTTTATGGTGTAGTTGTTAGGCTTTTTTATGAAAGTGGCTGTGACAGGTTTGCTCATACCGCCTAATCCATCAGCGGCATAGGCTTGAATGATAGATGACTCTTTAATTGAGAATGGTCCTTTATAGATTTCATAAGAGCCTTTATCCTTTTCGTGCGGGTTAGAAACTTTATAAAACAAAATTGTTTCGGGGGCACGTCTTAGTGAGTCTTCTTTGTCAAGATGTGATATAATATTTACAGTCATCTTATCCTCAAACGATTTGCTCTCCGCTTCAATAGCTGGAACAGGAACAATCTCTTTATAGGCAAGTTGTTCTGATACAACATCATTATTGATGTCAAATGCTGCTATATCATCCTTATAGGAGGAAAGGTCAATGATTCCCGAAGCTCCGTTTCCTGTATTTATATGTGTTTTTTTGAAGAATGGTTCAACCGTATTAAAATAAGTGGTCCCGGGAGTAACCTGATACATTCCCATACTGCTTAACACATACCAGGCACTCATCTGGCCACAGTCTTCATTTCCTATAAGCCCATCAGGAGTGTTTTTATAAAATTCGTTCAGAATATAGTGAACTTTCTCTTTAGTCTTTTCGGGCTTGCCAACATAGTTATACAAATAAGCCATGTGGTGGCTTGGTTCGTTACCCTGCGCATACTGGCCTACGAGTCCTGTAACGTCTACCTGTTCACGACCTGTGGTAGCACTTGGTGCGTTGAACATCTCATCCAGTTTGGCTTCAAAGGCTTTTTCTCCTCCAAAGGCTTCTATCATGCCTTCAATATCCTGTGGTACAAAGAAGGTATAATGCCAGCTATTACCCTCGGTGTAATTGTTGTTTACTTCGCGCGGGTCGAAAGGTTTGTCCCAGCCACCATTTTTGCGCGGGCGCATATTTTTGGTTTCGGGGTCAAGCAGGTTTTTCCAACTTTGCGAGCGGGTCATGAAATACTCATAATCTTTTGTATGACCCAAGATACTTGCCATTTGGGCAATACACCAGTCGTCATAGGCATATTCAAGCGTTTTAGAAACGCTTTCGTGTTCATCGTCTATACTGATGTAGCCATTGGCTTTATAGGCTTTAAGGCCCAAATGATCCAGCATTGCACTATGTTTGGCGGCTTCGAATGCCTTTTCATAGTCAAAGCCTTTAATACCTTTAGCCATAGCATCGGCCATTACTGATACGGAGTGGTAACCTATCATGCAGTCGGTCTCATTGCTTGCCAGTTCCCAAACCGGAAGCCGTCCACCTTGCTCATACTGTTTAATAAACGTATTTATAAAGTCGCTGGTGCGTTTTTTGTCAATCAGGGTATATAGAGGATGTGCCGCCCTGAAAGTGTCCCATAGTGAGAATACCGTGTAATAATCAAAACCTTCGGCTTTATGAAGCTCGTTATCGCGCCCACGGTACATGCCATCTACGTCCATGGCAATATTGGGCTGCATCATGGTATGGTATAAAGCCGTATAGAAAACCGCCAGTTTATCATTATCCTTTTCTGTGATCTCTATCTTGTGGAGTTCTTTGTTCCAAAGGGCTTCGGCATCCTTTTTTGTCTTTTTGAAATCAAAGCCCGGCATTTCAGCTTTCATGTTTTTTGCGGCACCTTCGTATCCTGTGGGTGACAGTGCGACTTTTACCAATAGCTTTTCGCCGGCTTTTACATTTTTGCTGAAGCTCATTGCTAACAAAGATCCAGCAAAGAATTTGTCGGTTACCTTAGCCGGCGCAAAGGCATTGTTATTCACCTTGGTAATGTTCATAGGGCTGCTGAACTCAATACGGGCATATACATATTGGTCTCTGGCCCACGCCGAACTGCGGCGCAATACTTCAATTGTTTTGTTGTCAATCACACGCACTTCGCCCATAATAAGTTGGTCGCGATGGTTCAGGTCAAGGATAATGTTTGCCTGTCCGCTTTTAGAAAAAGTGTATTGATGAAGTCCAACCCGTGTAGTAGAAGTCAGTTCAACATTGATGTTATCGTCGTTAAGCTCTACGGCATAATATCCTGCCGTGGCTTTTTCGTTCATGTGGAAGAAAGGCGAGGAGTAATCTTTTTTATCAAGGCTGGGTTCGCTCATGGTAGGCATCAGCATAATGTCGCCATAGTCGGAAACGCCCGTTCCGTTAAGGTGGGTATGCGAAAAGCCATAGATTACATTATCCGAATAATGATAACCGCTGCAACCATCCCAACTGCCATCAATACGGGTGTCAGGGCTTAGTTGTACCATGCCGAAAGGCACCGTAGCACCCGGAAAAGTGTGGCCGTGGCCTCCGGTCCCGATAAACGGATTTACATAAGAGGCTAAGTCAGCCGATTGCGAATATGATAAAACAGATAATAGACTGAATGCAAGTAGCGATAGCTTTTTCATTTCTGACCCAAAATTTTGATAAAGATGCGGATTTTTTCGGTAAAAGGGAATATAAATATTGAACGCGGATGACACAGATTAAACAGATAACCACAGATTAGCTTCACTTATGGTAAATTAAAATCTGTGAAAATTCGCCTAAATCCGCGGCATCCGCGTTCAATTATAGTATGAGTTGAACTCTAAACCCAGAACCAAAAACCCGAAACAGGTTTTACTCTATCATTATACCGTCCTGAAACAGGATAGGCACTTCAGCTACATAATCTTCGTGTATTGAGTGTGCCTTAAAAGTATAGGTCTTGTCGTAAAGCGTATTTTCTATAAAGAAGGTTACCATAAACTGGTTGTCAAGCACCAGTACGCTGTCTTCAATAAGTTCTATTTTAGCTACAGATACAGGAGGAATTTCTTTAAATGCATGGCGCAGCATCGATGTTTTGCGTGGTTCACCATCTATTGTTCCCGATGCGCTCGATACAATTATAACATTCTCAAGGGTAAAATCACTGTCGTTGATAAGGTAGGCATACCAGGTTTTCTGCATGAAATCGTCATTCCATTCCTGAACCGCTGCCATATATACGTTTTCTACCTGAGGGATTATGATGTCTTTTTTCATTTTAATGTATGTTGTTTAACCACAAAGGGCACAAAGCGATTAGACTAAGAGTACTAAGTTTTTTAAAGCGCAAAGATACTCTAAATCCCCGATTTCTAAAATACAGACCTACCGGTAAACTTTGAGATTTCTTTGGGAATCTGGTGGTTATAATTTATGTAATTTCCGTTTAAAATATATACTATGAGACTATTGCAGATACTATGCCTTTCAGCAGTTTTGATAACTGCTGGTGGCTGTAAAGAAGAAAAACGCCCTGAGAGGTTAGATAAAGAAATTCATCCAAAAGAAGTAGTTGATACGGTTGAGAATGATACATTTGAGATTAATACTGTCCACAACAGCAGTAATTCCCTCGACTGGGCGGGTACTTATAGCGGTGTGACACCCTGTGCCGACTGCCCCGGAATTAAAACCGTGATGACATTGAATAACGATAATACCTATTCGTTAAGCGAACAATATCTTGAAAAAGAAAAAATACCACGCACTTTTAAGGGCAAGTTCTCCTGGGATGAGAAGGGTAGTGTTATTACGCTTGATGCAGAAGGCGACCACCATAAGTTTAAAGTAATGGAAGGAAAACTCCAGATACTGGATAAGTTTGGCGATGCAAAGCAAGGCGGACGTGCCGATGAATTTATGTTGCCAAAGGTGAAGTAGTTGAAGTCCTTTATTGACACTGCGTCATTGCGAGGAGGTATGACGAAGCAATCTAAAAGATTGCCGCGCTCCATTGCATTCCGCTCGCAATGACTGAACATACTCAAATAAAAAACCCACCATACGGTGGGTTCTGTATTATATGCTTGATTTGAATTGTTCCAGAAAACGAACATCATTTTCATAGAACATTCTTATATCGCCTATCTGGTATTGTAGCATCGCAATACGCTCTACGCCCATACCAAAGGCAAATCCGTTATATTTTGTAGCGTCAATACCGCAGTTGGTTAAAACCGCAGGGTCTACCATACCGCATCCGCCAATCTCAAGCCATCCTGTTCCCTTAGTGATTCTGTAATCAGTCTCAGTCTTAAGGCCCCAGTAAATGTCAATCTCAGCACTTGGCTCTGTGAACGGGAAGTACGACGGGCGAAGACGAATCTTGCTCTTGCCGAACATTTCTTTGGTAAAGTATAAAAGCGTTTGCTTAAGATCGGCAAACGAAACATCTTTGTCTATGTAAAGTCCTTCTATCTGGTGGAAGATACAGTGCGAACGCGATGATATAGCCTCATTTCTGAATACCCTTCCCGGAGAAATGGTACGGATAGGCGGTTTGTTCTCTTCCATATAGCGTACCTGTACCGATGACGTATGCGTTCTAAGCAATACATCCGGGTTTGTCTGGATAAAAAAGGTATCCTGCATATCGCGTGCCGGATGGTATTCCGGCAGGTTAAGTGCTGTAAAGTTATGCCAGTCATCTTCAATTTCCGGGCCTTCACTTACGTTAAAGCCTATATTAGAGAAGATATCGATAATCTGGTTCTTAACGATAGATATAGGGTGGCGCGAACCTACGGCAAACGGCTCTCCGGGACGGGTAAGGTCACCATAAATGCCTTTAGCTTCTTCTTTGCTTTCAAGTGCTTCCTGAATGGTAGCTACTTTATCTTCAGCAGTCTTTTTCAGTGTGTTAACCACCTGTCCGAATTCTTTTTTCTGCTCATTAGGAACAGCTTTAAATTCAGCGAAAAAATCATTTAGAAGGCCTTTTTTACCAAGAAACTTAATCCTGAATGCTTCCAGCTCTTCTTTATTTTGAGTAGTAAATGCTTCTGCTTCTGCAATATATCCTTTAATCTTATCTATCATCGTTCTTTTGTAAAGTGCGGCAAATTTAGTCATTTTTAATTTGTTATGCCATCATAGCGTTGCTATAATTTTTTACGATTAAAGCACGCAACTTGGGTTTTATACTTTCATCATAAAAAAATCAGTCCATAAATTAAATATTGGCAACAAATTTGCGTTAGTATAAGTAAGAGCTGCAGTTTACCGTTGTGAGGAAAACAGTACACTCCCGTTCTTATACTAAACAACCGGTGCCATTAATGTTTAGACCATGGCGCCAAATACGGAAACCCTGTGCTTACCCTTATTCGCACAGGGTTTTTAATTTCCTTTTGTCGATTAAAAGTTGCTTTTTACAGACACATTTGCAGTCTTTTTTTTAAAACAGATATAGTATGTTATCTTCATAACTGTGTTTGTAATGGGTTATGTTTGTTTAAAGAAAAAAAGTCCTGCACCGCCCCCACGGTCAGGCTTGTTTTGTGATCTTCACAAAACAATAACCCTAAAAGTTTCAACCAGAAACATTATTAACCGACACATTTTCATCCTTTACCTCATAAAATTTTTTAATAGTAAAACCTGTCGTACGTTTGTCTCAGATTTAGATTGGTTGATTGGTTTACGCATTGCTGTTCCCCCGCAGCAGGCACAAATTTTACAAAACAGCTATTTGCCCCCACAAATAAGCTATTATAAAAAATCCTGAGCTGGTTACTCAGGATTTTTTATTTATTGATGTCAAACTTCGTTCATTTGTTGAGTTAACCGACACATTTTTACCCTTTACCTCATAAAATTTTTTAATAGTAAAACCCGCCGTACGTTTGTTATGGATTTAAGATTGGTTGATTGGTTTATGGCCTGCCGTTAGCGCGGCAGGTTTATTTTTACAAAGCGCTATTTGCCCCCACAAATAAGCTATTATAAAAAATCCTGAGCTGGTTACTCAGGATTTTTTATTTATTGATTGTCAAACTTCACTCATTTGTTGAGTTAACCGACACATTTTTACCCTTCGCCTCATAAAATTTTTTGATATCAAAACCCGTCGTACGTTTGTTATGGATTTAAGATTGGTTGATTGGTTTATGACCTGCCGTTAGCGCGGCAGGTTTATTTTTACAAAACAGCTTTTTTGCCCCCACGTGAAGCTATTACATAAAAAAAGCCTGAGTACATACTCAGGCTTTTTTTATTACCTGAAAATACGTACAAAACCTTGATATTTCTACGGTTAACCTACATTTTTGACTGTTTTACCGCATAAAATTTTTTAGCAATTATATCGCTTGTATGTTTGCTTTAAATCCTGTGATAGTTAAGATATACCGATCCCCCACGGTAGTTATTTTGTTAAGGCTATTTTCAGGTACTTGCTAAACACAATTCGTAAACCTGAGGAACCACCCTCAGGTTTTTTTTGATAAAAAAAGTGTTATTTTACTATGTCATTCGTCGATATATGGTTCATTTACCGATGAAACGATAATCTTAACCTCAAAAATTTTTATTCTATCAATTCCCGCCGTAAGTTTGGTACAGATTAAGCCTTTAGAGGTTTGATTAATTGGTTGGTTGGGAAAATCCTGCTTCGGCAGGTGTCCGGTAGGGATGCCGGATTTTACAAAAGAAAAACCGGTGGGCTTACTGCACCGGTTTTTTAATGCCTTTTAGTCAAAAAAAAGCAGTTTACCTGCATAATGCCTGCCTTTACCTCATTAATTATGCAGGCATATTTATTTCCGGTAGCTTTATCATGGTTTAAGTTTAAGTATAGGGATTTACGTCCCTATTTAAGTCCTGTGTAAAAACGGGCACGCATATTTTTGCCCCCACAAATATGTAGTTTTTTCCAACGAAAAGCCCCCGCTATTGCGGGGGCTTTTTAGTTTCTCGGGCATTTATGCTATAAGCCCTTTTTCCAGGAAATAGTCTACTATCGCACCTTTCATAAGTATGCTTTGCTCTCCGGCTTTTAGCGAAGGCAATTCTTCCTTAACCGTATAATGGGGCCAGCCGTCTTCATCAAAAAAGGCAAATTCGTAATAGCCAAAAGGCTCCAGCAAACGGCAAATAGCAATATGCATAAGGTTTACCTTTTCGTCTTTTTTAAATTTTCGGTTAAACTGACCCAATTCCTGAACACCAATAAGGTAAATTATGGCATCAAGGTCAAGGGTATCGCCATCGGCAAATCGGTCGGATAATATAGTGACAAGCTGTTCCCAGCGCTGTTTTAGTTGTTCGTCTCTTGACATTATAGTGTTTTAAAGCCGCAAAGATAGTGACTTGAAATTTAATCAGCATCTGCCTTTTGTTTCTGTGTAGCAGGGCTTACCTTTGCCTTATGACTTTTTTAGATATTATACTGTTCTGTTTTTTGGTTTGGGGTGTTATCAGCGGGCTTCGCAAAGGCCTGTTTGTTGAGTTGGCATCATTGGTTTCACTGCTTTTAGGGATTTATGTTGCCATTAAATTCTCGGGTGCTGTGGGGCACTATCTCGATGGCAGCCTTCCTGAAGATCCTAAAACAGCAGCTATTACGGCATTCATCATAACATTTATTGCTGTGGTTGTGGGTATCACATTACTGGCAAAAGTGCTTACCAAAATTGCCGATTTCTCCGGACTTGGCCTTATGAACCGTATACTTGGAGCATTCTTTGGTTTGTTGCGAATGATATTGGTATTGAGTGTGGTGCTTACATTGTTTGTAAAGATCAACTTTAATAATACGTTCGCTTCACAGGAAACGCTGGATAAGTCGATGTTCTTTAATCCTATACTTAAGGTTTCCAATATGATTTTTCCAACACTGAAAGAGTGGTTTGTGGAAGCAGGTAAACAATAGTCTTCAGTCGCAGTCACAGTTTTCAGTCCTTACTGTGTCATTGCGAGCGAAGAGTAACAGAGCGTGGCAATCTCTTATTATAATAAAACTTAAAACTGTTTACTGCGACTGCTTACCGGATTTCGTCATGGTAACCAGGTACACTCCCACGAATATCAGTAGTGCTGAAAGCAGTTTTACGATACTAAGCTCATCTTTACCTAATCCTATGGCGAATACGGTTGCAAAAAACGGCTGCAGGTAAATAAATACCGCAACGGTGGTAGGCTTTAACTCTTTCATGGAAAGTAGGTTGAGCAGATACGTCAGGAAAGTAGAAAAAATCACTACGAATGCTACTTTAATGCCTATATCAAATGGTAATCCGGGAAGGTTTACCTCAGCCAGTTGCTGATAACCAAATGGGAGTACCATAAAGAATCCAAAGAGGTATATCCATTTTACAAAAGCAAAGGGATCGTATTTGTCCATTAGTTTCTTCACAATAATGAGGTACAAGCCATATGATATAGCATTGACGAATACCAGAAAATTACCCCAAAGGGCATTATCGGCTTTGCCAACAGACTTTCCGTAAAGGATGAGCAGTACGGTTCCGCCCAGTCCAAGAAAAATACCCAGCGCTTTTTTGCCCAGTATCTTTTCTTTCATGATAATAGCCGAGAGTACCAATACTATCATTGGGGTAGTAACCATCAATACCGATGCCATAATAGGCGAGGTAAGGCTTAGTCCCTGAAAGAAGGTAAGCATATTAAAGGCTACCCCAAAGAAGGCCGCAGCAACAATGCGCGGGAAATCTTTAAGGTCTATTTTTTCTTTGCCAAGAAACAGCGAGCATAACCAAAACAGCACTGCCGAACCGCCAACACGCAACACAATGAAACCAAAGGGTTTTACATAGGCAGGCATAACATCTTTAGCAATGGTAAAAGTAACTCCGTAAATGACAGATACTACCGTAGCAGCTACCAGGGCGAGGTTGCGTTTGCCCATTAGCTCAGGTGTGCTATGGCTTCTGCGACAACGGCTTTGCTGTTGCCTACAAATATTTTATCGCCATCTACAATTACAGGGCGGCTCAAAAAAGTATAATGTTCCAGTATGTATGTTTTGTAATCGGCTTCGTTAAGCGTCATGTCTTTCATGCCACGCTCTTTGTAAAGCGTTGCCTTACGGCTAAAGAGTGCCTCATAACTGCCGGCAAGGCGATGCATTTCTTCCAGCTCTTTTACGGTAATAGGCTCCGTTTTTATTTCGCGAAGCGTAAAGCCCTCAATGTTTGGAAGTGATTTTATGATCTTTCTGCAGGTATCGCAGGTTTTAAGGTAAAATATTGCTTTCATACTGCAAATGTAAAATTTCAGGTTGGTATATTTTCACCGTTCTCATTTCTTTCCATAAATTCGTATCCCAATAAACAACAAACATAATGGAAGCAGAATTTAAAATTACACGCACCAGCAGAGAGATTTACGCACGACTGCTGGATAACTATACCCTTGAGCAGCTTAATAAAATTCCTGACGGATGGAACAATAACCTAATGTGGCACATAGGACATATTATGGTTTCGCAGCAAATACTGACGTATAAGGGAGCGGGACTGTCTACTACACTAAGCGATGAGCTTGTGGCTATGTACATGCGTGGCACAAAACCGGAACGCGATGTAACACAGGCGGAGGTTGATGAAATGAAAGCACTACTGTTCTCTACCATACAAAAAACGGAGGAAGATTACCGAAACGGAATCTTTACCACATATAACGCAAGAAAGAGTGAACTTGGTTTTGGCCTTGATACTATTGAAGACGCTATAGCTTTTAACAACTACCACGAAGGAATTCACCTGGGAATGATACTCAGGCTGAAAAAACTGGTATAAGTGGTTATTAGTTGCCGGTTGTCAGATAGTTTTCTGGCACAGATTATGATTGATATTTCCGGCAACCAACAACTGACAACCGACAACAATTTTTTTTATATATTTGGACTACAAAACAAAAAACACAATGGAATTCAAATCGAAAAATCCTTTTTTAAGTAATAAGTCATTTGCAAAGGCAGACACTATTTATGATGCTGAAGGCAATGTACTTATTGATTACAATAACACCATGACGGTAAACGGAGCGGTAAACAAGAGTTTTATCCTTTTACTGTTGCTGCTAACTGGTGCATTCACAGTATGGTATATGGCGGTTAATGGGTTTAATATACTTCCGTCAACAATAGGAGGCGCAATACTTGCCTTTATCTCGGTGCTTGTAGCAAGCTTTAAACCGGCTACATCACGTTATCTTGCACCGGCTTATGCTTTATTTGAAGGTTTATTTATTGGGGGACTTACGCTTATTATCGATGCCATGTATCCTGGTCAGGGAATTGCTATGAAAGCAGTTACTGCGACATTTGTAACGTTTATAGTATGTTTCGGTTTATATAGATTCCGTATTGTTAAAGTAACTGAGCAGTTTAAATCTATTGTAATTGCTGCTACGCTGGCAATTGCTACCTATTACCTGATTTCGTGGATAATGAGTTTCTTTGGTTTTATGCCAATCCACTCAATCCAGAATAACTCTCTTATGAGTATCGGTATTAGTGTATTTGTAATTATTATTGCTGCACTTAACCTTTTCCTTGATTTTGATCTTATCGAGAAAAGCGCACAACAGCGTCTGCCAAAATACATGGAGTGGTTTGGAGCTATGGGGCTTATGGTTACTCTTGTATGGTTATATGTTGAGTTCTTAAGACTATTCGCTAAACTATCAAGCAGAGACTAATTTTCAATAAACAAAGAAGCCAGCTGAAAAGCTGGCTTCTTTGTTTATTGAAAATATTGATTCGGTTATTTGTTGATTTGTTGATTCGTTCCGTACGGTATCAAATAACCAAATAACCGAATCGACACATCAACTTTATTTCACTTTTAAATAAGCATCGGCTTCGCTGTATGGAATAAGAATTTCTTTAGCACCATCGGCAAAAGAACCTACTTCATAAGGATTGTAAAACAGTTGCAGTCCTTCTTTGGTAAAGAAGATATTTTGCGGTAAGATAAATTTATCATTCTCAAACATCAGTCCTGTGATATTGATAGACTTTCCGGCAGGGATTTTATACTTGGCACGGAATTTCTTTTCGGCAAATGCCGTAAAAGCCTTTTTGTCTTTAAAGATATTGTCGTAGGTAAGGCTGCGGCCTGTTTTGGCATTAAATATAAGCGAGCGGTTACCTTCGTAACCATGAGCGCCACCGGTAAACATATAGCTGTTTACTTTTATATTGATAATGCTATCGCTTTGATAATCTACAGTAGCTTTTACTTTAGATTCCCACGGAAAACTTTCAGAGAAATCTTTACGGAGTTCTTCATACGAAGCAATAAAAGAATCCATCAGTTCCTGATAGCTCTTGGCTTTGGTAGGTTTTTCGCCAAAGTAAACAATGCTTCGGGCAACATGAAACAGCTTGTTATTGATGCTGTCGCTTACTACCTGTATGCCTGATGCCTCAGGTACACTAATGCGCACATAAGTACACAGTGTGTCGCGGCAGCCAAGTTTAGATTCTTTACTGTATTTTTTTGGAGCAAAGGCAATAGCATCTTTTGTTGCTGATGCTGAATCGACAACTGTAATGTTAGTTTCTTCGGTTTTTTCGGTTTCTTTTTTACAGGCTGTAAACAGCAGTAAAGCAAGGGCAATAATGGTGATTTGTTTCATGGCTTAGAGTGTTATAGTTGCGCAAAACACGGTTTGCGAATGGGCAGGAATAACAAATTAGAGTAAATTTGCTCAAAATTATTGACAACAAACACACGATTATATGAAATTTAACACTAAAGCCATCCACGGAGGGCAGCACCATGAAGAGCATACAGGGGCAGTAATGCCGCCTGTTTTCCAGACTTCTACTTTTGCACAAAAGAGTCCGGGAGTACTGATTAACGGTTATGAGTACAGCCGAGGTGCCAACCCTACACGTACAGCATTAGAGAATGCCCTGGCTAGCATAGAAAATGGAGCACGCGGTCTTGCTTTTTCTTCAGGACTTGCGGCTACAGATTGTGTAATGAAATTGCTTAAACCAAACGATGAGGTTATAGCGATGGATGACCTTTACGGAGGTACATACCGTATGTTTACCCGCATTTATCAGGATATGGGAATTAAGTTCCACTTTGTGGATATGAATGACCTTGATAAATTTCAGTCGCTTATCAACGAAAACACTAAGCTGGTTTGGGTTGAAACACCTACAAACCCATTAATGAAAGTGGTTGATATTGCTGCTATTGCTAAGATCACTAAGGCTAAAAACATACTTTTTGCCGTAGATAATACTTTTGCAACGCCATACCTTCAGCGCCCTATCGATTTGGGTGCTGACATTGTAATGCACTCCGCTACCAAATACCTTGGCGGGCACAGCGATGTTATTGCAGGTGCACTTATTATTAAAGATGCCGAGCTGGGCGACAAAATGCACTTCCTTCAGTTTGCTACAGGGGCAACCCTTGGTCCACAGGATTCGTACCTGGTACTGAGAGGTATAAAAACGCTTCACCTGAGGGTACAGTGCCATAGCGAAAACGGACAAAAAGTTGCCGAATATCTTGCAAAACACCCTAAAGTAGCAAAAGTGTACTATCCGGGTCTTGAGAACCACCCTAACCATGATATTGCTAAAAAGCAAATGAACGGTCAGTTTGGCGGAATGGTATCATTTACGTTTAAAAGCGGAGCTAAGGCTGATGCCATAAAATTCCTGGAAGACCTGAAAGTGTTTACGCTGGCAGAGTCATTGGGAGGTGTTGAGTCTTTGGCTAACCACCCGGCATTGATGACGCACGCTTCAATACCTGAACCGAAACGTAAAGAGATAGGCATAACCGACGATCTTGTTCGCCTTAGTGTAGGTATTGAAGATGCCGATGACCTGATAAACGATATTGAGCAGGCATTTAGCTAGTAATCAGTATTCAGTGGCAGTTTGCAGTAGCTGCCAGTACCTAAATAATTAATATTTATTTATCAACGCGGATAACGCTTATTTGGAGATTTTTTTGCAGATTTACATAGTAGCACTGTAAGATTTCCAAGGGTGTTATCCGCATTTTTGTTATGCTGTTGCTGTTTAACTATCACAAAAGCATTTTGCGATGTGTTAAAAAAACACAGGGTGTAAAAAAGGTCGTTTGAATAAAAATGTATATTTGCCGAAATTTACGAAAACGTTTTCTTAAACACTAAAACCTTCATTATATGAGTAGTAGCTTACAGTCTTTTATGGATATGGTTTCTAAAAGAAACCCGAATGAGCCGGAGTTTTTACAGGCAGTGCACGAAGTAGCAGAGACCGTACTTCCATTTATCGACAATAACCCAAAGTATCAGGGCAAGATGCTTTTAGAAAGGATGGTAGAGGCCGAGAGGGTTGTTATGTTCCGCGTTACATGGCAGGATGATAAAGGTAATACCCAGGTAAACAGAGGTTACAGGATACAGATGAATTCGGCTATTGGTCCATACAAAGGAGGACTTCGTTTTCACCCTTCGGTAAACTTAAGCATCCTTAAATTCCTTGCTTTTGAGCAAACGTTCAAAAACAGCCTTACTACATTGCCAATGGGTGGTGGTAAAGGAGGGTCGGACTTTGATCCTAAAGGAAAGTCAGATAATGAAATCATGCGTTTTTGCCAGAGCTTCATGACTGAGCTTTGCAAGCACATAGGGGCTGATACCGACGTTCCTGCGGGAGATATAGGTGTTGGTGGCCGTGAAGTAGGCTTTTTATTTGGCCAGTATAAAAGAATAAGAAACGAATTTACAGGAGTACTTACAGGAAAAGGAATTTCTTTTGGGGGTTCGCTTATTCGTCCTGAAGCTACAGGTTACGGCTGTGTGTATTTTGCAGAAAGTATGCTAAAAACCAAAGGACAAAGCTTTGAAGGTAAGACTGTAGTAGTGTCAGGTTCTGGAAACGTGGCGCAGTATGCTGCCGAAAAAGCAATGCAACTGGGCGGTAAAGTGGTTACGTTCTCAGACTCAGCAGGTTATATCTATGATGCAGAGGGTATCAACGAAGAGAAGCTTGCTTTTGTAATGGAGCTTAAAAATGAAAAATACGGAAGGATAAGCGAGTATGTAAAGCAATATCCTAATGCTAAATATGTAGATGGCGGTAAACCATGGGAAGTAAAATGTGATATCGCATTGCCATGTGCTACGCAAAACGAGCTTAACGGCGAAGAGGCTAAACAGCTTTTGGCAGGCGGTTGTGTTTGTGTTGCTGAAGGAGCTAACATGCCAAGCACGCCTGAGGCTGTTATCGCTTTCCAGGAGGCGAAAATATTGTTCGCACCGGGTAAGGCGTCAAATGCCGGTGGTGTGGCAACATCGGGTCTTGAAATGTCTCAAAACTCACTTCGTCTTAGCTGGACAAGAGAAGAGGTAGACGAAAGGCTTAAAGATATTATGGAGGCTATCCACACAGCATGTCTTGCCTACGGAACAGAAGGCAGCTATGTTGACTATGTAAAAGGCGCTAACATTGCCGGTTTTGTAAAAGTAGCCGATGCTATGCTTGCTCAGGGAGTGGTATAAGTACCATACCGATATAAAAAACGAAAGCCCCGCCGTTAAGGTGGGGCTTTTTATTACTGTTTTATGAGGGTGTAGTTTACTTTAGGCACTCTAATATCAGTTGGCGAATTTTCATCAATAACTGCAGAAGAATCTCCAATCCATGTCAACTCAATTTTTTCAGGAGAGCTTCCTTGAGATGGTATGTATTTTAAAACTATAAATTGTTTTATATATCTTCTTTGCGGGTCGATAAATGTAAATTGAAGTCTTTTTAAGGAAGGGATACTATTATAGTCTTTTATTATTGTTCCAATGATATTGTTATTATAAGGTGATGTTGCTGTAATAAAATTAGAAAGAGTATTTATCTTTTCAAAACCATCAGTGCCTATATAACTATATTCGCCAATAAGAATGTCACTGTAATTTCCAGCCAGCGCGTCATAATACGATGAAAGTTTTTTTAATTCAATAGTAAATGATTCATTGCCATTGGTATAATTCCATGTTCCTACAAATTTTGGAAAGATATTTTCAGTGTCTTTATAGTAGGCACCAATTATGGAATTGTCTCCTTCGTGTATAGGGATTATAGGTGTTTGTGCATCACAACATAATGAAAAAAGGCCTATTATAAATAATATATGTTTCATATGGTTTAGCCCCGCCGTTGAGACAGGGCTTTTTGTTAGTTTATTTTCGTCATTTCAATACCTCCCGTAGGAATACTGAATAACGGTTGCCCATCCTGATAATATACTGGTGGGTTTTTTAGTGTATAAGTTCCCAAATTTAGATCAAATATAATTGTATTGGTGCTCTCAAACGGTATACTAATATCATACGTTCCTACAACATTACGGGTATGGTCTAAAAATCTTCCATGCAAAAAATTTGAATCGGCCTGTTTTATACCATAAGATGTTACATGATCAACGATAGGTTCACTTAAATTATTAAAAATAACACTACCATTTTTAATCAATTTATATCGTAGTACAACTTCGTCAGTATAATTATAGTGAGATACCTCTCCATTGTATTCAATCTTATTTAGAGCCTGGTCCAGTTTCTCAATCTTTAATTGGAATATGATTCCATTTTGATTGTACTCCCAAACACCCACATATTGATCTCTATAATTTGCAAGATCTTTTGCATAATTTCCGTTTTTAGGGTGTTCCATTGCATCTTCGGCATTAGCAAGAGATGATGTACTTAAAATGGGAAGTTCTTGCGCATTGCAACTCCAACAGATAAAACTAATTATGAAGAACAGGTATTTCATATAAATCTAAGGTAATAAAATTTTAAATTAATATTCTATAGGTCATTATTAGAGTTTTTAAGTCCTGTTTATACAAAAAACACAATAATGGCGTTTTAGCTTATATTTGTGCAAATAATTGCTTTAATGAAAAATCTTTTCTCACTATATTTTCTGTTGCTTTCAGCTTGTTTTTATGGCCAACAAAACCAGCCCTGGCGCAGCTTTTTTTCTTATAATGACGTTGTAGATGTTTCGCAGTCAGACACTAAAGTGTTTTCGGCGGCCAGCAGTGCCATGTTTGAAAAAAATACGGCTACCGGAGAGCTAAAAACAATAACCTCGGTAGACGGGCTTAAGGTAGAGACTATTACGGCAATTATGCACAGCACAGCTTATAAGCGAACGCTGGTGGGTAACAGCAACGGTTTGCTTAATGTAATAAACAGCGATGGCAGCATAATCAATAAGATTGATATTATTCAGGAAAATACGGTAACGCCTTCTAAAAAGAAAATCAACCATATTTATGAATATGATGGGAAGGCATACATAGCAACCGATTTTGGTATTGCGGTATTTAATCTGGCTACACTCGAATTTGGCGATACGTATTACCTTGGGCCTAATGGGAGTGAGGTGGCGGTATTACAATCGACGATATTTTCAGGATATATTTTTGCTGCCTCGTTAGAGGGCATACGTTTTGCACAGCTTTCAAATCCTAACCTTAATGATTTTAGCCAATGGTCAGAATATACAGGAGGTAGTTATACGGGTGTATTAAGTTTTGGAGGTAATTTGTTTGGAGCTAATACAACGGGTATGCTGGTAAAACTTGATAATGGAGAAGCGATTCCTTTTGCAACTTTTCCTTCACCCATTACCGATTTAAGAGAGGCTAACGGCTATATGGTTGTTACCTGCGCTAATCGGGTAAACGCCTACAACGAACAGCTGATTCAGGAAGCCCAGATTAATGTTATTACACTTCCCGAAGCCGAAAATGCAGTTTTTAGCTGTGCTACTGTTGTGGGTGGAAAAGTGTATATAGGTACTGTGGCTAATGGTATGTTCTCGGCGGGCTTTTCAAATTTTGTATTCAATAATATTACGCCAAATGGACCTCAACGAAGCAATATTGTAACAATAAAAAAAGCTCCGTCGGCACTTTGGGCTGTATATGGTGATTTTACCGCCACCTATAATCCATACTCTCCTTACCTTGATTACTTAGGGGTGAGTAAATTTACCGATGTTGGTTGGACTACTATACCTAATAATGAGGTGTTTACCACAGCTTGTATTGCAGATATTGCTATTAGTCCAACAAATGAGAACCTTGTTTATGTATCATCATACTTTAATGGACTTATAAAAATAGAAAATGATGTGCCGACAATACTTTACAATGATCAGAATACAAATAACAATCTTCAGAAGGCGTTATCTGATCGTAGCATTAGGATACACAGTCTTGCATTTGATAAGTCAGGAAGTTTATGGATGACCAATGTAGGTATTGACAAACCATTAAAACAGTTTAAAGTAAATGGTAATTCAGTGGCATGGTCATCTTATACAGTTGAAGGATTAATAACAGACCTTAGTCGAAATTACTATGGTAAAATGGCTATAGATAAAAATGGTACAAAATGGATACCTACAACTCAATATGGCGTATTAGCTTATAATGAAAGTATTAATAATAAAAGAATTATCATAACCGAAGGAGATAATGGTAATTTGCCTTCTTTTGAGGCAAAATGTGTTGCTATAGACAATAATAATCGTTTGTGGATAGGCACTACTAAAGGGTTGAGAGTATTGGCTGGTGTAGATCGCTTTATGAATCAGGATCAGCTTACGACGAATCCTATAATAATAATGGAAGACGGACTTGCTCAGGAGCTTATGTATGAGCAGCCAATTACTGATATTACGGTTGATGGGGCAAATAACAAATGGTTGGCTACCGGAGGTGCCGGTGTTTTTCTGGTTTCACCAGACGGTCAGGAAACATTGTTTCATTTTACGAAGGAAAATTCACCTTTGCCAAGCAACGTAATTAATGACGTAGAGATTGATCATGTTACCGGAGAAGTATTTTTTGCAACTGACATAGGAATGGTATCTTTCAGAGGAACATCTACCGAAGCTTCGGATGATTTGAGCAAAGTATATGTTTTTCCAAATCCTGTACGACCTGACTTCGATGGAGATGTAAATATTAGTGCCCTTACGGATAATGCAGTAGTTAAGATTACCGACATTGAAGGTAATCTTGTTTACGAAACTACATCAGAAGGAGGGACAGTACTTTGGGATACCCGTGCCTTTGGTAAATATAAAGTTGCTTCGGGCGTGTATATGATATTTATTTCTTCTGAAGATGGCACTCAAACAAAGGTAAAGAAAGTGATGATTATCAGATAATTGTTTTCTTTTTAATCTTTAAAAATGCTAGTAAAAACAAAAGCCATAGTACTTAGTGCATTGCGTTATCAGGAAAAAAGCCTGATAGTAAAATGCTTTACAGAGTCTGAAGGGCTTAAGTCTTATTATGTGCGAGATGCTTTTACATCAAAAAAAAGCAGCCAGAAAACAGTTTATTTCCGGCCGCTTACAATATTAGAAATAGAAGCCTCTCATAAAAACAAGGGTTCTCTTGAATATTTTAAGGAAGTAAAGCTGGCGTATCCTTACTATTCCATCTCTACAGATATTACAAAAACTACTATCGCTATTTTTATATCTGAAATATTGCATCACAGCATTAAGGAAGAAGAAAAAAACCAGAGTTTATATTCTTTTCTTGAAACAGCACTTTTGTGGCTGGATGGTCATGACGATGTTGCTAATTTTCATCTTATATTACTTATGGAAGTGACTAAATTTCTTGGCTTCTATCCTGATTCTTCAGATAATGAATATTCCTTTTTTGAAATGACAGAAGGAATTTATGTGCCTTATGCTTCAGTAAGTTGCCTTTCGGCGGAAGAAAGTGATTTGCTTAAAAGATTAATGACTTTAAAATTTGATAGCGGGATAAAAGCTTTTCATGTTAGTGAAAGACAGCAACTGCTCAAGATATTGCTGGATTATTATTCTTTTCATCTGGATGGCTTTAGGAGGCCTAAATCGCTGGACGTACTTAAAGAAGTTTTTAGTTAGTTTTCGAAATATTTATTTCTTTAAATATTGACCCATTTATAAATTTTTCCGTTTATTATTTCTTCGAAAGTATCTCCAGAGCTATATTTAGCTAATAATTGTTTAGGAGACAATCCAAAAGTTTTTTCAAAATGTGGATAATCGGGGAATGATTTCCAATTACCTCCCCAAGTCCACCCTGATTTTTTAAAGCAATCTACAACTTCTTGCCAATCGGCAGTTTTGTTATTGTCAATATCTGATTTCAGATCCCATGAAACAGTTTCAAAGGAACCATTATTATCTTTGTCGACCAGAATAACAATATCAAAAGCTAACCCATAATTATGTACTGATAGTCCTTCTTTTGCGTTTGTTACTATTTTTCCGGGTTTTGACCTTCCTATTGAATGTAAGTTTTTTTGTTCTTCTAAACTTCTAAATGTATGTGAGAAACGTAAGCAGAGACCTTTTTTTGTAAAAGTTTGATTTATTAAAATGTAAGAGTTTAATACTTCTGCTCTTATTTTTGGATGTAACAATTTTATTCTTTCAAGTGTTTTCAGGTCCATTTTTTAATGTTTTGTAAAACTTCCATATCTCATTAATTATAATTTTTGATTTTTGAATTATATCAAATCCCATACGCTTGATGTTTTCAAAAAAAACGGAATAAAGTTCTATTGTGACAAAAAAACCAATTACGTACGTGGTAAGCGTTAATTCTGTAGTTGATATATATCCGGAAGGAATTTTTTTAATTAAAAAGATTGTTTCAATTCCCCAGGCTCCTAAAATACCAAGACTGTAAGAAACAAACTTTATGGCGGTAAGTCTCAGTTTTGCAGATTTTATAATATTTTCATTGTGAGGTGGCAAATCTGCTTTTTTATTGTTTTCTATCCAACTAGCAATTAATCCAGTTATAAAATCTGTTATAAGACAAAAAAGCAAAAGTAGTATAGCCTGATGAGGAGTATTCAGTGTAGCATCATCCATTTGAATAGTAATAAATAAAAATTTTCAAAAATTGATTTTGTAATCTACTGCCAACTAAAGTTTATTAATAGCGTTACGGTGTATATTTTGAGAAGATCCAGAATTTATCTATTACACTTTTTATAATAACTGAATGAAGATAACCTAAAGAAATGGAAGTTTGACCATCAATTGTTAAAGGAGAATTAATTTTAGCGATATAGGAGCTATTGTCTATTCTTTTAATGTTGTATGTATATCGGTCAGCAAGATTCAATACATTGGGCAATGTGATAGTAACGTTATTGTTGATGGCATTTATATAAATTGTAATTACTCCTGTTTGACCAATATCATCAGCAGTATTTACGGTGTAATCTATTCCTTTGATGGTAACAAAATCTGAAAAGCGATGATAAATTAATTGTTTACGTGTAACAGGATTATACATATCTATAGCATCTGGGATTATTGGAGAGTCACTAAATGTCATAGTTCCGGATTTTGTTACATTTCCGGATTTTGGAATATAAATATTAGCAATGTCCTCAAGTTGTGCTTTATTTACAGCGCTTAAAGCTGTTGTGCCGGCAGGGATGGTTATTTCATTATTAAAGATAAACTTGGAGGCATTTAAGTATAACGGTTTGAATTCACTGGCTATCCTGTCATAATTCTGAAGATATATTCCTCCATCGGGGTAGCCCGGAACAGCGATTTCAAAGCTTTCATAATCGTTTCTGGAAACTACAAACTTGTGTAAAGGATTATTAGTACCTATACCCATAAACCCATTTGCTTTCAGGATGGCATGTGGTTTGTATCCGGAACCAAATTGTAGATCTCCATTTGCTGATATCCCAAAAGCTGAAGGGATTCCTCCTGTCATTGTATAGTCACTTTGTCCCAAGCTGCCAATAAGATTTCCGTCAACTTTAAATTTTGTGAGGTTAAAATTATTTCCATCAAATTCCACAACACCATTAACCCTTAAACTTGCAATGTCGGGATTCGTATCGGTATTTATAAGCAAAGGGCCATTTGCTTTCACACTTCCATTAATATCCAGTTTGTGTTCAGGCAGTTTTCCTACGCCTACTCTTCCGGTTGTGAATACAGTATCGTAGTTCGCTCTTGGAGTTATATCAAGATTACCATTGCCATTATATACTATTGAAGCATTATTGCCTGCATTCCCTAAATAATATCCTCTGTTGTTACCATCAATCGTAATACTGCCAGATTTTATCTCATCGCCATCTTTATGCAAAACATTTTGATCTAAAGGAATTTTTGACCACGAATTCCAACTCGTATCATATTTTGTTCTGGTAAATAAATTGCCTAAAATGTCAAATACTAACTGATTTGCATAATTAGGGTTGTTATTTGTGCTGAATTGTATTCCTTGTCCCCAAGGCCCATTTTCTGGGCTATTTGCCGCATTAACATAAGATTCTAATAATTTGAAACCAACAGGGGTGTTGAAATCATTTACATAGGTTCTCATCCAGTTGGAGGCAGTAGTTGATGTCTCTGCCGTTCCGCTGATACTTATGGGCCAGCTACCAGTAGCATTAGCACCATTTAGATTTACTTTATTGTCTAAAGCCGTTTGGGTTGCATTTGAGATAGGAAAAGATAAAGGGTTATAAACATACATATCAGTGACACTGGTTCCGCCCCACATCCATGTGGGTTGTACTCCGGCTCCTATACCATCAATCCAGTTAAAGTTCATATTGCCTGCATTGGTTGTTGATAGTTGTGATGCCAAAGCAGCTTTTCCGGTTATATTTATCGGCCAATTGCCCGTAGCATTAGATCCATCAGTCTTTGCTTTGGCATTTAGCGCCGTTTGTAAACCCTGAACATTATTGATAGTTATGGTAACTGAATCGGCTATATTTCCAGAACCATCCTTAAATTCTAAAACCTGAGGTGAGACAGCGTTAAAATCAACGGACTGCATCAGATTCGATACAAATGTGCTTACGGGGATTTCACTTAGTGCAATGCCTGCATCATTTCGTAGTTCGAGTTTTCCGGTAGTCTGGTTAAAAAAGAACGTTGTACCCTCATTATTAAGAAAACCCAGATTTACTGTTGCCAGCGTTGTACCCAAACTATTTTTTAAATACAATTCGGCAGCAGCCTGATTTATCGTCACCGTCAAGCCATTTACATTAGCAATTGTAGCATAAGGAGAAGTACCGTTACCATCATTTGTCAGTTGGGATACATTTGTGTTGCCTCCTTGGTCTAAAACATCTTCAAGAGTTGGAATATCAGTAATTCTGCTGTCGGTACTTGATACAAAATCGGCTATTGTAAATTGCGCCGTATAACCATTTCCGTACATTCCCGGAACACCTACAAACTGAACAAAATATAGCACTCCGTCTGTTTCATAGCTGAAATAATAGGTCTTAATACCTAATTCACCCTCATTACCTGATTCCGAAAAATCCCATGAATTGCTATTTGCGGCAGCAACATAATTCCCATCAGGTAATTCCCCAAGATTGTTGATAATGGCATTAGGTTCTGAAAGTAAATCTTCAACCAGGTAATTTTCAATGGTTATAAGTTCGAGCTGAAGCCAACTTATGTATGAACCATTCAGACCCCAATTACCTTTTCCGGGCTTAAACAGGTATTTGTATCGTTTAGAAACATAATTATAAGTTCCTGTAGATACTAAAAGCGCAGCGGTAACAATTACAGGACTTTGCTTTGCTGTAATTACTATTTGCATGGTATTTAGCTTATCAGCAATGGCAGAGGCTGCGTTGAAAAATACATTTTCGGCAGGGCCAATGTTTCCTACTGCTATAACCCTTACTACGTTATTCTGATCCATAACGGCACTGTCGCCGGTTGTCAGCCTGGAATAGCTTACTTCAAGGAGTGCCGACTGAAGTTCTGCAGCAGAAGTATATACCGAGCCGTCTACCGTAAATTCTGAGAAGCTCGCGAGCGGGACAAGTACATCTTCACGTTCATAGCAATTGTAAATTTCTACTTTGTTACCATGAACGGCCGAAACATAATTTTTGAAATACTGAACCCCATTAAGAGTAAAGTATTTGTCGTTTAGCGAATTGATAAAGTTCATGCTATACTATTTTTTTGAATCTTAAGCCTTTTGTAGTTGTTCTTTGGCAGTTGCCAAAATCGGGATGTTGTGTCCTGATGAGGTATTGTTTTACATTTTCCCAAACCTGAAAAGCAGCTTCCCGGTTAAGGCTGTAAATAGTTTTCTTTGATGATATATCTGCCGGACGGCTGTTATCGTTTAGTTTTTCGACTACAGAATAAGCCGTATCGGTTACTGATGAAAACATAATATGCCTTGCATATGCAAAATAGGTCAGCACCATCTTCAGGCCATAATTGGTATAACTAGTGCCTTTATGCTCATAAAAACCTCCTTCAAGTAAATCCTGATAATCTTCAGTGGATGCCAGAATCTTATTATACAGACTTTCACCAAGCAGCGGTTGCAGGTCGAGCATTTGTGCATCCAGAATCATTTCGTTTAGTTTGGCATCGTTTGGTGATTTGCTTATCTGCCTGTATTTGGCAATGTCATTACGGGTTATCAGGGGCTGCATCTTCGATCAGTTTTAAGGGTTCTACACTAAGGCTTGAAAAATCCTGTGAACGCGCCAATAGCTGATTGATAACCGATGTAAGCAGATTACGCTCTTTAGTCGTGTTTTCCCAATAGGTACGCTTCATTTCGCGAATGGCTTCACCAGAATTGCCGAATAGTGAAGACTCATTGGTTTTTACCAATCCCGAGGGCAGGTTATTAAAGGCAACAAGTATGTTTTCGCGTACGCTGGTTTCTGTATAATCAAAGAGCTTGTCGTCAATCTTGCTTTCTATCTGTTTGATCAGGATGGCATCGTCCAGTTTTTCGCCAGCGAAGTCCATTTCAAGGCATAATACCCCTCCGGTATTCTCGGCACCTAAACTATCTTTTATGGCTTTCTGAAATTGCTCCCTTTCACTTTCTGCATCCAGCAGCGCTTTATCGGTAAGGCCTTCGCCAACGAGCGGACGTGTAACTACAAGCGTATTTCCAAAGAAACCTTTACGTAGCAGTCTGTTCTTATAAACCGATGCATGGGCTTCGCTATCACAATCTTGAGCCACAGCATCTATTCGTGAAAGCGGATACAATAGCTTGGTATCCATGTTTACAAACAGTACCTGGCCTTTGTAATGTTCCCAGCCGCCGGCTTTTTCTACCTGCGCATCAATTACCTTTTTACGGGGATTGAAAACATCAATCAATTGTATATCTGTCTTTTTTGGCTTAAGCCATTCTTTACAAATGGCAATCTTTCCGGCATAATCATTACTGTCGGTTTTACCAATGCGGCACCATTCGTACGGAATCACACTAAAGTCTGAAACCTGAAACAGCGCATTCCAGTTTACATGAATAAAAACGCCGCGTTGTTTTACAAGGTCATCGGCTACGTCATCGGCAAAATCGATTAGTTTCAGGTTTTTATCTTTATTGATGATCAGGTTGTCATTTTCAGCACCATAGCCTTTCCCGATGAGGTACTGCACCATGATAGCCGCTGCCGACTTTGCCGTAACGCTGTTGTTTATCAGCCTGTCCATACGCTCGGGATAAGCGTTGTCGGTATCATTGGCATAAACATCAGCCGACTTACTCCAGGGTGTTAGCCTTTTCCAAACATCTATCAGCAGGGTTTTCATTCAGCAGCCTCATTGACGGAAATATTATTTACTTCGGTATTATTCCCCCTTTGGGGGTTAGGGGGCTTTTGTTTTTTGTTTTTTAGTGTTTTAGGCATCTGCGAGAAATAACGCTGCCCGTTGTTGTGTGCCAAAAGCTTTTGGGCATATTCGTCGGTTATGTTACCGTTGTTTACAAGTATGGGAGAGCCAAACTCCAGTGGGATGTTCTCATATTTTGCATTAAGCCTGTATTTACAAGTGTTAGCCATAGCATTAAAATGATTTTTATACCTGTTCAGGTATTCGGTTAGACATTTGGGGCAGGATGGATTTACTTTTTCTTTAAAAATGGAGGTGTACTCTTTCAGGAACAACTCCAGATAGCGCTCACCGCTACCCGTAACGCTACGGGTAACGGTGGCAATATCCATGGTGGTAAAATCCATTATCCTGCGGCCTGCATAAACTTGTTATTGAAAGCCGTTTTGGTAGCGGCATAATCTACATCAAGCAGGGTGCGAGGCATTGTCGTTTCCTCGAAACCATCAGACGAAGCCAACTCAAATAAAATCATGTTGTCATTTTCTTTAGAGCTGTTGGTCATGGTCGTTAACTCAAGACCTGAGGTTAGTCCCAGAATCTCAAAAGCATCCTTGCTGTCGCCGCCTTTCCAAACCTGCTCTACGACAACCACATATTTTGCGCCTTTGGCAAGGGTATCGGCCTGCTGCTTGTTGGCTGCACTTGGGTTAAAGATCACTCCACTAAAAGTATGTTTGAATTTATCGGGAGCATTTTCTTTTTTCACGAGTTCCCAGGCTTTGCCGTTACTCTGCTTAACACCACTTAGCAAATGACCCGTTTTGCCGGGTTTCAGTTGAAGGTTTGTTACCAGCACACGGTTTGTGGCATCGGTTGTGGTGTTTACTACATCAATATCGTCTTTAGCGATAAGGATAACATTTTGTTCTATACCACCCACCGGTGCGTTAGAGCAATCGAATAATATATCTGCGGTTAAAGTTCCTGTGCAATCTACTGGCATGTTGTTTTGATTTTTTGAATTGAAAGATTGAAGATTTAATGATTACGTAGGTTTGGAATTCCCCTCCTCCGGAGGGGTGCCCGTAGGGTGGGGTGGTTTATTGGTGATAAAAGAACCACCCCGGCTTTCAGCCACCCCTCCGAAGGAGGGGAAAGCACTGTTGCTTATAGGACGAGTAAGCAACCCTAAACCTTAAACTCGAAACTCAATAACAGCGGAGCTTAATACGCCGCCACCGTCATATAGCTTTCCAGATGCTTGGCATCAATGGTGTAGGCGGCATCCATGATGTTTGTTTTAAGGGTCTTGTCATAGAAAACGTCCAGTTTGGTAAGGTCTTCTTCACTTAGTGTGCCCACAGGGATGTTACTCTTAGTAGTGAATACGGCCCTGTGCGGAAGGTTCCATTTGGTGCCGTTGTCCTGATAAGTCTTAATGTACCTGTCCCAGTCATAGCGCACTTTTACCTCAATACCGTCAAAGTACAGTTTAGGGCGGCCTTCTTCAACCACTTCAAGGAAGCCCGAACCTAAGTTCTTATTGCGAAGGGTAGCACGGTAGTTGTCGGCTAGGGAGCGGGTGGCAAGGATAAAGTTATCTTCGGCAGAAACAAGACGCTCATCGGCAGCGGTAACCATTTTTTCAAAGATGGCAAGGGCAGCATCTTCCGGTAAAGCCTGATTAGCATATGAATCTCCGGCATTCGCCGAAATGGTTACACGGTTAAGCGCATTGCTTGGCACTTCGGTATAGATCTGTTTGAAAAGCCCGTCGAAAGAGTCGAAGTAACCAAGGTCGGTACCGTTTTTGAAAACCCCGCCATCGGCAATGGTTTCGGCGGCCGTATCGTTGAACCAAATTTTGCGATGCATGTTCTCCAGCATGGCTGTTTCTACTGCCGAGATGATTACACCAAACTCCTGCGTACCCACAGCATCAAAGAAATCGGGGTTAATGCGCTGCGATTTCCTGAACAGCTTCAGCAGGGCAGGCATATCGTTCTGGCAGTGCTTAATACGGAAGTCTTCTAATACCGGAGTCCAGAATTTCTCGGTCAGTTCAAAACCGCCTGCCTCGTTTGGTGTACAGCCTGATGCTTTTTTACCAAGTAACCCAAGCCTTCCGGCAAAAGCAATCTGGGTTTTTACATCAATACCCGTTTCAATTTCGTGAAATTCGGCAAGGTCAGAATCATTAAAAACCCTTTGAAAGATTACCTCGCTTACCGTTTCGGCCTCACGGGCATTAAGTGTCAGAGCATCTGCGTTTATAAGAGCCATTATTTTCTGTTTTTTGCGTTCAAATATTGTTTCATTCCTGCAAGCTTGTCGCCTTCGCCTGCTTTGCGGTAGGTGGCTTTTTTGCCATCTACGCTAAAGTTTGATGTTACCTGGCGTTTCAGGGCAAGCACCTCGCTTTTTATGGCTGTAAGCTGTCTTTTCAGGGCTTTGTTCTCGGCACGAAGGGCAGCAGCTTCTTCGGCATCCTCTTCAGGTTCGATGATCTCTGTCAGTTCTCCTGCGGTAAACACATAGGTAAAACCATCGGGTAACAAGTATTCGCCTTCGGCAGGTTTGCCATCTACGGTGGCGGTAGCACCAACTTCAATCACTGCATCATCGGGCAGATCAGTAAAATCAAGCTCGGCACCGGTGGCATCCTGAATTACTTTGTTGAACATGTTGTGGTGCTTAAACTTGGCAAGCACTTTGGTAAACAGGCTTTCCATCCAGTGCCTGTCTTTCTCGGTAAACGTTCCGTTCATAAGAGGGGTTTGTGGTTTAATGAAGGCTTTAGCTACAGCTTTAACCTGCTGCGGGGTGGTGGTGAAGCCCAGGGCGGAGAGTTGTTTGCCCGTGAGCCAGGTTTCGTTCTTAAGGAGCGGCATAATGGCCTGTTCTTCGATGCTAAGGGCTTTGGTATAAAAGCCTACCATCTTTTTCTCTATGGTGCGAAGCTGGTCGGCAAAGAGTTCCAGTTCATCGGCAGTGCCCATTGAGCCGCCCCAGGGAAGGTGAATCATAAAGGGCGTGTTTTCGCGTATCTGCCTTTTGCTGCCCGCCATAAAGATTACCGTGGCTATGCTGGCTACAATACCGCTGCCTATGGTGGTAACGGGCTTGCCGAGCGATTTGAGGTAGTGGTAGATGTCGAAACCCACATCTACGAGTCCGCCCTCGCTATTGATGTGCACATTAAAGGCGGTGGCTTGTGGCTGTTTTTTTACCTGTGCGATCACATCAATAAGCTCTACGCCCGTTGCACCGTCAAAAGTGCCTATCTGGCCGGAGATATAAATGTTTCCTGTCATTCATTAGATATGATTGAAAGATTGAAGAAAAATTTGAAGATTAGTCGATTTGAAAATTTGAAAAGGATTGGTTTCCGGAAACCGATCGTAATTTAGATAGTACTTGATCTGAAGATTTGAAGATGAGATTAATGTACATTTAGCATCTTCAAATTGTCACATTTTCAAATCTTCAAATCATTCTCATTAATTACAGTACAAAGGTACGGCGGGTTTTTGGGTGTTTACTGCAATGGGTTTTGCAGTGGTTAGTATTCAGTTAGCAGTCGCAGTATTCAGCTTGAGTGAGTATTCCCTTCAAAAATGAGGGGTGAACACTTTTAGTAAACTCCCAATTGGAAAAACACACCCCTAACCCCTCTCAAGAGGTGAACTAGCTTCACTCAATCTTTCTTACTCATTCACACTTAACGGTCTGAGTAAGCAGGTCTGAGTGTTCCCCTCTTGAGAGGGGTTAGGGGTGTGTTATCCACAATCAATATCTGTTAAATGATGGAGAAACCACTGTTGCTTTACTATGACAACAACTGTAAGTAAACTTCGTTATATTTGAAACCTAACCAACTTACTATGAAACGTCTTATTACTCTTGTTTTTCCTTTACTACTGGCAGGATGTGCCGGAGAGCGTCAGTTTCCGGAAGTAAAGAAACTGTCAGCGTACAAACAGACGGACTTTGTTATGACTCCGCAAAGCCCTCTTCCCAATGGCAAAAATGCTGTATATAGTGCTACGCTTTTGCTAGCATGGGATCAGGTAAGGGCTATCAGTGAAAACCAGCTTACGATTGACAAAGATCAGCCTGAACTTACTCTCATAAATAATTCGCAGTCGTATAAAAACACATTGGAAAAAGATGAGTATACTGCTACTACCGATTTGAATATCCAACAGGGGCGATTAAATATATTTACCGAATTCAGTAAATCGCTTCCTTTTGTAATTAAGCTAAAAGATCATGGTAAGGAATTGAAATTTAAAGGCGAAGCTGTTTCAACTTTTGGGGCTAATGAGGCTGAATGTAGGCAAGATATACATTTACATGATGTTATACGTATTTGGTATTACAACAACGACAACGATTTTGCAGTAATACTCCGCCCTAAGGACACCGATCATTTGGTAGTATTATATATGCCTGATGAGAAAAGCGATAATCTACAGGAAATATTTGATGCTCTGAATGAAAAGATGGAAAAAGCACAAGAGGAAAAAGCTTCTGGAATAAACTCATGGAAATATGATTTTGGAATGGAAGGTGATGAACTCCTGATACCTAAATTCAGTTTTAATATTGAAACTGATTACAAACAGCTTGAAGGAGATGGTTTTGTATTGCAACAACAACCTTATTTTATTGAAAGAGCCACTCAGCGTACAGCTTTTATTCTTGATGAGCAAGGTGCAGAGGTTGAGAGTGAAGCTGAAACGGTAACGGTAGAAGAAATGCCTTTAGCTGTTATTGAAGAAAAACCCCACCCAAAAAAAATTCACTTTAATAAGCCCTTTTTGGTAATGCTGAAGAGGGTAGATAGTCCTAATCCTTACTTTGCGATGTGGGTAGAGAATACTGAGCTGATGAAGAAATAGTTTTCAGTTTGCAGTCGCAGTGTTCAGTTTGAGTGAGCATTCCACTCCTTCGGAGTTCCGATAACTATCGGGAGTAGGGCGGGGTGGTTATTCTTTTCTTTTGTCTTGCCACAAAAGAAACAAAAAGGCACGGCAGAACTCCTTAGGCTACAAATAGAATCTTTCAGCTAAACCATCCGAACTCGCTTCGCTCAGACAGCGGATGCTTTTTAACGCCTCAAGCTCCTATTTGCTTAACGCCACAGAGTTTAAGGCCGCAGCTTCACTCAAAGACTTTACTTATGCGGGTTCTATAACAACTGTAAGTAAACTTCGTTATATTTGAAAAGACCAATGGCCTACTCATGAAACTTTTTAATTTATTCAGATCAAAAGAAAATAATGAATCGTTTGATAACCTGATTCAAAAACAACTTGATTATCTCCCTGAAGTTTATCATAGCCACAGGCAATACAAAAACTGTATAGAATTTTTGGAAAATAGAGAATGGGCGTTGGCATTAGATAGCCTGATTGAGCTTTCGGAGGAGACGGGTCATTATTTTTCAAATGAATTTTGGAATTCACTTATTGAAGTTGCAAAAAGGATGAATTTGTCTAATGAAATGGAATATTTTTTAGCTCAGTTAAAGCGTAATCAGTCTGATTTGGAACATAGGATCCCGTTTGGTTGGGCAGAAGTTAAACATGATGAGAATCTATATGAAACACATATTTCTGAAAAAAATGTACAACACTGGAATAGTGAGAGAAGGATTAAAGATAATATTGTAACACTGACTAAAGTAAATGGGGTATATCGTAAATCGTCAGGAAGATGCGGAATGATATATATAGTTGAAGATGGAAAACTTTCTGAAATTAGCTATGAGCTAGAAATGAATGTAGCTGCTTTATTTGTTTCTACATTAAAATGGGTTTTACCTTTAGAAAAATTGATGTCTGAGGGAGAAAAAGAAGAGACTAAAAAGAAACTCCTGCAATGGGCAAAAGAAAATAATGAGGTTATAGAGTTTGCTCCATAAAACCATTGTTGCTTAAATCTAATGTGCACTTCTTTTAAGTTTTTTCCTATATTCGCGTATAATCAATCAATCGAAAATGAAAAAACTATTTGCACTACTGCTTATTCCCGTGCTTTCTTTTGCACAGGAAATGAAAACCATTACCGCAACCACCGCAATGGTAAACATTAAGGTCGACGGAAAACTTAAAAAGAAAGCATGGAAGATTACCCCGGATGTTTCGCCCGACGTATATGCTACCAATGCCAAAACGGTTACTTTTTATACTGATAAGGGTGAGATTACCATACAGCCTGTTGAAGGCAAACCTTACGACTTTTATATTGACCTGAATGGCAAAAAAGCACTGACCCGCGTGCAATATGAGCCTACTTATATTGAAACTCTTCAAAGGGGATTGGCCTATAACCTTCAGGATAAAAGGGAATTCCCCGCGTTTTCCTATACACCCTCAAGCGATGCCAATCTGCAAAAACTGCGCAAAGAATTTAATCTTGACTCCATTGCCGGAAAAGGCGATGAGGTTTCGCAAATAAAGAACCTGATGCGATGGGTGCACAATACCATTCGCCACGACGGTAGCAGCGACAATCCTGCTGTTAAAAACGCACAGGGAATTATCGGGGTTTGCAAAGCAGAAGGCCGTGGCGTTAATTGCCGTATGATGGCAACGGTACTTAATGAATGCTATCTGGCAATGGGCTTTACCTCGCGTTATATTACCTGTATGCCAAAAGAACTTAAGTTTGACGACTGTCATGTTATCAACATGGTGTACAGTAAGCAATTGAATAAATGGCTGTGGATGGATCCTACATTTGAGGCTTTTGTTATGGACGAAAAGAAAAATCTGCTGAGTGTAGAAGAGGTGCGCGAAAGGCTAATAACCGGTAAACCGCTTAAGCTGAATAAAGAAGCCAACTGGAACCATAAAAGCAAGCGAACCAAAGAAGATTATCTTGACGGTTATATGGCTAAGAACCTGTACCGTATCCAGACACCGGCCATAAGTAGCTATGATACCGAAACCGATCATAGCCATCCGCATTTAGACTATGTAGAACTTGTTCCGCTGGATGGACTTAACCAGCAGCACGTTTCTGAAATGACTTACGATAGTGGAGATAAGCGTGTTTTTTATGTTACCAACAACCCTGAACTTTTCTGGGCAAAACCCTAAGATAGTTTTCAGTGTTCAGTCGCAGTATTCAGCTTGAGTAAGCAACCCAAAACCCAATAACCCCTAACTCTTAACTGGATTCCATAAACGCTATCACATTAAACATGGTGCGTTCGCTAATATTGAATTCATCGGCGACCATACCGGCAGCCCAGGTCTTTTTTGGTTTTCCGTATTCTTTAAGGAGCAGTTCCGTTTGTTTCAGGTAGGCTTCATAATATACTTTCCAGTCGAGTATATGCACGGGAATAATACTTTTTCCCATCAGTTTAATCAAATCATCTCCAAGACTTGTTATGGTTTCATATCGGGTCATTCCATTTATTATCAGGGCAAATATCAGTAGAGCGCACTTTGGCACTAAGGGGACAGTGGCAGAGAGTACAGTATGCGCCTTCAATCTCAGTTAAGCTGTCTTTTATAAAAGCGAGCAGCTTACCCTGTTTGGCATTTGGGCAGGTGGCACATACGGCAGCCCTTTGTTTCGCTGTGTTTTCGGTTACTTCACTCTTGTCGAGATAGTTCTTCCATCCCGAGAGAATAGTTTTTGGGCTTAAGGGCATATAACAGCATCAAAGAAATATTTTTAAGAGTTTATGCTTTTAGTAATCTTTTTTCTATAAATTTGACACATTATAAACCATTCAAATTAATTATACGCCATGAAAAAAATCATTTCGTTACTGGCTCTGTTTTTGAGTCTGGGCGCATTAGCGCAAAATTTTCCAGGAGAAAAAGTTGAACTTCTTAATGGAAAAACCCTTAAGGTATTACCTAAAGCCGAAGATTCTCAAAAGTATGGCTTCGAGGACTTTTATACTGATGCCGATCTTAAGAATATTTACAAAAAGGAAGGATACGTTACACCTTACAATGAACTTGTAGGAAAAGAATTTAAATTGATTTCTTATGAACCATTATGGGTAGGTCCTGATAAAAAATATTTGCGTTATAAATTTCTTCTGGAAAATTCAGAAACCGGCCAGATATATTTTAAATATGATCCGGAAGTTAGCTTTAAGTTCCCTTTTGAAGTAGTAGGCGGTCTTGATTATCCCGAAGGTTTTTTTTGCGAGAAAATAAAAAAAGATGGTACAGCTACGTATTACACTACGCCATTTGAAGATGGAATCCAGATAGTAAAGAATCCAGGCTCACAAGTGCTGGTGGTTACGATAAATTTACCAACTACAGAAACTTCTATTCCAGTCGCCGGTTGGAAAGGATTAACAATCGTTTTTGATAGTGGAGCTACTATATCTTTGCCTAACGAAAAACTGAAAGCATCGCTTAATTCGTATGGAAAGGCTGTTTTAACAGCAAGCCCAATACTCCAAAAACCAACGGATTTAAAGCTTTTAACCCAGCACAAGATAAAATCTGTAAAACTAAATAAGTTTGAAAAGGTTGTAAACGAAGGAGGTATCCTGAAAGAATATTTTAAGTGTCTGCAAAAGATGTAGATTCAAAGAGTTTTCTATTATAAAGCTCCCCGCAATAGCGGGGAGCTTTGTTTTTAAAAATTAGCAGAATCCCTAACCCTTACATAACTGTTACCTTCAGTAACAATATCCTGAACTGCAACAACCGGAGAGGGGAGGTTCCTGTTGGCCTCGGCTATCTTAAGGGCAAGCTCATCGGTATTGAGGTTTTGCTGGGCAATTTCCCGTGATACGATTCCACCACCTGCAAAGTAATTGGGTGCCGAAGCACCACCGGCCGGGAACGCATTGTTAAATGCCATAAAGTGACGTGCTGCATTGCGATTCATAACGCCTATCAGTTCGCCTTGCTCGGCTTCAAACTGGGTACCGTCGGCACCGGTAAATAGGGTGCCACCTGCGCTATGGCGTTGTCCGCCTATACTAAACAACGCTCCCTTTTCGGCCTTTGGCGGTTTGGTGGATGTTATCTTCTTTACGTTGGCAACACCTGCTGCTACTGCTGCTGCGGCTGCAACCGCACCCAGTGCCGGACCCACAATAGGGATGCCACTCATGGCACTATAGGCCGCCGTTGCCGACTTATATGTATCAATAGTTGCCTGGGCTACTGCCATTGCTTTTCCTGCTGCACTTTCCTTACCCATAATGGCAGCAAGATTGCCAAAGGTTTGGTTGGCAAGGTTCAGTTTGGCGTCAGTAGCCGCTTTATTAATGTTGGCTTTGTTCTTTTCTGTTTTTTCTGTCTCGGCTTCCGAGAGCGCATTGTATTCCTGCTCGGATATAAGTTTATTATCCAGTAATGCCTTTAGTCTAAGCCCTTCATCAATATGGCGCTGGTCTTCTATTTTTAACTGTTCCTGATACCTTCCTTCGGCAGCAGCCATATCATTTTCATAGGCGGTGGCCTTTTCATCGGCTTCTTTGGCAATAGCTGTTCTTTGGGCATCCTGTTTTTGCTTGTCGGTTTCGGCAATGGCAGCGTCGTGCGTTTTCCTCAGGTTGTCAAGCTCTGACTGGTATTCTTGTTCGCTTAGCAACCCGTTGCTTTTTTTGGCGACAAGAAATTTGGTTTCTGCTTCAAGTGTAGCATCTATGCGTTCTTTTTCTTTAGCATACACCGCATCCGACATGAGTTCACCTTCTTTAATCAGCGTCTGGTTTTTTTGCCTGTAAGCTTCGATTTCTCTCTCTGCTGTTTTTACAGCCGTTTTAGCCTGAACTTCGGTAAGATCCCTTGTAATTTCTGCATTGGCAAGATCAAGCCTACGCTTGTCATTTGCCGTTTTTTCAGAGGCATTATATTCAGCAAGGGCAATTTTTCGTTTTCTTTTGGCAACCTCTTCGGCAAGTGCCAGTTCATCCATTGAGGCTTTTCCTTTTATGCCCTGATTGGTTATCAGTAGTTGCAGTTCGAGTCGTTGGCCTTCAATAGCATCCTGTATTTGTTTTGCTTTTTTCTTTTCGCGTTCGTCCCTCTGTCTCTCAGCATCCTGATGAATTTTTTCAAGTTCCTGTGTGTGCTTTTGGGTTATGCCCTTTTCTTCATCATATATTTTAGAGCGTTCCAGTTGTGCCTTTTTGAGTGTTTGAAGCTCTTCGTCACTTATGTTCTTTCGTTTTGCCAGTTCGGCGGCATAGGCTGCACCTTTTAATGTGAGGTTTTTAAGTTCTTCCTGTGTCAGGTTTTTACCGATGGCTATTTGTTGTACCGCCTGGTTATATAGTTCCTCTGCCTGTTTTTTACGTTGGTCATAGTTCTGTTTTTCAAGGGAAGTTGCTTTATCCAGAAGTGCAATCCTTTCCTCTTCCGATTTGGTTTGATCCTTCACTTTGTCCATCAGGTTTTCTATGCTGGCGACGGCTTCCTGGTTTTTTATTTCCTGCAGTTCTATTTCCTTATTCAGTTCCTGCTGCGCTTTTTTCAGTTCTATTGCAGCCCCGGCAGCCTCTGCAGCCCCTGTAGTAATACTGCTGAAGAAACTGCCCGCATCACCGGTAAACAGGCCAATAAAAGCATTGGCTACACTCTGTACCACGGCCCCAACGGCTGCCATAGCCTGTTCAACCGTTTCTACAATAGGAGTAAAGTCCTTAAAAACGCCTATTACAGCCTGAACCGCGGCCACTATAAGGCCTATGGGATTTGAGGTAAGGGCTTTGCCCATTCCTTTAATACCGTCGGTCATTCCTGCAAAGGAGTCTTTCATTAGCGAACCTACACCACCTGCTTCCTGCGCACGGCTTATGAATCCGCCTAATCCTCCGTTAAAAAGATTTATCTGCTGAAACGATTCGGCTACCTGTTGTTTGTAATCATTAAAAGTAGCCTCTGAAGCGGTAAGTGATTTAGATAACATTTGATGCGTACCGTTGAGGATGCTCAGCTCATTAGCATTTTCCCTGAACTTGTCTGAGCCTTCTTTACCTTTTTTTATAAGCTTATCCTGCTTTTCGGCGAGTTTGTCTATTTCTTTTTCGGTTTTCTGAATGCTTTCCTGAAGAGCCTGGGTGTCTATGTCCAGTTTCGCTATGGTTATGTTCTTTGGCATTAGGTAATGGTAAGGTTTAAAGTATTGCTTATAAGTCTTAATCCCGTAGCTTTATGGGTTACCGTAAGCTGTAGGGTGTATATACCCGGGGTGTTATGTGTTATGGTATATTCGTAATCTGAAACTTTGGTAATAGTGCCGGGGGCTGTAAGGGCAAAGCAGTAGGCCTCACGATTGTATAGGGTAGACAGCCATATGGTAACGGATGTTCCTGCCGGTACTTTTTTTACGGTATGCCCAAAACCAAAGTCAATTTGGGGCGTTAGGGTGTGTATTTGCTGTATCATGGCAGTAAAATGGTATTGTTGCCCGGAATAGTAACCTGAACTGCAGGAGTGGTATAGCCATCGGCAGTAAGTGAGATGGTATAAACCCCCGGTACATTAAAGGCATAGCGTACCCTGCTTACAGTAGGATCTACCGTACGGCCCGAAAGCGGTTCGCCACTGGCTTTGGCAGCATTAAGGGCTATAGCCTGCGGATTACCCTGGGTAGTGAAATATACATCGGCAAAAAAGTTACCCATAACCACCTTGGTCATGGTTATGTTTTTACGGGCATCGGCATCAGGGGAGTAAGACGCTATGCGAAGCAGCTCGCATCTTACGGGTTTCCCCGGTATATAATTGTTTATCTTGTTCATTAAAAAGTAACCGCCCAGCTGCTCGATATAATACAGTTTCCTGAAATCAAAGTTGGCAATATCGCTGTCGTTAAGGTACATTTCTGCAGTAACCAGTTGGGTTTTGTTCAGTAGTGTTCCTATTGCGCCGTAATAATCGGCAATGCTGTCGCTAAAAGACAGCTTCCAGTAATTTTCTGTCCAGTAACTGCTCACATTACT
This sequence comes from Flavobacterium suzhouense, assembly GCF_042684765.1. Classification (NCBI taxonomy): domain Bacteria; kingdom Pseudomonadati; phylum Bacteroidota; class Flavobacteriia; order Flavobacteriales; family Flavobacteriaceae; genus Flavobacterium; species Flavobacterium suzhouense. The sequence goes on along the minus strand of NZ_JBHUMD010000003.1, from coordinate 226,205 downwards.
GGTTTCCTGCGTCGTGTTAAAGATGAGCAGCAGTGGTTTCTCGGTTTTTTCGGAACGCATAAAATAGTAACGCTTGTCGAGCGATTTGTAGGTAACAGGTTCCTCGGCATCAGGGTCGTCATCTATTTCCTTTTCCCACAGTTTGTAAATGTTACCATTGCGCCGCAGGTAACCCGACCTGTCTTTTTCGGGGCTGTATACCTTTGATTTTATCATCTCTTTACTATCGGGCAGGTTTACGTTTTGCAGCTTTATGCAGCCATCGTTATGGTCATTTTCTTTGGTGTTGTAGTTGTAGCGAAACCAGTTGTTTTGCGCATAGCTGCCATAGATATAATTTTCAGATACCTTTTTTACCAGCTTACGGCTCAGGTCGATCGGTTCGGGCGATTGGAGTATTTCCTGAAGCGTAAGGAACTCATAATTGCCGCTGTATCTGTCTTTAAAAAGCGTTAGCCCAAAGCGGTAAATCACTTCTGCCAGAAAATCCCTGACGGAAAAATCGGCAAAGGCTCCGGCAAAATCCATTGCGGCAAGGTTAAGGCGGTATATGGTTACCTCCATCTCCGGATTACCGTTAACCACCACATAGCCGTTAGCGTTCTCGTGGCGCATCATCAGGCTGAAGCTCTCGTTTTGTTCGAGCCAGACGGTTAACGATCCTTTATACTCGGTATTAGGAGCCAGATCGTGAATAAAATATTTGTATTCCGAAAGCGTGTTAAGGTAATTATTGTCGGTTCCGGTTACGTTCTTTACGATAAAAACACGGGTTTTTTCCCTGTTGTTGAGCTTGCATTTCAGGTTTATCCTATAGTAGCCTGATTCTTTTGCTGTTAGCCTGTAATGCTGCGGGTCTTCATAAAAATGATCCAGATAGGCAGTATCGTCGGTAGTATAGCGCAAAAGGCAGTTCTTCCATGCATTAAATATATTGGCGCTATTGGCATTCCCAAAAACATTAGCCTTGAAAATTTCCGTGCCGTCGTCCTGAGTGATAATGCCTTTAGGGTAGGTCATCCAAAGGTTTTTAAACTGCTGGGTAAGGAATACCGACCCCGAATAGTCTATCCCGTAGTTTTTAAAGATGCTGTCCCACAGCCAGGCCACATTTACCGAAGGCACCAGGTAATCGATGTCTATTTTGTCGATGGGAAACGGAAATCCCGCCTTCCTGTATCCTGTTTTGCCGTTGTAATCGGCGAGTATGTATCGGCATTTGCCAAACATCGGATGCGAAGGATTCCAGGTGTTCTTTATGGCGTCAAGGTTTTTTATGTGTTCTAGGGGCTCAAGGCCAATGGAAGCAATGTTTTGGTTTTCGATGGCCTTATAAAGGTCAATAATACCGTCGTATACTGCCACCTCAAAGCTGTCGCCACCATCGGTTACCACTGCCCAGCCATTATAAACAAAGCATTCGCCATTATCGCTAAACAGGCTGCATTCGTTTTTTTGGTACGGAATGTCTGAGTTGTTACCTGCCAGTGTGAGATAGCCCATAATACGGATGTTATTGGCGGTTTTAGGCAGTTTGAACTTATTGGTATAATTCGCCTGTCGGTTGTCAAGGCTGTTCAGGTCGTTTACCTGTTTGGTTTGTGCAATGGTCTGATTGCTGTCAAGGTCTACAAGCTGTTTGTTGATGTAGAGGAGCATTCATTTTAAGTTTTCCTGAAATATTGTTGTTAGGTTGCAAAGTCTCAAAGAAGCAGAGTTGCAAAGTTTGAGTAAGAAGGTTTGAGTAGGTTTTCCCTCTTTTAGAGGGGTGGCTGAAAGCCGGGGTGTTTTCTTATCATAAAGGTGAGTATAATTTAACCAATCCACCTACTCCCGATAGCTATCGGGATCCGCCCAGATCTGCGGCATCCGTGTTCAATTTGAGATCCTTCCTTCGTCAGGATGACAGAACGTTTCCAATACTGAAAATCATAAAGAAGGAGTAAGCAACCCGAAACCCAATAACCCCAAACTTAAAGCGTTATTGTATAACGCTGCGGCAACTCAATCTCAAAAGCAAAATTGATGAGCGGTTGCTTAGGGTTTTTCAGGCGTGCCGATGAAGTTTTAAGATTAACCTCTATCCAACTGCGGGAGCTGTTGCGTGCAAAAGGCTGCCCTGTAAACAGATAGATCTTTGGGCTCTCCAAAATACCCTCAACAATGCGGCGGTCGTCTTCGTTAAGCAGTTCGGCAATGATCTTCATGCTGTCCTGACTCTCTTTTCCAAGAGCGATGCTGCGCCCAAAACTGCTGTCCAGATTGTTATTGTCGCTATCCATTTCGCCCAACGATTTGGTACTGCGGTCCAGTGCATAGGTGTTTTCAAACAGCCAGTAGCTGTAACCGCCCAGTGCATTAAGCCACTTTAGGTATACACCACACTTATAAGGCACTTTTTCCACCAAAGCCCATTTAGGTTGTGTAAAACCAAACTTCAGCCTGTTCCTTCCTTCTGCCAAAGGGAGCAGGGTCTCGAGGGTTTCGTCGGTACGCCCGTCCGAGAAGACAAGCCGCGTTACGCTGCCATCCTGAGTAAAGGTCTGGCTAAGGCCGTTGGTTTCATTCATCAGGCTAAAGTTTCGGCGTAGCGAAAGCAGGCTAAAAGGCATGTAAAACGAAAAATCAAACGGATAGCCCTGCCAGTATTTTAAAGGCCATTCGTTGGCATTGTCCTTTCGCGAAGGCGAAAGCAGTAAAAAGCTGCCTTTGGCAAGGCGGGTATATTCGCCATGCTGCTGTGCTCCGGCAAGCCAGGTAATAGGATAGGTGCTTTTAGCCACTGCTCCACCTGTATGGGTAATGCTAATGGTAAGCGAGGCGGTAAGCACTATTCCCTCAGAAAAAGCATAGGTAAAACTATCGGGGCTGCCGGCTTCGGGCGAGGGCGAAAGATTATCTTCAAAATTGCGGGTGTTCAGGGTGGCTGCGGCATAAGGCTGCAGGTTAACATAAAATTTCCCTTCAGGGTTAGGGTAGAGGCGTATGCTGAAAAGCTGTTTGGCTTCCAGGGTTTCTAACAGAAACGGACTGTCTTCCCTCAATATCACATCGGCATAAAGGGCAGGGTTGGTGTCGTCGCTGTAAAAACGGATGATGTCGTTGTTATAGGCCATGCGCAGCCTGTCTTTGTCAATATCGGTTACAAATTTTATCATGCTTGCAGAGTGTTCAGGTAATCGGAAATCTTAGTTGTGAGTTCGTTTAGCTGGCTTTCGCCAATTTTATCGATGATGCTCTGAATGCGTTCGGGCGTTACCACACTGCTGATGAGGTTTACGCCTCCGTGCTGTTCGCGGTTCCAGCCTTCACGGCCTATCTTTCGTGCAATTAGGTAGGCAAGGCTGCTTATGGTTATGTCTTTTTCCAGTCGTGCCGCTATGCCTTTGGCTATAAGCCATTGTTCAATCGCTTCGCTTGGGGGTTGCTTGCCGGGCTTACGGCCAAATTCCAGCTGATCGCCATAGCTTTCCTGAAGGATCCCGGCACCATTCTCACCTGATTGTACTGATAAACGCTCTGCCCATTGACCCGATGCCCGCATGCCGAGTTCGTCATACTTTGCAATTAAATCGCTTTTAAGGGCTTCAAATTCGGCAGACAGTATTTGCATCGTGTTACTCATAGTTTGCCGGTATGCGAAGCTTATAGGTGCAAAGCAGCCCATCCATGTTGGCATCGAGTGCGTCGGTTACGTCAATGTTGTCCCATTGGTTCACTTCAATGCCCGAACAGGCAAGGCTGTTGCCAAGGTTTTTGAATAGGGCAAGCAGGGGTTCAATGTGTTTGGTATATTTTGAAGTTTCTACATCGCCGGCTTCGGCAAAGTAATTTTGGTCAAAATCGCTTTGTTTTACCAAAAAGAACTTGCCTTCATAATTGGCCGCGACTATAAGTGTGCCGCTGTCGTTGTATTCGCTTTTGCGGTTGGTAAATTCGTGCAGCAGGTAAGTAGTGTTTGCTTCTGTAGACCCATCTAATAGGTTCAGTGCAGCTTTTTTGCCGTAATGATACACGAGGTTATTGTCGAAGGCTATGCCTTCGAGGATGCGTACTATGTCTTTCATTTTTTCTTTGTTGTTGATTTGGTTATTTGTTGATGTGTTTATTTGGCTTCACCCAAGCCCTCTCCAAAGGAGAGGGAGGAGCATCACTCATACGGCTCATACTGATGAGAAAATCTGCCCAATCCGCGTTTAAATTCATATTGACTGGGTTTAGGAGAGATTACCATGCTCCGTTGCACTACGCTCGTAATGACAGCAGCGTTGAGAAAAATCCGTGTTCATCTGTACAATCTGTGTCATCTGTGTTCCATTTAAGGAGAGTGCCAGAAAAATTTGTAGCTTTACTTTCTAACCCAAATTCATGAAACAGCTGTTGTTTTTACTGTTTGCTATCGCCCTGTTTTCCTGTAACAGGCAATCTGCTTTGGAAGAAAAGCTTATCAAAAGCAAATGGGTGGTTTTAGAAGGCAAAACCCTAAAAAAGGAAACCGATAACTGGCCTAATGACTATTATGTGTTTGATGCTGATGGGGTACTTAAAAGCATCCTGATGTATTCTGATGAAGAAAATACCATTTTTAACGATGATGGCTCAGTAAGGAATACTCCCCTTTTATGGAACTATAATGCTGAAAAAAAGATACTCACTATAAACGGGCATAAATGTAAAGTGCTTAATGTTGATAGCGATACTGTTTTTATGGTAGAGGGTACTTCTCATCTTATGCTTTACAACATTGATAAGGTATACCCAAAGCTTAAGGGAAACTCTCACCTAAGCCGGTAAAAATCCGTATTCATCTGCCCAAATCCGTCCCGGTAGCTATCGGGATCCGTGTTCCATTGAGTATTGATTGGGATTATTTGAGATTCCTCAATTCAGCTTCGCTGCATTCGGAGTGACAGAGCGGTCAATTAGAAACGGTGACAGAAAACTAAAGACCCAGTGCCTTTTTGTTTGCATCGCTTATTTCCCAAAAGTCCATAATATCAAAGCTTAAAAGAAAAACCTTGATATTGGGGTTGTTCTTTTTTTTAACCGATGTGTACCATTTAAAAGCAGTTTCATTCATTTCTTTAGGAACCATTTTTGTCCATGCAATTATAATATAACCATCATAAGGTTTTACAAACCTGTTAGGGTCTTCTTCGGCGTAGGTCATATAGGTAAACCACCAGTCGGCATCTTCTTCCTTTTTATTAACCTTAGATTTTCCGATGTTTTCAATGTTGTTTATCGTCTGAGAACATAAATAGCCTCTTAGCTTTACGCTTTTACCTTCGGTATTAAAGAAAAATACATCCGGGAACTCGTTCTTTTTGTCTATTTTCATCGCTTTGACCCACGCATCAAAGATGCTGAAAACAGCAATGTCTTTTTTGTCATATTCAAGTCCGCTTTGGTCAAGATATTCGGTGATAGAAGCTATGTTTTCGTATTGGTGTTGCGCTTTGGCTTCCGAAAAGATAAACAGTAGCAAGAAGGTAAGCAGGGCAGGCGTTCTCATATATTTATTGTTAATGTGTAAATATAGAAATTTAGTTGATTAGGTTATTTGTTGATGTTGATTTGAAGCTAAACTCATACAGATGGGAAATCTATGCTAATCCGTGCAATCTGTCCCGATAGCTATCGGGATCCGTGTTCCATTGAGTATTGATTGGGATCAGAAGATAACTCTAAACCACAAACTCCAAACCCGAAACATTAAAAGTTATCTTTGCAAAAAAAATCTACCATGATCGTTATCAACGAAACCACGGCTTTTGCCTTTGACGATATACTCTTCACTTTTGCGCTGGCATCGGAAGCTGCCGAAGTCTTTAACGGACACGAAAAGCTCATTACCGGTATAGGAAAAGTCAATGCTGCTTATCAGCTAACCAAAGCCATTACTGCCAAAAAGCCTAAACTTATCGTCAATCTGGGTTCTGCCGGGAGTGCGCATTTTGCAAAAGGCGAGGTAGTGTGCTGTACAGGTTTCGTGCAACGCGACATGGATGTTCAGGCGCTGGGCTACCAAAAGTATGAAACGCCATTTTCGGGGCTGCCGTCGGTTATCAGTTACGGACTCGAATTACCCGGGCTTAAAACTGCTGTTTGCGGTACGGGCGATAACTTCGAGATGGGCCACACCGCCGCCGATTATACCGTGGTTGATATGGAGGCCTATGCTCTTGCCATGATTGCCATGACCGAGGAAATTCCTTTCCTGTGCCTTAAATACATCTCCGATGGTGCCGATGATAACGCTGCCGACGACTGGACAGAGCTGGTGCATAAAGCAGCAGTTGCCTATGGGGAGATACTTGGGGTTAGTTTGGGTTGATTTGTTGATTCGTGGATTTGGTTATTTGTTTGACCTCACCCCAACCCACTAGCACTGCTTACTCGTCTTGTTAGTCATTCCGCTCGCAATGACACACGTTTCTGAATTCAGCACGAGTAAGCAACTCTGAACCCGAAACCCGTTAACCCGAAACCAATTTCCTATACTCATTCTCCACTTCATTCTGGGCTTTGGTTTGTGCCAAAAGGCTGAATATTTCGCCGTAGGGCTTACGTCCCAGATCGAACGGATATTGCCCAAACTGTTTTCCCAATTGTAATAACGGAAGCGTGTCGCTGTACGGCTTGAGTTTATCGGCACCTGCCATGTCCCATAGGTGACTGTCGGTGCTCAGGGTGGCGAGCAGCTTGTTTTCGGTCGCGATAATGCGCGCAAACTCTTCTGTGACAAATTTACGTACTGCAAAGAAGTCGGTTATAGGGGCTTTCCAAAAGGTCTTTTCGTCAATATCAAAGCAAATCTCGAAAAGCTGAAGCACCCCATTCCAGTCGCTAATCTTTGGCAGCAGCCGTATGCAGTACTTTACATTGGCATAAGGCATGGTGTGGATGTTCATCTGCTTTCCGCCAAAGTTGTTCTTAGGTTTCAGGTGCTCCAGTATCAGGTCATATTCGAGAGTATCCCGCAAGCGGGTGTAGTGTTTTAGGGTGATGTTTTTCATGAGATGTTAGCCCCCTAACCCCCAAAGGGGGAATTACCACTCAGCCGTGATAATGAGGGGATATTAGAAATCTTAAGGGTTGCGTAAGAGTTCCCCCTTTGGGGGTTAGGGGGCTACTCTTACTCTTGCCGAATAATCCTTCCGCAGCGCAAACCAGTACCGCATCATTATGCTGTCCCATTCGTCGGGGGAGCGGCCTATGAGTTCCTTGATGCGGTCTTTGGCGATGATGCCCTTACGGCCGTCCTTGTCAATGTCCTTGAGCTTGACTTGTTCCATTTCTTCAGCGGTGGTCTGGCGCACGTGGTGGTCGTCGCAAATCTCTCCTACCAGCCTGTTGGTTATCATCTCCGCCATTTTTATAGAACACTGGCTCTTAAGGTTGTCAAAGTTGGGTTTTACAAAAACAGTACCCTCACGCATTTCGAGAGGTGATGAGTTATTCACGAAGCCCTTGCATTTCAGGAAGTCGACCACGCCACCGCCCACGCCATCTTCATCGGCAATGATGTTGGATAACGCAATGCCGTGTTTGGACTGTAATATTCGTGCACGGCCTACAACTTCATCAAGGCCCGACTTGGCAATAGCCTCGCGCTTAATGCACACCCACCCATGCCATATCCTGAAAACCGTTTTGTCCTTACCCTTACGGGCCACATCTATGGTCATGTATTTTACGCCATGCGGCGAAAGGTGGGTTGGCGAAAAGTAATCGGCAATGCTGTCGTGGTCTATCAGGGTCGCAGGATCGTCGTCATACTCCCAGTTGCCGAAGTACAGGCGTTCGCGGCTGTTTTTATCCAATCGTAAGAGCGATTGTAGATAACTCGGATGCAGGTGCGGATTGTCCGTAGGCAACGACTGAATGAAACGGCGATAGGGAGCAAGCCTGCCTTCGCGGGTGGTTTTGTAGAACTCCTTGTAGGTCCAGTTCTTTGCAGGGTTACAGCTTCCCAGCATCTTGGGGATGAGGTTGTACTCGTTGAGTTTGTAGCGTATACGGGACTTCACGATTTGCCATGCAGCATAAGCTACCTGGTTGCATTCGTCAATAAAAGCACCTGAGATTTCGAGTGACCCAAGACTGTCAAAATTTGGGTCGGAAGGATAGAGGAACAGGTCTTTGAGGATAATCTGACTGCCATTTTTCCAGTGGATGATATGCTCCGCCGACTTATAATTGAACTGTCCGCCCAGCTTTAGCATCGTTGCCAACTCAAAGAAGGTGTTGAGTGTGGTTTCTTTAAGGGTTTTCAGTTTGCTCCGTCCCATAAGCCAGCGTGTTCCGGGGTATTTCTGGCACATTTCCATGAGCCATAGGCATCCGAGAGCCGATTTTCCGCCACCGGCAGCACCGCCGTAAAGTACCTCTTCGGTAACGTTGTCCTTCAGGAAAAAAATGGCATGTTCCTGCTTAATCAGCAGTTTCATAAGGGTCAAGGCCGGAGCCCAGATTCAGGGAGACGGCTTTTGGGGTATCGTCGTCATCCTCTAAATATTTATCGCTCCACATTTTAGGGTTGCGGTTCTTGAGCCAGAACTGCTGGCTACGGAAGTCGGCCGGAATGTGCTTTTCCACTTCCACGATCTCCACGCGTTCCTTCTCTACGCGTTTGCCGTTATCGTCATAATAGATCTCCTTGCATTTAATGGCCTGTTTGGTCGTGATGATCCTGTCCAGCGTTGCCTGGTATAGCGAAGCCGCCACCTCCATATCCGCAGCCTTTTTGCCACGGGTAATGGCCTCGGCAAAGTCGGGGTAGGAGTTTTTCCAGTTCAGGATGGTCTTACGGCATACGCCAAAGTAAGCCGCCAAATCCCTGTCCTGTACACCGAGCAAACAGAGTTTGTGTGCCTCGGCAGGGTAGGTATCGCGGTATTGTGGCTTAACGCCCTTGCGGGTAGGTTTTTTTAAATGGGGAGAAGCAGGGAGTGCTTCGGGGTTCATTTTTTAGAGAGTGAAGGAAATATTAAAGAAAAAGCCTCATTAATTTGAGGCTTCTTTATTAAAATATGGTGTTACATCTTTTTTTTCAATATAATCAGCAATTTTTTCAATTTCATTTGAGTTGACATAATCGACTAACTTGCTGTCTTTTACGTTTTTCCAAGTTCTGTGGTTCTGAGGGAATTCTTTTTTATTAGGTTCTTCCCCAACTATAAAATACTTCCCCTTTTGTTGATTTTGTTTATAATCCGCTGCTTTTGTAAAAGAGATAAATTTTGTTAAATCATTTTCGAGATTATATAATCTCTTTGAAAAATCAACAGTTTGACCAGCAACAATTGTTCCATTTCGTCCAATAAAACCAACTTCGACAGGAGTGATTAATTCTTCAAAATCTCGTGGGCTAATTAGTGTGTCAATATTTACACGATTTTCAATTTTATCATATAAATCTAATTTTATTGTCTCTTCTAAATGAAATATTCTATGATGAACTTCTTCTTCATCGAATTCAAAAATATATTTTTCAAATATTTTTTTGAAACTAATTTTATCTAATTTGATATCAATTGATTTTATTTCTGAGAATAAGACAAGATTATTTGCATATCTATGCAAATATGACATGTATGATTCATTAATCCAATTAGAAGATTTTTTAGTTGTAATTAATTTAAAGTCATTATCGTCAAAATATTGATTGATGTCTTTACTTAGACTTTTGAAATATGTTTTTAAAATCGAAAAATTTTGATGGGGAATTAAATGTTTAATGACATTTAATTTCGAATTAGAAATCTTAAAATAATCTCTCTCACCATCGGACATAATCAATCCGACACTGACTTTTTCTTTTAAAGCAGGGTTAAGAGGAATATAGATTATGCTGAAAAATGTTTTCATTTGTTTGTTATATTTATCTGAATGAATGATCGGAAAGTTTGCTCGCACTCCTCCAACCATTCTTTAGTGAATAATTCTTTTCTGATATTTTTTTCTAATTCATCTAAATCGACTCCCCATTGTGTTGGGATAAGGTCTAAAACCCCAGTTAAATTTTGCTCACATTCAGAGGTGCAAAGATAAAAATTTTCAACTAAGTTATTAACAGTGTCTGTTAATTTTTGCCCCTTCTTAAACAGAATGTTGGCTAATTCAGTTTTTATAATCGATTCATCTTCAGTAATTATAAATGTTCCATGTTGAATTGAATTTGAATTGAAAATTTCTCCATGGTCAAAGACCCAAAAATAAATTTGATCAGATTTTTCAAAGTCTATAAAAAGGTTTGAATTGTTGAAATTTCTGTCTTCATTTGAAAGCCAAATATCGAATAATGCAATTTTTAAAAAATCCTCTCTGTTTTTAATTTTTTTTCTAAAACCAGACTCTTTAAATAGTAAAGTTGTTGAAGAATCGAGTTCTTTTGAATTTGCACGATATAATGATCCAAAACATAATTTTCTGAAATTAATGGGTTGAAGGACATTTAAATATTTTTTTGGTATATGGTCCTCTATGACATTTATTAGGCAAATCTCAGGAGTTTTGAGGTTCCATATTTCGGCAAATTTAGATCCAATAATTTCATTGCAAAGTTTAGATGGTTGATTGTGTTTGCAAACCCAGTCTTGTACATCATCGCAAGTAACTAATATTGGTCTAGCGCCAGTATCATATACTTTTTCAGCTTCATGTATGGTTTTGCGAATTTCAAGCATCTGACACCTATAAGTATTTCAAATATATAAAACATATCAATATGTTTTAATATTGTAAAAAATATCTTAAATATTAATTTACTTTCTTGTAAATAAAAAGTATTGTGTTAGATTGCCACGTCGTACCTCCTTGCAATGACAGCAGGCACAGGAAAATCAGTGTTCATCCGCTCAATCCGTGTCATCCGTGTTCTATTGATATTTATTGGGATTAATAGAGATTCCTCCTTCGTCGGAATGACAGATCATTAAATAGATTGCCACGCTCCTCCGCCGCGGCGGATCCGCTCGCAATGACAGCACGGTGAATGACAAAACGTATAAAAGCAACCGTGGCAACCCTAAACTCGCAACTCAATAACCCGAAACAGCGCAGCTTACTTCTTCTCCTGGAAGAAATCCATCAGCAAACCTATTGCTATTACCGAGCCGTCTTTAAAGTTGATGTCGCTTTTACCGTCTACGTACTTAAACATGGCCTTAAAGCCTGTTTTGGGTATCTCGGCACCCAGTGTTACCGAGTAGTTGCCCTGTATCTTGTTGTCGGGGTTGCGCACAGTACTCATGTCGTAAAAGGCGGTACCCTCGAAGATGATAGCGTAGTTGTTAAACACCGGAACATAGTAATACCCGTCTACGTGGGGCTGACCCGATGTAAAGGCTTCCACGTTGTTGGAATAGTCATAATAGCCTTTTATCCCTGCCGTGATTACGGGTTTCAGGCGCAAACGGTTGGACTGGGCTGTGGTAAGGTTTATGGCGTTTGGCGTAATCAGGGTTATCGATGCGTCGAGTGCGGCTCTTTTGCTGATGAAATCCTGACTCGACTCATGTCCTGCCTTTATGCTTAGTTGGAACGGAATCTTTTTGCTGTAGTTCTCCCACATCAGGTTAACGGGGTAGAACTTAATGTAGTTTAGCGAATCCTTAAACTCGGTGCTCAGGCGCGTATCCAGGCTCCAGTATATGGGAGTGCCTTTTTGGGAATCGTCGCACTTCAGGAAGTTCTTGCGATTGTAAGCGTTTTGCAGCTTCATCGTTAGGATATAGCTTGTTTTTACGGTGTCCTGCGAAGGCTGCACCCCAAAATCGACCTTGTTCTGGTAGTAGTAAAAGTTGTTCAGTGAGGTCAGGAAACCACTACGGTCGTCGGCGGTAATGGTAAGCTGGTCATTTATCATTTTGTTGAGCACATCGGCTTTAATGACCAGAAGATGCGACGTTGCCATAGTGTCGGGCATATGCAGCAGGTTTACCCGTACATCATTTTCTACCAGCAGTTTTATCTGGTTGTCGTGGTCACGGTTTAAAAAGCGTTCGAGGGTCGACTCGGTAAATCCGCTTACGATAAACCCTATCGAATTCTTTGCCGAGGCTTCGGGTCTTACGCGTAGCGGACAGTCTGATTTCTGATCGCCATACTGAAGCGAAACCTTAGGCTTGTCTTCGGGGTGGTTTATCCAGTGGTCAAAGTCGATGCTTTCGTTTTTATTGATGTCAAGCTGAATGTCGATAGACATTGATGCTTCGCCCACGGTGTTTTTAATCAGGGCAATTTTAGTGGGAGTAACAATATCGGTTTGTGCCAATGCCGGCAAGGGTATGCTTAAGGCAAGTAGCAGGTAAAAAAGGTATTTCATGTTGGATGGTATTAAAGGTAAACAACTCTCTGGTTTTCAATTATCCAGTCAATACAGTCGGCTACAGTAGGCCATTCGTCGGTAGAGTCGGGTGTAAGGTTAATGTTATAATAGGCGAGATAGCTGGTGCTGCCGTCGTTCATGTAGTAGGGCAGGGCGTTTATCTGACCTTTGAGTGTGGAGAGGAAAACGTGCTTCTGAAAATTGTCAAAAGCGGCAAAAGTAGCTGCCTCAGGGTCTTCGGGCAGGTCGGCAATGGTTTTAAGGCTCCTTAAAACCACCGTTTTTATTTGTGTTCTTGTTAGTAATGCCATGGTTAGTTGGATTTTAGATTTATGTCGAAATATTGGTTTGGTATCCTGATAATGAGTTGTAAAGCTATTTATTTTTTAGCAGATTAACCTATAGAATCAGATTACGGTAGTGTAAAATCGGATGAATGGCCGCAAAAGCGGTGTATGGAAAACCCGTGAGGGGTTTAGTTTTCCCATTCGGGAATAATTGGTTTTTTACAGTATGTCAAAGAACAGTTGATTTGTCGATGCGGTTATTTGGTTATTTGTAGCTTCACTCGGAATGGCTCAATCGTGCTGAAATCCGCGATTATCCGCCAAGATCTGCGGTATCTGCGTTCTGTCAGCAATCGTGGTAACCCGAAACCCGAAACCCGAAACTCAATAACCTTTTGAGTCTCCATTCCATATCCTGCGGAGGTTTTGCGAGTAATTAAATGTGTCCTGGCTCGAAAAATCGGCGTGCTGCCGTATCGATTGCTGTGCGGCATGGCGGCAGCGTTCGTCAAAATAATCCCTGAAGAACGTAAGCACTTTCGAAATCGTGAGGCTCTCATAAAACTCGCCATACTGCCCCGAAATAATACGCCTAAACAGGTAGGTCAGGTCGCTCATCTTAAGGGTGTAGAACGTATCGGTAATCTCGGTAGCGCACAGTTCTATCTGGTCTTCGCTCATGGGCTTTCGCAGGGCGAGCAGTTCGTTAAGGTATACCAGCCACCCCATAACGAGCCCTATGGTAAAGTCACGGCTTTTCTCGCGGTGCAGGGTGCCAAGGGTGGGCGCGGTACTGTTCATGGCATCTTCTATGGTTGCGAGCTTCCCGGCGTGGCGCATGCAGTTATTCGGACTGTAAACGGCCAACAATCTTTCGTTTGAAAGCGTCGCTATAGCTGCTTTCGCCTTTGCCGGAAGGTTGTTTTGTGCTTCCATGTGTGGTATTCTCTTCAAAGAAACCTTTCCAGCCGTTTGCCATACTCTGGTGCATTATCGCTATGGCAGTGGCTTCGTCATATTTGGAGAGGGTGCCGAGACTGCTAAGGGCGGCTTGTTCGCTAACAGCGGTTTTGTATTTAAACCCATGCTCGTTTGCCTTGTAGTCTTTCCATATTGCCCATTGCTCACTGAATGTTTTGGTATCGAACGGGTAAACGATTTTTTGTTTTTCTCCCTTACCCTCTTTTCGATTATCAATTACACTTTTATTTTCATATTCACTTTCATTTTCTAAAGGGTTTTTTTGGGTTTTAGTTGGGTTTTTACCAATTGTTTTTGAGGTTTTATTTGGTTTATAATCAGAAGGTTGGTTCTTTTTTGGTCTGCCACCTTTTTTACCGTTTTCAGCTTGTTTTAATTTAAAAGCCTTTCTTTTGTCGCGCTCTTCTTCTATACGTTTATTATAAAGAATACCGTCTTCTTCTATAAATTTATCCGAAATAGATGCCCAAACAGTTTCCCAACCTGAACCCAAAATAAACCCAAGCCTATTTTTAGGAATACCCAAATTAACCCACTGGTAAGCCAGTAGTTTTATAAATGCACCCATTTCTTCAAAGGTCATGTGCATAGTGCCTACAATAAAATCCTGTGCATAAAATGGGAAAGCCGGGTCTTTCATTACACTCTCACCAAATTGTCAATTATTACATTGTTATACGTTCCTTTTGAGCCTGAGATATGAAATTCAAGTTCGGCTACGTCACCGGGCAGCATATCCTTTAGCAAGTCTATTTTTGTGCCCAGGGCAGAGGGGTAAAACATTCTGCCGGTTTCCTGTTCAAAGTGCAGCTGCTGTACCGCAGTGCCCAGTTTTGTTGTTTTTATGTCGCCTATGGCGGTGATTATACCTTTTATTTTGTACATGCTAATTTTATTTAAGATTGAATGATTGAAATATTTAAAGATTCCTCACTCCACTCTTCTCCATGTGAGGCTGAAAGCCGAACGGACGAAGTAATCTCTTCTTATTTCTTCTTTTGTCTTGCCACAAAAGAAGCAAAAAGGCACGGCTGAACTCCTTAGGCTACAAATTGAATATCTCGGCTAAACCATCCGAACTCGGCTTCGCCTCAAACAGCGGATGCTTCTTAACGCCTCAATATCCAATTTGCTTCACGCCACAGAGTTTAATGCCGTAGCTTCAGTCGGGAATGCTTACTCAGCTGTTGCTGCCAACTGAGACTGAGACTGCGACTGCGACTCCGGGCTGTCCTGTTTTACAAAGCAATTCTGAAAACACAGCCTGTTGGCAATGTGGTTAAAGTCGAGCGTGCCTATTTCCTTTTGGGTCAGTTTGGTGTAGACTACAGTGGGTGCAAGGTTGGCAAGTGCGTGAAAGAAGTCGGATGCGTTGCTGTTGTCTTCCAGTTCGCTGATGTTGATGCGGTTTTCGTTCTCTTCGCTAAATAGCTGTTGTAACTGGCCTAAGATCTTTTCGGTATATTCCTGTTGTTTTGATTCCATGGTTTTTGAGTTTTAAGTCCGATGTCGGATGTCTGAAGTCTTGATGAGCTGTGTCATTTGCTACGCCAGTCGGCTAAAGCCTCGAGTCGAATGCATCCGCCGCGGCGGAGGAATTGAGGAATCTTATTACATTCAGTAAATATTCTGAGATTTCTCCACTCCATTGCATTCCGGTCGAAATGACAGAACGTTCCTAACTGAAAACTGCGACTGAATACTGCCTACTGGCCTACGGCCATTACCTCCGTAACTACTAAATTATTGTACTGTATGCCGCTGTTTTTGGAGGTTTTGCCTTCCAGCAGTACATTTACCTGTATCTCGTCGTTTTCTTTATAGCCGTGCAGGTCGTCCATTTTCCTGCCACGGAATTCTACAAAGGCACGCTGCCTGTGGTCGGGCATAATGGTTACTACTTTTTTCTCGTAGCCTGCCGTTGTGCGGTACTCAATGTGTTCGATGGTTCCTTTGATTGTCATTTTGTTTTAGTATTTTGATTGAAGTCTTGATGTTGTGTTCCGGGTTTAGGGTTCCGTGTTCCGAGTTGCTCACTCTGCTCCTATTACTCGTGCTGAGTACTGTTCGCTGCGACTGTTCACTGAATACTGCGCCTGCAAACTGTGTAGTTTCTTCTCTGCCTTGGCAATGTCTTTTTCCTGTTGGGTCCGTTGGTTAAAGACGGTGTAGAAGGGCAGGGTTTTGAGGTTCTCGATGAGGGCTTGCTGTTTGCGGATCTTCTTTAGTAGTTTTTGTTGTTGGTTGATGGTTGTCAGTTGTTGGATTTTAGTGTTGCTATTGGTCTGACAACCGACAACCGATAACTGACAACTATTCTGTAATAGTAAACCTTCTGTCGCGGTTAAAGTGTAATATTGCTTTTTTTTCTTCTTCACTGTGTGTTACTGTTGTAACTGTAACCCTGTTTGGGGTGTTTGAAGTCTTATTTTGTTCGTTTTTAGTGGTATATTCCACTTTTGTTGAACTTTTTTGTGAGGTGGAATGCCCTTGTTCTGCTGAGGTTATGGCATTTAGTTCCACTTTTTCTTTGGGTTGGATGTTGAAGTTGTGCATTTTTTAGTACCTTTGTTGAATATGATGCAAAGTTAAGTGTAATATTCCACATTGCAAAATGTTTAAAGGTTAAATTTTACACTTTAGGTATGCGATTTTATTAACAATGCCCCTAAAGATTTGAATATGGACGGATTAGCGATTAAACAAAAACGCGAAGCACTTGGACTGACCCAAAAAGAATTGGCCGACCTTATCGGTGCAAGCCGCGAAACCATCATTAATTATGAGAAGGGTAAGCCTATCCCGAAATCAAAAAGTGAAATATTAGACAAAGTACTTAATCAGGACAGGGCTAATTTTACTACCGTAAAACACCAGGAACTGGTAAAACTCGCTGACGATTTTGAGAACAAGAACGGCAACAAGTTTATTGAGTTGCCTAACGGACAGTATTATATGCTCATGCCATTGGCAGAGTTCAACGTTCAGGCGGGTTTTTTAAGTACCTATCAGGATGCCGATTTTTTAATGGACCTGAGTCAGCATGGTATTTTGGTCGATAAGCCGGTGCAGGGTCGCTATGTGGCTTTTCGCGTAAATGGCGACAGTATGGACGATGGTTCCAGCAATGCCGTTACCCGAAACAGCATCGTTTCTACCCGCGAGCTGCAACGCCACCACTGGTTGGGCAAGCTGCGCTACCGCGATTTTCCGTACTGGGTTATTTATACTACCCAAAGCAAGATGCCGCTCCTTAAAGAGATCATCGACCATAATGTGGAAGAGGGAACCATTACCTGCCACTCCCTTAACGATAGCCCCGAGTTTACCGACTTCACCCTGCACATGAATGATATTCAGGCGCTGTTCTACGTAATTGATGTAAACAGGACGGTGAGTAAGAAGAGTGTTTATTAGGGGTTGAAATGAACTATTGCAAAAAATGCACTAGTTCGTGTATTAATGTAAATCTGTAAAAAATGAATAACGAAATAATTGTTTTTAAGCCGTCATCTGAAAATAAAGAATTTGAAGTCATTTTAGATGCTGAACATGATACGATATGGGCTTCGGAGCATCAAATTATGGATTTGTTTGGAAAAGCAAGGAGAACTATTGGTGAGCATATTCAAAATATCTATGCAGAAGGAGAACTTAACAAAGAATCAACCTGGCGGGAAAACCGCCAAGTTCAGGTTGAAGGTAAGAGAAGCGTAGAAAGAAGACTTGATTTGTATAATCTAGATGTTATTATTTCAGTAGGGTACAGGGTTAAATCTCCTATAGCTACGGAATTTAGAAAATGGGCTACTCAAAAGTTAAAAGAATATCTGGTAAAAGGATATGTGGTAAATGAAGAGTTGCTAAAAAGTAATGCAGATAAAATAACTGAACTGGAAAGTAAAATAAGTATACTACACCAGAATTTATTTGAAGTTCAAAGTAGACTTACAGATGGATTTCTTTCGATAATTAATCAATATTCCAAATCTTTTGAGCTTTTAAATAAATATGATACAGAGAGCCTTGGTAAAGAAGGTTTGACAGAAGAACTTATATATGTTATTAACTATGACGATGTAAAAGGCGCAATAAAAAAACTAAAAGAAAATTTAGCTGCTAAGGGTGAGGCAGGAGAGTTGTTTGGTAATGAAAAAGATGATTCTTTTAAAGGGATTCTTGGAAGTATTTCCCAAACTGTGTTTGGTCAGCTTGCTTATCCTACGATTGAAGAACAGGCTGCTCAGCTTTTGTACTCAATAATAAAAGGTCATGCTTTTAGTGACGGTAATAAGAGGATAGGTTCTTTTATTTTTGTATGGTTTTTAGAACAAAATAATATTCATCTGACAAAAGAAGGTAAATTAAAGATAAATGATAATGCGCTTGTTGCGATTGCATTAGCTGTTGCTCAAAGTATTCCTGAACAGAGAGAATTAATAATATCACTAATTATAAACCTAGTAAAGAATTAATTGATCTTAAACGCTTTTATCTCCAATTGATGTAAACAGGACGGTGAGTAAGAAGACTGTGTATTAATTTCAGATTTTAGATTTTGTCCGAAGTCGGATGTCCGAAGCTATAATAGTTTTCGGGTAGAGACGTAGCACTGCTACGTCTGTAGGGTGTATTCAAATAATGTATATAAACGCAGCATTTTGCTGCGTTTTTTTATTGGGTGTGAGTGAAGCTTTCAATAACTGACAACCGACAACCATCAACCAATTATTTCCTACAATTGTATATATTTGCACCACAATCAATTAATTTAACTAATGAAAAAGCTATTTTTTGCCTTTTTGGCAATGACACTGTTTGCTTGTAGCAGTGACGACAGTGCTCCTGTTAATCCAGACAATCAAAATCCTGAGAATCCTATACCAACACCGTGTTCAAAAGTTTACAATGGTAATGTAGCGCTTTCTACACAGGCTGAAGTTGATGCTTTCGCAGCGAAGGGATACTGTACAATTAAAGGAAATATAATGATTGGCCCGCGTGTTGAAGCAGTTGGAGAAGGAGAAGATATGGAAATTATTGTTGTTGATAGTGATATTACAAGTATTGCAGGATTCAGTTCTTTCATTAAAATTGAGGGTTCATTAACTATTAGTGAGAATTTGTTGCTTACTTCGATAAATGGTTTAAATAATCTTGAGTCTATTTCAGGATCTCTGTCGATACAGCATAACTCGGCACTCGCCGAATTGACACCTCTAAGCTCACTTAAATATGTTGGTATAAACAATAGTTTTGGAGATTTAGTTATCAGGAATAATGATGCTCTTACTAATCTTCAGGGCTTACAATCTATCGAAGAAGTTGATGACTTTTTTATTGAAAATAATGATCACCTACAAAATTTGAATGGGCTCAATGGACTAAAAAATGTAAATGTAATGTTTGGGCTTGCTAACAATCCAGAATTATCTTCTTTCCAAGGACTTGATAATCTTCAATACGTTAAGTCATTTGTAATTTCAAGTTGCGGTTTCTATAACTTTGATGGTATGGGTAACATAGAAGCTATATCAAGTTTGACATTGAGTTATTTGCCTAATCTTGTGTCTATTGAAGGTCTTCAACCGATAACGGAAATGGATTCTTTTAAGATTACATCATGTGATGCTCTACAGTCGTGCAATGGTGTTCAGAATATAAAAACACTTGGAAATCTTATAATTTCTGGTAACGACTCACTGGCTACATTAAGCCATTTTTCCGGGTTAACCACTTTGAGTACCTCACCTTTTTATAGTGAAAATAAATTTGAAATAAGCAGTAATGATGCTCTTCAGTCATTAGAAGGGTTTCAAAATATAACAATGTTTAAGGCGGAATTGTATGTGTATGGGAATGATGAGCTTAAAGATTTTTGTTCATTAACTTCTTTGTTAAACGAAGGTATTTTTATTCAACCAGCTTATATAGCTGATAATCTTTATAATCCAACAGTAGCAGAAATCGTTGCCGGCAACTGCAGCCAATAAAAAGTTGATTCGTGGATTTGGTTATTTGTTGATTTGATTTTGTCTTAAGTCATAAGTCCGAAGCTATAATAGTTTTTTGGTAGAGACGTAGCACTGCTACGTCTGTAAAGTATATACAAATTGTATAGAAACGCAGCATTTTGCTGCGTTTTTTATTGGGTGAGAGTGAAGCTTCCGACAACCAACAACCAACAACAATCAACCAAATAAAGTAGGGAAAAATCTTATAAAGCTGTTATCGGTATAGATAGACAGTAATTATGATTTCTATTCGACGAACGGTTAAAAAACTCTGTTAAAATGCAGCTTTTTTCTTTCAAAATGTTAAAGTAGGAATAATTCTGTTTAAAAAAACTTAAAGAAGATATATTTGTCAAAAAAAAAAGAAAAAAACTGCTATGAAGAAGATAATGTTGCTGTTATGTTCTTTACTCTCTATTGTTACATTTGCTCAAAACTTTCCGGGTAAGGACGTTCATCTGTTAAAGGGTAAAGAATTGAAAGTGTTGCCGTTAAAAAAATCAGAGATAGGTGTTGGTTACAAAGGATTTTACAGTGATGCCGAAATACATTCGCTCTATAAAAAAGGTTTACGCTATACTGATGCCGCTTCAATTGAAGGTAAAATATTTAAAGTTGTAGACTATAAACCACGTTATACTAACTATGTACTAACGCTTCAAAATCCCGAGACAGGAACCGTATATTTCGATTATCACACCACGGCTAAATGCGATTTTGTTTTTGAAGTGGTTGGAGGTATCGATTTTCCGGATGGGCATTTTTGTAACGGACTCGAAAAAGGAAAAAAATGGATATCTGCCGGCGAAGGCTATGTAGAAGAAACCCGTACCCCTCTTTTAGATGATATCAGCCTGTTTAGGACAGCAGACGGACAGTTTAAACTAAGGGTAGCGGTTTGTACTGATAATTATAAAAATAAAGATGTAAAAGGTCTTATACTACAGTTGGAAAATGGGGTTAAACTTAATTTTCCGGAAGCGGTAATTGACGTGTTTAGAGTAGGGGCAAATACTAACCTTAGTACAAGGCCACGCATAAAAATAGACAATAGTGCACTCGAAATGCTTAAAAAGAGCAAAATAGTGCGTAAGACGATAGGTACTTATACTTCAGATGTAACCGATGGTTATATGATTATGGAATACATTAACTGCCTTGCCGATACAACAATAACGCTCCCGTAAAGGAGCGTTTTTTTTATTATAGTGTTTGTATGGGTATATGCTGTAACTGTTACTGAATGCTATTTTCCTCTGCAAATACTTTTTCCAGCGTTTCTAAAAAAGCTTCTACAGGCTGTGCTCCGCTAATGGCATACTTGCGGTTAAAAGCAAAGAAAGGTACGCCACGCACTCCAACATTTTGTGCCTGCATCAGGTCGGTAGTTACTTCCTGTACATAACCATTGCTGCCCATGGCGTGTGCCAGTTTATCGGTGTCCAGGCCAAGTTCGATGGCTATATCTACAAGGGTAGGGGCATCGTCTATGTTACGGCCTTCGGTAAAGTAAGCGGCAAACAGCTTTTCTTCGGCTTCGGCAGCCTTGCCATGATCTGCCGCAAAATGAATGAATCGGTGTGCGTTAAAGGTGTTTGCCGGTATGGCAGTATCAAAGTTGTATGTTAGTCCTGTCTGGGCGGCCATTTTAGTAACATAAGCGTTCATTTCGGCAGCCTCTTCTACCGGTATGCCTTTGTGCTCGGCAAGCATTTCGTTGATGTTTTTGGAAGGGTCGGTTTGCAGGTCGGGTGAAAGTATAAAGCTTCTCCATACCACCTCTACTTTGTCTTTGTGGACAAATTGCTCCATAGCGGTATCAAAACGTCTTTTGCCGATGTAGCAAAACGGACACATGATATCGCTCCATATTTCTATTTTCATGATACTCTTTTAAAATTATAAATTAATGGAACACAGATGACGCGGATTGGGCAGATTTTCACTGATTTATTTTAGGGCGATGCTTTTTTTTATCATTTGTAAATATCTTCCTTATGAATTCCGGTTCCTTGCCAAAGTTAAGAAGTAATCCCACTTCGCAGTCAGTTCCTTTTAAATAATTTAATAATTGGAATTCAAACTCATCATGGATATCCGCACAGGCTTTTAGTTCTAGTATAACAGTTTTGTTAACGATAATATCTGCAATATAATTGCCTACCTGAGTTCCTTTATAATATACGGTAATTGATTTCTGCGCTTCTACTTCAAAACCTCTTGATTTCAGTTCGATAAAAAAGAGCATTTTGATATACTCTTTCTAAAAAGCCCTAGCCCAGTTCATTGTAAACGTCATAGAATGCTTTTAATATATCTCCTGTAAGTTGTTTATGAAGTATTGAGCTCACTTGCGATTTGTAAGATTTAAGCTAAAATAATAAATTATTCGCAATTATAAAAAATCAGTGAAAATCTGCCCAATCCGTCCCGATAGCTATCGGGATCCGTGTCCAAATAATGAGTGCAGCTTCGAATAAACAAAAATGCCGCCCTGTAGAGGCGGCATTTTGCTTTCGTGTGTTTATATTTTTTCAGGACTGTGTGTGGGCTTATTCGGCTTTAGCTTCTTCAGCCGGGCCTTCGGCAACAACTTCTTCTTTTAAAAGAATTTCTTCCGTCTGGTTGTAAAGCATCTCCACTTCGTCTTCAGTAAGAAAACGAACGTCTTTGTGCGCTACTTCTACAAGGCTTCCTGTGTTAGCATCTTCAATCAGGGCATAGAATTTCTCATTTCCTTTTTTGTCGGCGTTAGCACCCCAAATGTGGAAATATCCTATTGCTTTTACTTTCTTAGAAGTTGATTTTTTACTTTTTTTAGATTTTACTTTTTGAGTTACTGAGTACTGCACCAGTCTTAAATCTGTCCTGTTCATGGTCTTGATAATTATAGTTTACATTTTGGTAACGCAAAATTAACACAGGAAAACTGAATAAACGGGTTTTCAATGTTAAGGATTGCGATAGGGATGAAAACTTAACATTGGATTAATGAGTTTATTCGAGTAACACACCCCTAGCCCCTCTCAAGAGGGGAACTCCTACTCTTGCCCGCCACTCATGCTTTAGGGTTTGAGTGAAGCTGTTCCCCTCTTGAGAGGGGCTAGGGGGGTGTGTTTTTCAATTTCTACAAACTGTAAACCGTTAAGCATAAACTTTTATATTTGCTTTATGGACAAACCTGCACTACGCCTTCATTACAAAAACCTGCGCCAGGCATTATCGCCTGAAGCGATAGAAGATAAAAGCCTTGCTATTGCTAACAGGGTACTTTCGCTTGATATTTGGGATAAAACTTATTTCCACCTGTTCCTGACCATGGAGGAGCAGCGCGAAGTGCATACTGATTTTATCCTGCACCTGCTTGCGGGAAAGGATAAGGAGATTATCGTATCAAGGTCGGATTTTGAGACGCACCGCATGATACACTTTCTGCTTACCGACAACACAAAGCTGGTTAAAAATAAGTTTGGTATTCCTGAACCCGTTGATGGTATAGAGGTGCCGTCTGATAAAATCGATGTGGTCTTTGTTCCGCTACTTGCGTTTGACGAAAAGGGGCAGCGCGTAGGCTACGGAAAAGGTTTTTATGACCGTTTCCTGAGTGAATGCAAAAAAGATGTGATAACAGTAGGCTTGTCTTTTTTTGAGGCAGAAAACGAGCCTATTGATGTTTTTGATACCGATGTACCGTTACATTATTGTGTAACGCCGGAGAAAGTTTATTCGTTTTAGTTTTCAGTCGCAGTCACAGTTTTCAGTAATGAGTGGTCTGCCGACAGAGACTGAATACTGCAAACTCTATTTAGCGAATGCCTTTTTGTTGAATACGATAAGTATACCCACACCTACAGAGATAGCGGCATCGGCAATGTTAAAGATGGCATTGAAGAAATTAAAGTACTCACCACCCCAAATTGGGAACCAATCAGGGAAGGTACCGCTGAACAATGGGAAGTACAGCATATCTACCACTTTACCATGAAACAAAGTGCCATACGGGTGGTCTGAGAACAGCGTAGCTACCTGTCCGTGGCTGTGGTCGAATATTACCCCATAAAATACAGAGTCGATAATGTTTCCGAATGCTCCTGCAAGAATCAGGGCTATCGAAACAATAAGATAGTTTGATTGTCTTTTCTTTACAGCATCATTCAGCCACCAACCTATACCGGCTACAGCCACAATCCTGAAAAGGGTAAGGAATAATTTACCATAAGATCCCGGAATCTTGGCACCCCAGGCCATGCCTTCATTTTCTATAAAGCGTATCCTGAACCACTCAAAAACGGTAACTTCACCCTCAAGCATGAAGTTGGTTTTGATGTAAATTTTTGACAATTGGTCTATTATCAGTACCAGTATGACAATAAGATAGGCTTTCTTTAAAGACATTATTAGAATTTTACCCGCAAAAATAATCGAATTATTGATATGGAAGGTATCTGAATGCGGATTTGGGAAAAGTTTATTTGTGGATTTATAGATTTGGTTGCTGGTTGTCAGTTGCTGGTTGTTGGAAGCTTCACTCAAATGTGTTACTGTTGCTCAATTCGAGTTAAGCTGGTTCCCCTCTTGAGAGTCCCGATAGCTATCGGGAAGAGATGTGTTTTACTATATGTTTTAAAAAAGATGTCAATCTGTTTTTTTGTTGCATACTGCAGTGGATTTGGTCTAAATGTGTTAAAAATCAATGTTTTAACATGTTAAAGGTCTTTTGTGGGAATTAAAGCGTACCTTTGTCCAAACAATTAATGCCAAAATTTACTTTTTATCAGTTTAACTTCTAGCATGGCTATTCTTTTAGAAACTATCTTTTAGTGTAACCTAAACAGAATAGTTATGAGAACTCTCCTTAAAAATATTTTTCTTGCCGAAGACGATACCGATGATGTGTTTTTCTTTAAACTCGCATTAGAGGATATATCTAACGATTGCAAGCTGACTGTTTTTCCAAATGGACAGGAGCTTATAAACAGACTTCAAGAAACCAATGATGCGCCTGATATACTTTTTTTAGATATTAACATGCCGGGACTTAACGGACTTGAAACGCTTGGGCTTGTCAGAGAGCTTTCGGTGTTTGAATCATTTCCTGTTGTAATTTGTTCTACAAGCTCTAATGAGGCTAGTATTCGTAAGGCAAAAGAAAACGGTGCAGGCCGTTATATGATAAAGCCGTCCGACTTTAATAAGCTTCATGATATGATAGAAAGGATGCTGACTTTTGACTGGAAGAGTCATTGTACTTTGAAAGAATCAGAAGAGTTTGTGATTGGTGGGTAATTTCTATATAAAATGAAAAAGACTCCGAAGAGTCTTTGATTTATTTTGTGCTGCCGCAGTTTTCTTCGTAGAGTTCTACAAGGTGCTTAAAGCCATGCTGTTTGAAGTCGTCTTTATCCATCTTTTCAGCCATAGCAGGACAGTCATTACCAAAAGTTATTTCTGTAGCATATTTTATCTGTTTAAAAGCCGCCGATCCGGTATTTATAGTTGGAGCTTTATTCATAAACAGATAGGTGCAGTAATCGTTTTCAGGCTTCCAATAGTAATAGATATAACTCTTTTCGGACATAGCGGATGGAACAACCGAATTGGCAGATGTGGCTTGCCTGCCCGCTGTATAATAATAAAGCCTCACTATGCTTACACTGTTGCCCTGTACCATCATTCTTGCCCACGATTTCTTGTCGGGAGTAGTGAATTCTTTTTTAAATGCTTTTATGTTTGAAGGTTTAAGTGCATAAAAGGTAAGTTCGCCATCATCAACCTTTACAGTAAACTTCTTTACATCGTCAATTGAAAGTTTTTCGGTTGTACCGTCTTTTTCGGTTCTGAATTTCAGTTCCTGATCATTCGCTTCGGGAGTCTCTATCCATCCGGTTCTTTCAGTTCCGCTGTTTAGGGTTACGGTTCCCGGATAAAAATCTGCGGCTATTGCCAAAACAGGGTACAGCAATAATAGAAGTAATAGTTTTTTCATATATAGTATTGGTTAGCAATACAATAGTAGTAAAATAAAATTAATCCTGTTAAATTTTTATCAGTGTTGGATTTTAGATTCTTCATTTCGCTGCGCTGCATTCAGAATGACAGTGAGCCGTAAGTATTCAACGTACCGTTTTGTCATTCTGACGAAGGAAGAATCTAAAAATTATTAGATTTACATATAAAACTAAAAAGATGCACAAAACATTAGGTACACATAATTACTATGTCTATATCCTAACAAATAAAAAGAAAACAGTTCTATATACCGGCTTTACAAATGAATTGAAAAACAGACTGTATTTTCATCAAAATCCCGAAGCTAATTCAAAAGCGTTCACAACTAAATACAGGTGTTATTATCTTGTTTATTTTGAACATTATCAGGATGCCGAAACAGGAATTGACAGGGAAAAGGAAATAAAAGGCTGGACAAGGGCTAAAAAAGATGCATTAATAAATGAATTTAATCCTGAATGGAGGTTTTTGAATGATGAAATCCAGGATTGAGATTTTTAGATTCTTCATTTCGCTGCGCTGCATTCAGAATGACACGTGCTGAAAGGTGTTTCATGTAATGTTTGTCATTCTGAGGTACGAAGGATCTTTATTTGTAGTGTGAGATTCTTCATTTCGCTGCGCTGCATTCAGAATGACACGTGCTGAAAGGTGTTTCATGTAATGTTTGTCATTCTGAGGTACGAAGGATCTTTATTTGTAGTGTGAGATTCTTCACTCCATTACATTCTGTTCAGAATGACACATAACGCTTTGTCATCCTGAGGTACGAAGGATCTCTATTTGTAGTATGAGATTCTTCACTCCATTACATTCCGTTCAGAATGACACATAACGCTTTGTCATCCTGAGGTACGAAGGATCTCTATTTGTAGTATGAGATTCTTCATTTCGCTGCGCTGCATTCAGAATGACACGTGCTGAAAGGTGTTTCACGTAATGTTTGTCATTCTGAGGTACGAAGGATCTCTATTGTAGTGTGAGATTCTTCACTCCATTACATTCATTCCGTTCAGAATGACAAAACGCATCAACTACGGACATCGGACTTCCGGCCTCCAATCCACTTAAAAATAAAAACCGCCCCTGTTGGGGCGGTCAGTATATTATCGTTGCATATTTTTTGCTTCGATGCTCATTGTAGCATGGGGAACCAGTTTCAGGCGTTCTTTGTTGATAAGCTTTCCTGTCACTTTGCAAATGCCGTAGGTTTTGTTCTCAATTCTTATTAGCGCGTTCTTAAGGTCGCGGATGAACTTTTCCTGGCGTATAGCAAGCTGTGAGTTTGCTTCTTTAGACATGGTCTCGCTGCCTTCTTCAAATGCTTTAAACGTAGGTGACGTATCGTCGGTACCGTTGTTAAGGTCATTCATATAGGCACTGCGGATCAGTTCTAAATCAGCTTTAGCTTTCTCAATTTTTTTGGTAATTAATTCCCTAAACTCTGCAAGGTCAGCATCAGAGTATCGTATTTGCTCATCTACCATTGTCAACTATTTTGAAATTAATAATAAGGTCTTTATTTCGTCAAATTCTATTTCCGTACCGTTCGTCACTTCATCTGCAAAAGTAATCGAGTCGGTAAGTGTTTCACTCTTAATGTAATCCTCATTCGCTTTAACGGCATCTTGTAGGATTTTATTGTCTTTCATGGTAACTTTAATCCTGTCGGTAACCTCAAGGCCGCTGTCTTTTCGGATGTTTTGTATCCTGTTTACCAGTTCTCTTGCGATACCTTCGCTCTTAAGTTCCTCAGTAAGTGTAATATCTAAGGCTACAGTAATTCCGCCTGCATTGGCAACCAGCCATCCCGGTATGTCCTGTGAGCTAATCTCAACATCCGCGGTTGTTAAAGTTACACTTTTTCCTGATACTTCAATTTCTATGCCACCCTTGCTATCTATCTCGTTGATCTGCTCCTGAGAGAAGTTTTGTATCTCTTTGGAAATCAACCCCATATCCTTGCCAAAGCGTGGTCCAAGTGCCTTGAAGTTAGGCTTAATCTGCTTCACAAGTACCCCTGATGCATCGTCCATCAGTTCTACTTCTTTCACGTTTACCTCGGCTTTAATAAGCTCTGCAACGGCTTCAATCTCGGCTTTCTGATTTGCGTCAAGTACCGGAATCATTACCCTTTGCAGTGGTTGGCGTACTTTTATCATCTCTTTCTTCCTTAACGAAAGTACAAGCGATGAGATAGTCTGCGCTTTCTGCATTCTGCTTTCTAACGATTTATCAACAAAGTTATCAGCATACTGCGGAAAATCGGCCAAATGTACGCTTTCGAACGCCCCTTCTTGTGAAGCTTGTGTTAAATCTTTGTATAATCTGTCCATGTAGAATGGCGCTATTGGCGCACTCAGTTTGGCAACTGCTACAAGACAGGTATATAGGGTTTGGTAAGCGGCAATTTTATCCTGAGCATATTCACCTTTCCAGAAACGGCGACGGCATAAACGCACATACCAGTTACTGAGGTTTTCCTGAACGAAGTCAGAGATAGCCCTTGCAGCTTTGGTAGGCTCATAATCGGCATAATAGCTGTCTACGTCTTTTATAAGCGTGTTTAGCTCAGATAGTATCCAACGGTCAATTTCAGGTCTTTCGTTAAGCGGAACTTCCGGCTCGCTGTATGAGAAACCATCAATGTTCGCATAAAGCGCAAAGAATGAATAGGTATTGTATAGCGTACCGAAGAATTTACGACGTACTTCGGCAACACCTTCAATGTCAAATTTAAGGTTGTCCCAAGGGTTAGCATTGCTAATCATGTACCAGCGTGTAGCATCCGGTCCGTACTCGGCAAGGGTAGTGAACGGATCAACCGCGTTACCAAGGCGTTTCGACATCTTCTGTCCGTTCTTGTCTAATACAAGTCCGTTAGAAACTACGTTTTTATAAGCTACCTGGTCGAATACTAATGTTCCTATCGCGTGAAGCGTATAGAACCATCCACGGGTCTGGTCAACCCCTTCCGCGATAAAATCGGCAGGGAAAGACTCGTTGTTATCGATAAGCTCTTTGTTTTCAAACGGATAGTGCCATTGTGCATAAGGCATCGCTCCACTGTCAAACCAAACGTCGATAAGGTCGCTTTCGCGTTTCATTGGTTTGCCAGACGGCGAAACAAGGGTAATGGCGTCTACCACATTTTTGTGCAGGTCGATAAGGTCGTAGTTCGCCTCGCTCATGTTGCCCGGCTCAAATCCTTTAAACGGATTCTCGCTCATCAGTCCGGCAGCAATGGCTTTCTCGATACCGTTGTACAGTTCTTCGGCAGAGCCAATGATCATCTCTTCGGTTTTATCCTCAGTCCTCCAGATAGGAAGTGGGATACCCCAGTAACGCGAACGTGAAAGGTTCCAGTCGTTAGCGTTTTTCAGCCAGTTGCCAAAACGGCCTTCACCGGTAGCTTTAGGCTTCCAGTTGATGGTGTCGTTAAGGTCAAACATACGCTCTTTTACATCCGTCATACGGATGAACCAGCTGTCTAGCGGGTAGTATAGTAACGGCTCGTCCGTTCTCCATGAGTGCGGATAGCTGTGCACATACTTCTCTACTTTAAAGGCTTTGTTGTTTTCTTTAAGGTAGATTGATATTTCAACGTCTGCCGAACGCTCAGGGGCAGTTCCGGCATCGTAATATTCGTTTTTAACGTATTTGCCTGCTAACTGTAGCGCATTCCCGTTAGGGTTTTCCAGCGTGTCTACATGGCTTGTAAATTTACCCTGAAGGTCTACAAGCGGAACAAGGTTTCCGTTAGCGTCTTCTACAAGCATTGGCGGAACTTCCGGCTTCGCTTCTTTAGCTACCTTGGCATCATCTGCACCAAAAGTAGGAGCAGTGTGTACGATACCTGTACCGTCTTCGGTAGTTACGAAGTCGCCCGAAATTACACGGAAGGCATTTTCAGGGTTATTTGCAGGCAGTACAAACGGCAACAACTGCTCGTAACGAATGCCTACAAGATCCTTACCTTTGGCTTCTGCCAAAATGGTGTAAGGGATAGTTTTATCACCTGCGTTGTAATTAGCAAAATCTTCTTCGCCTGTAGCCTGAACGTAGTTTTTGCCAAACTGCTTGCCTACAAGGTTTTTAGCCAATACTACATTGATAGGCTCAAATGTATACTGGTTAAAGGTTTTTACCAATACATAGTCGATGTTTGGTCCTACCGTAAGTGCAGTGTTAGATGGAAGCGTCCACGGAGTGGTTGTCCATGCCATGATGTCTACATCACCAAAGCCGGTAAATACTTGTGGAAGTGTATCTGCAATGGTTTTGAACTGTGCTACGATGGTGGTATCGGTTACATCGCGGTAAGCACCCGGTTGGTTAACCTCGTGTGAGCTAAGTCCTGTACCTGCTTTAGGCGAATAGGGCTGTATGGTGTAGCCTTTGTATAGAAGGTCTTTGTCGTAAATTTGTTTTAGTAACCACCATACCGATTCCATGTATTTTGGCTTGTAGGTAACATAAGGGTCTTCCATGTCTACCCAGTAGCCCATTTTTTCGGTAAGGTCATTCCATACGTCGGTGTAGCGCATTACCGTACGCTTACAAGCCTCGTTATATTCTTCAACGGTAATTTTAGTACCGATGTCTTCTTTAGTAATGCCCAGTTCTTTTTCGGTGCCCAGCTCTACCGGAAGGCCGTGGGTATCCCATCCGGCTTTACGTTTTACCTGGTATCCTTTTTGGGTTTGGTAACGGCAAAAAATATCCTTAATGGCACGTGCCATTACGTGGTGAATGCCCGGAAGCCCATTTGCGGAAGGCGGTCCTTCAAAAAATACATATTGCGGTTTTCCCTCGCGGGTGGTAACACTCTTATCAAAAATCTTCTCTTCTTTCCAGAAATTAAGTACCTCGTTCGCCACTGTAGGCAGGTCAAGTCCTTTATATTCAGTAAACTTCTTACTCATTATTGTGCATGCTAAAAAATCGATTTGCGAAAGTAACGATTTTTTCTATGCGACCGACAAAAGAGTTGATTATAGAGAGCAGAATAACGGTTTTGTAAATTTTGTAGGGGGATTATTGATAAATTTCGAAAATAGGGTGTTAGTTGTTTATATTTGTAATTATCAACTAATGAATATCAATAAATGGGAAAAACGGCAACCAATGTTGTAAATCAAATTCAAATTCTACGCGACAGAGGAATGGATTTAGATCTTCCCGAAGAGAAAATAAAAGAGATTTTATTGGATATAGGCTATTACCGACTTGGTTTTTACTGGAATCCATTCGAGAAAAATAAAAATCATGAATTTAGTGAAGGAACAAAATTCTCTGATGCAGTAAAATTATATTACCTTGATGTGGATTTAAGAAATATTCTGTTGAAATATATAAATAGAATTGAAATTAATTTTAGGACAAAGGTCGTTTATTATGTTTCCAATAAATATAAAAACGCTCCAACATGGTTTATAGACCCAAAAATAATGAATACAGATTTCATAAAATCTATAAACGAATATTACAATCCTAAATTCATTAAAAATAATCGAACAATACAATTACATCACCGTAATAATATCAATGATAAGTATGCTCCGGCATGGAAAACATTAGAGTTCTTTACTTTTGGTGCCATATTGAAAATTTTTAAGTCTTTAAATGAAGAGGATGTTAAAAAGAGAATAGCAGGAGAATATAAGGTGCTCAATTTAAATAAATTCATTAATCTCATGGATACTATTGTTTTTGTCAGAAATACGTGTGCTCATGGCGGAGTATTATTTGATTTTCAAATTCCTCAAGGAATTGCGATTTTACCGGGAATCGTATTTAATAATAATAACAGACATTCACTAGATTCTTCAATTAAAATAATTTCTTACATACTAAATTCTGTTTCTGAAAGTAGAAGGTTAGAAATGGAAGAGTTTATCAATGAATTATTTAAAAGTCACTGTGAGAATGAAGTAATAAAGAATATTATAGAAACTAAGATAGGGTACAGATTTGCATAGTTTGTAATAATAAAATTATTTGTATCTTTGCAAAGTAAAAGTGCCCCATTATTCTTTAAGCTTTAATGCTGCACTCTAAAAAAATATTTGTGAACCCGGACTTGCTCCGGGTTTTTATTTTTACAATAACCCTGAAATTAATGTTGAGGTGCTTCCTGCGGGAATTTACTTTTTAAATGTATCGGCGCAGGAAGGTGTACAGCATTTAAAATTTGTGAAGGAGTAACTGAAAGTCAGAGGTCGGAAGTCTGATGTTTGAAATCTGAAATCAAAAATCTACAATATAAACCTCGTTTGCAGTAGCAGGCGGGGTTTGTTTTTGTAAGATAAATTTTCGTAAGAATGTTGGTTGGTTAAGTTCCTTTTTTATATTTGTATAAACCAACAAATCAATTATTTATGAAAAAAACATTACTCTCACTTGTAGCACTTGCTGTTACACAATTTTCCGGCGCTCAAATATTGGAAGATCATTGCTGGGATAGCTTCTCTTCCCTGGGTTTTCATTCATTAGCTGTCAAGAGTGATCATACGTTGTGGGCATGGGGGCATAATGCTTATGGGCAGTTGGGAAATGGGGAAACAACCAATAGTAGTATACCTGTTCAGGTGTCGTCCGAAGGCCAATGGGCTGTTGTTGCAGGAGGTAGTGACCATAGTGTGGCTCTGAAAGCAGATCATACGTTATGGACATGGGGAAGGAACAATAATGGGCAGTTGGGTGATAACACCAATACCGATAATGGTGTGCCTACTCAAATAGGCACGGCAAATGATTGGGAACAAATAGCTGCAGGTGCTTTTCATACCCTTGCTATTAAGGCTAATGGAACACTTTGGGGATGGGGAAACAATTCATATCAGCAGTTAACCGGTACAGGCGCTAGACTGGTACCTACGCAGATAGGCTCGGCTACCGACTGGGTAGAGGTTGCGTGTGGATCTTACTTTACAATTGCCCGAAAAAGCAATGGTACTTTATGGGCTTGGGGCAAAAATGGCGATGGCGAACTGGGTATTGGCTCATCTGGAGGGTCTACTATAGGTGTCCCTACACAAATTGGTACAGATACCAATTGGAACCATGTAGACGCAGGATTTGCATTTGCTGTAGCAAGCAAAAATACTGAAGGAGCAAACTTGTGGGCTTGGGGAAGCAATACTAATGGGCAATTGGGTGATAATACTACGGTAAATAAAAATAGTCCCATACCTGTAGGGGGAGATGTTCATTACGATTCTTTTAGTGTGGGGCTTTTGCATGTAATTGCTGTTAAGAGCGATAACACTTTATGGTCGTGGGGAAGAAATATGTTTGGGGAATTGGGTATAGGTTCGACTACCGATAGCTATACTCCTGTTCAGGTGGGTACCAACGACCAATGGACTCATGTGAGTTGTGGTGCATCTCATACTTTTGCGCAAACTGCTAATGGAGATAGCTTTTTATGGGGCAGAAATCATTACGGGCAGGTAGGTAATACTACTGTTATAGATCAGACAACTCCGTTCTTTTTATCTACGTGTTCAACAATAACAGGCCTTAACGAAAACACCCTCTCTCAAATAACGCTTTACCCTAACCCAACATCATCAATGCTTACTTTGGCGAATACCGAAATGCTAAACATAGAAAACCTTTCGGTTACCGATATGACAGGTAAACTAGTCCTTTCACAAAAAGGAAATAGTCCTGAAATTAATGTTGAAGTTCTTCCTGCGGGAATTTATTTTTTAAATGTATCGTCGAAGGAAGGCGTGCAGCATTTAAAGTTTGTGAAGGAGTAACTGAAAGTCAGAGGTCGGAAGCCCGATGTTTGAAATCTGAAATCAAAAATCTACAATATAAACCCCGTTTGCAGTAGCAGGCGGGGTTTGTTTTGTTAAGGAATAATTTAAAAATATGTTTTTTATAAACTTTCGAAAAATTGTGATGCTGTTGCGCAACCTTTTCGTTTTTTTGAGCATCTTTTAATTAGTTTTGTAACTAAACCAACTTAATCATGAGAAAATTATTTATTTGCTTTTTTGCAGCAATTACGGCTTTAAGCTGTTCTGACGACGACTCTTTTACTATGCCTACCGATCCTAACGAAATAGTTAAGCTTCCGTGTGCTTCATCATCTGTACTTAAACTGGTAACACAGGCTGATGTTAACTATTATGCCGAAAAGGGATATTGCTCTGTGGCAGAGCTTATCATTGGCGGAGAGCTTACGGATGATAATATTACTGATCTTACACCGCTGGCAGGACTTTATAATGTTGAAGGTGATGTTACCATTGAGGCTCCTTATCTGGAAAGTCTTGAAGGGTTGCATAATATACTGAACATAAGGGGTGATTTGACTATTAGTCGTGGCGGAATGAAATCGCTTGATGGTCTTAGGGGTCTTAAAACTCTGGGAGGAGATCTTACAATTGATTATAGTAGCAGTCTTGAAAATATTGCTGCTCTAAACAGCATGGCAACACGTGAAGGTGTTAATATAACTTTGTATAATAATCAGGCTTTAAAAACACTGGGTTTTAACGGTGTAACCACAGCAGGGGCAGTATCAATAAAATATTGCGGAATACAGAATCTTAATAGTTTTCAAAATCTTGTTGCTGCCAATGAGATTACTATAGAGGGGAACGAATTGTTTACGTCTCTAAACGGCTTATCGTCTATAACAAGCCTGAAAAAATTGAGCATAACGCAATGTCCTGAGTTGACTTCTATAGAAGGACTTGAAAACGTTACCAGATTTGAGAACCTTACCATAAGCTATACAACCAAATTTAATTCATTACAGCCATTGCACAATGCTACAAGCATCCGTGTGTTAGATTTAACCGTTAATGAAGCATTAACATCATTGGAGGGACTTAATGGTTTAAAAGAGGCTTCAGAAATCAGATTAGCCACTAATGATATGCTGACATCTATAAGTGCACTTGCTAATCTGGAAACAATAAAATCTCAAGAAGGCGAAGGCAATGCCATGTTGTCTATAATTAATAACAATTCGTTAGTAACTTTAAACGGACTTGAGAATATTACTGATTTTGTTGCACAATTGTATATTGTAGAGAATGATGCTTTGAAAGACTTCTGCGCCGTTCAGGCTATTGTAGACAATGCGGTTTATCCGGAAAGTATAAGTATTAGCGACAATCAATACCAGCCTGATTTTACCCAGCCGGGCGGTTGCAGTATGGATTAGTGCTCTTTACTGTAAATACTACTTTAATATACAACCCCGTTTGCAGTTGCAGGCGGGGTTTGGTTTTGTAATCGAAACTTGCAGATAAATGGAGGTTTTGTATATTCCTTTTTTATATTTGTTATAACCAACAAATCAATTGCTTATGAAAAAGTTGCTTTTATTTTTTTATAGCGGGAATACTTGTGTCCTGTCATCACGATGATAATCCGTTCGATACGCCTCCGGCGTGTTATGGTTCTTCAGATTTTTACTTACATACCCAGGCTGAAGTTGAGGCTTTTGCCGCATTAGGGTATTGCGGTGTTCAAAATCTTGTAATAGGTGGTGGCGAGGGGCAAAATGATATTGTTAGCCTTGAAGCATTGTCAGGACTTTATTTCTCAAGGGGTAACATAGCTATCCAAAATTGTCCGTTACTTACAAGCCTTGAGGGACTTAACAATGTTACTAATACAACAAACCTGTATATAAATAATAATAATGCTCTTACCGATATTTCGGCACTCTCTTCACTTATAGATCTTCGTCGTGAATTATACATTACAGATAATCCTGAACTTACAAGTCTTAATGGGCTTCAGGGTGTAACAAGGGCAGCTGAAATTGGAATATATAATTGCAACAAACTTAAGAATATGTCCGGGCTCAATAACCTAACAAAGGTTGATGGAACTCTTGCAATAGATAACTGTGCTAATCTTGAATCTTTAGAGGGGCTTAACAACCTTAACAGTGTGCATGGCATACGCTTGTTTTTAAATCCTGCACTGGCATCACTTCAGCAGCTTAGTAATTTAAAAACTATTAGTAATATCGATGATAGTTCTGGCTATATAAGTATTTCAGGAAGTGCTCTTACTACACTTGCAGGGCTTGAAGGTATAACCGATGCTGAGGGTTCCCTGAATTTTGAAGATAATTTGGCTTTAAGAGATTTTTGTGCCATTTCAAATCTTATACGCTATAATGGGGTGGCGTTTTACAGCAAGGGGAATTATTATAATCCTTATGTTTCTGATTTTACCAATGGCAATTGCAGTATTCCGTAATATTATTGCCTGTAAGGTGTGAGGATATAATCGAAAAATATAAGACCGTTTGCTATAGCAAACGGTTTTTTTATGCCCTTTTGTTTTTCCGGGTTTAATTTTCGAATCATTCTTTTTTACGAATATTTCTTACTTTTAATAAATAATATTTTGATAATTATGTATATTTTTAATCAAAATAGTGTGTTATATTTTAATTATTAATTAAGCTTCTGTAACATTTGTAAGGTATTTTGTTATCGTTAGTCGATTTATTCCTACAATTACTTTTAAAGTTTCTATCTTGGCATCGCTATTTTAACTAAACCGATTAACTATGATTAAAAAATTATGCTTTGTTCGGTGGTTTTGTTGGCTGATGCTATTCATTACTACCGGCATAAACGCTCAAAATGCTTTGGATTTTGATGGCGTTAACGAATATGTTCAGACTACCTATCAGGGTATGTCGGGCTCTGCCGCCAGAACTATTGAAGCCTGGGTTAAAATCCCTACCGACAATCCCACGACGCAAACAGTGATTGCAGACTGGGGTAATATGGCTGTAAACGGACAAAGGTTTACCTTTAACGTGCTCAACAATAATTTACGTATTGAGATAGGCGGAGGGGGAATTACCTATACAAGCTCGCTTGCCGATAATACCTGGCACCATGTTGCGGTAACGTATGATCCTACACAGGCAACCAATAAGTATACATTGTATGTAGATGGTCTTCCCGGTGCAACAGGTAATATTACTACAGCAACGATAAGTACGGCTGCAGGTCCGGTAAGGATTGGCAGAAGAATTGATAATACAGGTTCTTTTAAAGGCACTATTGATGAGGTTCGTATATGGGATGTGGCAAGAACACAGGCCGAGATTGCGGGCGCCATGAATACTGAATTTTGTGCACTCCCTACAGGATTAAAGGCTTACTATAAGTTTAATAATGGTGTGGCAGGAGGAAATAATGCCGGAGTAAATTTGGTTTTAGACTCTGCTTCGGGAAAAAATGGCATGGCTAATGGTTTTGCCTTTACCGGTAGTACATCAAACTGGGTAACAGGTAAAACACTTACCACAAGTACCCCAACAGCAGTGGCAACCTTAAGTGGTCCTACACTTACGGCAACAGCAGTTGCAGGCGCAACCTACCAGTGGGTAGACTGTAACAATGCCAATACAGCCGTAACAGGTGCTACGGCGGCTACATATACGCCAAGCTACAGCAGTACTTTTGCTGTAAAAATAATGCATGGCGATTGTTTTGCTATTTCAAACTGCATTCCGGTAGTAGTTGCAGGCTGTAATGTTAATCCTTCGGTAACACTTAACGGCACAACGCTTGCAGCGGTACAAACGGGAGCAACCTACCAGTGGATAGACTGTAATAACAGCAATACTGCAATAACAGGCGCTACTGCGGCTGCTTATACTCCCACTGCAGGAGGTAATTATGCAGTTACTGTAACTACGCCCGACACCTGCGTTACAACTACAGCGTGTACTTATGTATGTGCCCTTAGCCCCGCAGTAACCATAAGCGGATCTACACTTACAGCAGTACCTGTGGGTGTTTCGCCATCCGCTACGCTAACGTATCAGTGGGTAGACTGTAATAATGCCAATGCTCCAATTACAGGGGCTACAGGTGCAAACTATACACCTACCATAGACGGTACTTTTGCAGTTATTATTACATCTTCAGACGGTTGTATGGCTATTTCGCCTTGTACAGAGATGATACTGCCGATACTGCCTAACGCACTTAATTTTGACGGAAGTGCGGATTATGTACAAACTACTTATACAGGCCCTCAGGGTGCTGCTGCAAGAACTGTTGAAGCATGGGTAAAAGTGCCTACAACAAATACGTCAACACTAAAATACATTGTAGACTGGGGTACATCTACAGCATCTACAACTGCAGCTAACAAATTTGCGTTAGGAATACTTAACCAAAAATTACAGTTTAGCTTAACTACAAGTACAACTGTAGTGGTTCAGGGTACTACAACCTTAAACGATAATAACTGGCATCATGTGGCAGTAACCTATGATCCTCTTGCAAGTACTAATAAGATACTTCTATATGTTGATGGTGTTCAGGATGGAGCAGGAACGCCTACTACTGCTGTGAATACAGACAGCGGAACAGCCGTAAGAATTGGGTATGGTGTTAATAGTTCAGGTTATTTTAACGGAACTATAGATGAGGTGCGTATTTGGGATGTAACCCGTACCGCAGCAGAGATTTTAGGAGCAAAGGATACAGAATTATGTACTATTCCGTCGTCGTTAAAAGCCTATTATAAGTTTAATAAAGGAGCTCCAAACGGTGTAAATACAGGACAGACTGTTGCTCCTGATTCGGCAGGAAACAATCCGGGTGC
The DNA here is from genome assembly GCF_042684765.1 of Flavobacterium suzhouense. Classification (NCBI taxonomy): domain Bacteria; kingdom Pseudomonadati; phylum Bacteroidota; class Flavobacteriia; order Flavobacteriales; family Flavobacteriaceae; genus Flavobacterium; species Flavobacterium suzhouense. The sequence continues at coordinate 187,959 of NZ_JBHUMD010000003.1, read as the reverse complement.
ATTAAATATGGTAACCGGTGGTTTTGCACTATCAGGAACATCGTCAAACTGGGTGCCGGGTGCACCGTTAACAGGTGCTCCTACAGCTACAGTAACGCTTGCTAGTGGCACGCTTACTGCAAATACAGTTGCCGGTGCAAGCTACCATTGGGTAGATTGTGCTAACGCAAATGCAGTAGTTTCAGGCGCTACAACAGCGGTTTTTACACCTACAGTATCCGGAAACTATGCAGTAGTAATAACAGGATCTAACGGTTGTGCTACAACATCGGCCTGTACTCAGGTAACGGTTGTTCAGGCATGTGTTATAAATAATGCAGTAACCCTAAGCGGAACTACACTTACAGCTACACAAACAGGGGCGACTTACCAGTGGGTAGACTGTGCTACCGATACAAATATTAATGGTGCTACAAATGCTACTTATACCCCTACGGTGTCTGGTAACTATAAAGTAATTATTACCATGGGAGCAGGTTGTACATCAACATCAGCTTGTACTCAGGTTTGTATCGTAAACAATGCGGTAACCCTAAGCGGAACTACACTTACAGCTACGCAAACAGGAGCAACCTACCAGTGGGTAAATTGTACTACTGATACTAATATTAGCGGAGCTACCAATGCTGCTTATACTCCAACAGTATCGGGTAGCTATAAAGTTGTGGTAACTATGGGTGCATGTACCGTTACATCAGCTTGTACTGCGGTAACAGTTTGTAACCTAACGGCATCGGCTACACTTTCAGGAACTACGCTTACTGCCAATGCAGTAACTAATGCAACCTATCAGTGGGTAGATTGTGGTAATGCAAATGCTGCGGTGGCAGGTGCTACAGCACAAACATTTACACCGGCAGTAACGGGTAACTATGCTGTTGTTATTTCCACCCCTGATACCTGTACAGCAACATCTTCATGTACTACCGTTACTATTACGGTTTGTAATCTTGATAACACAGTTACTTTAAGCAACGGAACACTAACGGCTGTTCAGGGAGGTGCAACGTACCAGTGGGTAAATTGCGATACCAACACCAATATCTCTGGCGCTACCGCTGCGTCATATACGCCAACGGCATCGGGTAACTACAAGGTAATTATTACAGCCGGAAGCTGTACAGCAACATCGGCTTGTACTTCGGTAACGGTTTGTAGCGTAAACCCTGCGGTAACACTTACGGGCACTACACTTACGGCTACACAAACAGGCGCAACCTACCAGTGGGTAAATTGTGCTACTGATACTAATATTACAGGAGCTACTGCGGCATCATATACGCCAACGGCATCAGGTAGCTACAAAGTTATCATCACTATGCCAAATTCATGTACGGTGACATCGGCATGTACTCAGGTTTGTATAGTAAACAATGCAGTTACGCTTACGGGCACTACACTTACAGCTACACAAACAGGCGCTACATACCAATGGGTAAACTGTACAACAAATGCTAATATTACAGGCGCTACAGCACAAACATATACACCAACAGTAACAGGCGACTACAAAGTTATTGTTACTATGGGCACCTGTACAGCAACATCAGCTTGTACTCAGGTATGTGTAGTAAACCCAGCAGTAACACTTGCAGGCACAACACTTACAGCAACACAAACAGGGGCTACTTACCAGTGGGTAGATTGTACTACCAATACCAATATAACAGGTGCTACTGCACAAAGTTATACCCCGACGGCTTCGGGTAACTTTAAAGTAGTGGTAACTATGGGTACTTGTACTGTTACATCGGCGTGTACCCAGGTGTGCGTGGTAAACAGTACTGTAACATTAACAGGAGCTACGTTAAGCGTAGGGCAAACAGGAGCTACTTACCAGTGGGTAAACTGTACTACCAATACTAATATTACAGGTGCTACGGCTCAAACATATACAGCTACAGCATCGGGCAGTTATAAAGTTATCATTACAATGACAGGTGGTTGTACGGTTACATCGGCATGTACCTCTGTATGCGTTGTAAACAATGTTGTAACTCTTGGAGGCAACACACTTACTGCTGCTCAGGCAGGAGCTACTTATCAGTGGGTAAACTGTGCTACTAATACTAATATTACAGGTGCTACTGCACAATCGTATACGCCAACTGTAACGGGAGATTATAAAGTAATCATTACCATGGGTACTTGTACGGCAACATCGGCTTGTATGCAGGTATGTATCATTAACCCGGCAGTAACCCAAACAGGTATAACACTTACGGCTGCTCAAACAGGAGCTACCTATCAGTGGATAAACTGTGCTAATGGCAATGCGCCGGTTGCAGGCGCTACAGCAGCAACATTTGTGGCTACGGCAACAGGCAGTTATGCTGTTGTTATTACTATGCCTAACGGATGTACAGCGACATCGGCTTGTACCCCAATAACAATTTGTAATGTTAACCAGGCTGTAACCGTAAACGGAAACACCATTACCGCTACACAAACAGGTGCTACATATCAGTGGGTAAACTGTACTACTAATACTGCTATTACAGGAGAAACATCTCAGTCGTTTACCCCGGCAGTAAGCGGAAACTATAAAGTTGTGATTAGTATGGCTGGTGGTTGTAGTGCAACGTCGGTATGTACATCAATTTGTATCATAGATCCGGCAGTAACCCTTGCAGGAACTACACTAACAGCTACTCAGGCTGGTGCAACCTATCAGTGGGTAGACTGTACTAACAATGCTAATATAGCAGGTGCTACAGCACAAACATATACACCATTAGTGAGTGGTAACTATAAAGTTATAATTACTATGGGAGCAGGTTGTACAGCGACTTCAGCTTGTACTGCTGTAACGGTTTGTAACCTAAGTGGTGAGGTAACACTTAACGGAACCACATTTACGGCAACCCAGGCAGGGGCAACCTATCAGTGGGTAAACTGTGATACTGATATGCCGGTATTGGGCGAAAACGCGCAATCGTTCACGGCAACAATAAGCGGAAATTATAAGGTTATAATCAGCACGCCGGACAACTGTACCATTACATCGGCATGTCAGTTTGTAAATCCATGTAATGTAACTGCGGGAGTGAATAACAATGGTGGTGTACTAATGGCTGTTGCGGTTCCGGGTGCAAGCTATCAGTGGATAAACTGTGATAACGGCAATATGCCAATTGAAGGAGAAACAGCAATGAATTATCAGCCAACGATGAGTGGTAACTATGCCCTTATGGTAACGGTGGGTGAATGTTCAGATACTTCAGATTGCCAATATGTACTTGTATGTAACCTAAGCGGTGAGGTAACCCTTGCCGGAACTACGCTTACAGCTACTCAGGCAGATGCTTCTTACCAGTGGATGAACTGTGATACAGATCTTCCTGTTATTGGAGCCAATGAGCAATCGTTTACTCCGTTGACAAGCGGTAATTATAAAGTTGTTATCAGCACCCCGGACAACTGTACTATAACATCAGAATGCCAGCAGGTATGTATTATAGATGCTACTGTGATAAACAATGGCTGGACGCTTACAGCAGCACAGCAGGGTGCAACCTACCAGTGGATTAACTGTGCAGATAATTCAGTGATAGAAGGTGAAACATCGGCTACATATGTACCAACAGTTACAGGAAATTATGCAGTACAGATATCGTTTTCTAACGGATGTACGGTAACTTCAGCTTGTGAAGGAATTGAAGTAGAAGAGCTTTCTGCCGGATCATTTGATTTTGCACATGCTATTTCGGTATATCCTAATCCAACTAACGATAGGGTAACTATCGATATGGGTGAGCCTTACGATAATGTCGCTACGACAATTATAAATATTGCCGGCCAGGTGGTAGCAACACAGGGGGTAAACAACTCTCAAACCTTTACTGTCGACCTAAGTTCGGTGGCAAGAGGAGTTTACTTCCTTAATGTTCAAACAGCTTCAGGCCAGTCGGCTGTACTTAAGGTTATTAAGAATTAACGTTTTTTTTTAGAATGTTATTTTAGCTGGAAGACCCCGTCAGTAATGGCGGGGTTTTCGTTTTTAATGCGTAATCTGTGCAAAATATGGAGCATAAAGTGCAGCAACTCCCTAAAACTATTTTGTACTTTTGTTTTTAAGAGATTTTAATGGTGAGAAAGTGTTGAGTCTAATTACTTAATACTAACATCTAACATCTCAATACTAACATCTAACATCTCAATACTGATTATGCCTGTTATAGCAAAATTTATAGTAGCCAACGAAGAGAACGCTTATAAAGTATCTGAAATGGCTAATGCCTATTATACTACCTCAAAACAAAAGGACACCGCGAAGGAGAATACTGTTTCGGCTTTTTTGAACAAAGCCAATTCGTTTACTACCGAATGGCTGATGACCTTTGATGTAACGGGTGAAGATGAAGACAGGGTAGAAGAGCCACTGGCATTGCTGGTGCTTATATCAGCAAACCTGCCTAAAGAAGCAGATGGGGGCAAGCCGCTGTATATAGAACGCACCATTCCGTCCGGTAATGATGAAGGTAACCAAAAGCTGCTTAACCGCGCTTTTGAGATTGCTGCACAGCGTAAGCACGACGTTGTATGGGCCGAGGTAAAACCTGCCGATACTGCACTGGCAAACTTTTACAAAGATCTTGGCTTCAGAGAAAGCGGTAAACGTGATGAAGCACTACTGTTCAAGAAAGCATTATAACTAAAAGCTCCGTTTTACAACTGGGCTTTTTAATTACAATATCCCGGGACTTTGGGATAAAAATCGCTTTTTTACGTTTCGGTGAAGTTAAGTATTCTTATAGTTCGTAAATTGCATTTCATCGATAAAAAGTATGTTTTTGGCGATTTTTTTAACATTTACAATTGTTTGTTCTATATTTAGAAACCCCCGCAATAATTAATTGTAATCTTCAAACCCCCAAATTGTATGAGCACAGGCTCCTGCTTTCTTGTTGATGATGATGCGGACGACCGTGAAATTTTTGCCATGGCACTTAAAAAAGCGCATGCCAGTTATGTGTGCGATATGGCAAAAAATGGTGCAGATGCAATTAAAGCCATGCAGGAATCTGATATAGTGCCCGGTTACATTTTTGTAGACCTTAATATGCCAATGATATCAGGAAAGGAATGTGTGGAGGCATTTAAAAAAATTTACCGTTTGGCAGATGTACCTGTTATTGTTTATACCACGTCTTCGCATCCTAAAGATGTAGAGGATATTAAAAATGCCGGGGCAGACCATTACCTCGTTAAACCCAACAGTTTTTCAGCCCTCGTAGGTATTCTCGAAGAACTGCTTACCAAAAAAGAACTTCCGTTTTATATTGATGCAAATAACTGACCGCTAAATTTTCATTAGCATGTATTGGCTTTTAGCAATTTGATTATCTTTACCTTACCTAAAAATACCAAATACACAGCCAATGCAAAATCCTAATCTTTCAGATGCAGGCGCTTCTTTGCACAACAACTTTTGCCGGACAGATTTTGATACATCACTTCTTACCGATACACCTGTGCCCATTTATACCTGCGGGCTAGATGGTATAATAACCTATTTTAACAAGGCTGCAGCCGACCTGTGGGGGCGCGAACCCGAAACCGGGATCGAAAAATGGGGTGGTGCCTATAAAATTTATATGGCTAATGGCGATGCTTTTATCCGTGGATTTAATCCTATTGATAAAGCCATGCAAACCGGAGTGGTTGAGAAACCCATAGAGTTTGTACTCGAACGTGCTGAAGGCACTCTCTTTAATGTTTTGGTGCATATCACGCTTCTATATAATGAAAAGGGAATAGTTCAGGGCGCATCGGTAATGCTTATTGATGTCACAGAAAAAAGAAAAGCAGATTCGCCTAGTTATAATGCAATCATAGAAAATGTAGAACGAAATAGAAAACTGATACGCAGTACTGAAGACCGCTACCAAAAGATGATAGATGAGGTTGAGGATTATGCTATTCTCATGCTCGATAGGGAAGGGTATGTACTTAACTGGAACAGGGGAGCTAAAAAGATAAAGGGTTATGCTGCCGAAGAAATACTAGGAAAACATTTTAGTGTTTTTTACCTGCATGACGACAGGGAAAAACAACTACCGGAAACCCTGTTAAAGTATGCGCAAGCCAACGGTCGTGCCACCAATGAGGGATGGAGACTGCGAAAGGACGGAACAAAATTTTGGGCCTCGGTTGTAATCACAGTGCTTCATGACGATTATAATAATTTAATAGGCTTTTGTAAAGTAACCCGCGACCTTACCGAACGCAAGTTTGCCGAAGACCGCCTTCGCCATAATGCCCGCGATATAGAGTTTCGTAACAAACAGCTCGAAGAATATGCTTATATCGCCTCGCATGATCTTCAGGAACCGCTTCGCAAGATACAGGTGTTTAGCGAAATGCTTATGGAGAATATAGACGATAAAGCATCTGTTATACGCTACATGGATAAGATAAATTCCAGTGCAGGCAGAATGACCACGCTGATAAAAGACGTACTTAAATATTCTCAGCTTTCAAGTACCGATGGGCTTTTTGAAGTGGCAGATCTTAATGAGATACTTGAAAATGTAGTTCTTGATTTCGACCTGCTTATCGAACAGAAAAATGTGAAGCTAACCATAGGTAAACTTCCCGTGCTAAAAGGGATTCCTATTCAGTTGCACCAATTGTTCTCTAATTTACTAAGCAATGCCATAAAGTTTGGCGGCAGCAGTCCGGAAATTAGTATAACCGCCCATCCAATTACAATAGATGACAGGGTTGACTCAGCCTTTTTTAAAAATGGTGTTCCCTATATAAAAATTCTTTTTAATGATAAGGGACAAGGCTTTGAGCAGGAATATGCCGATATGATTTTTAAAATGTTTAAACGTCTCGACAATACACCGGGAACAGGTATAGGACTGGCGCTATGTAAAAAAATTGCAGAAAATCATAACGGAGACATCAGTGCCAAAAGTGAACCGGGTGCAGGTACTACATTTAGTGTTTTTCTTCCGCTCATTTAGGTTTGCAGGGTTATTGGGTTTTGGGTTCAGAGTTGCCACGATTACTCAAAACTTTGTGGCTTGGTAACTCTGAAACTTTGCCACTGTTTCCTAACTTTGTAAAAACACTATTCTTTCCCAATGAAAAAACATCTTTTATTATTTTTTGCGCTGATAACTTTCGCATTCGCAAAAGCGCAGAATTATAAAACAGTTACTTATTTTGCCAATGATACCCTGAAACTCGAAATGGATGTTTTTGTGCCAAAAGGCAAAAGCAAAGAAAAACTTCCGTTAGTAGTACATGTACATGGCGGTGGTTTTTCGGGAGGGGAAAGAAGTTCTGACCGTGACTTTACCAAAAAAGCCGCAGAGCAGGGATTTGTAGCGGCTAATATTACCTATACGCTGTACATGAAAGGCAAAAGCTTTAGCTGCGACGGCAAACTTCCGGAAAAGATAAAAGCGATTCAGATTGCTGCCAACCAACTGCAGCAGGCGGTAATTTACTTCCTGAAAAATGAAAGCACCTATAATATTGATCCTGCCAAAGTATTTATTTCGGGCAGTAGTGCCGGTGCCGAAACGGTGTTGCATGCTGCTTTTTTGGATAGTAAAATGATGAGTATGTATAGTGAAAGTCTTCCTGCCAATTTTAAATATGCCGGAGTAATATCGGGCGCAGGTGCTATTATGGATTTAAACCTGATTACGCCAAAGAATCTGGTTCCGGTACTGTTCTTTCACGGTAGTTGCGATACGATAGTACCTTATGCTACGGCAGCGCATCATTACTGTCCGCCTAACTCACCGGGATGGCTGATGCTGTTTGGATCATATTCTATTTACAACCATATCATCGGGCTGAAAGGCAATACCAAACTGGTTACCTATTGTGGTGGTGGCCACGAATACAGTGCAGAGCTTTTTCATAACGACCCGCTACAGATTATCGATTTTATGAAAGGTGCACTTAAAAACGAAAAACAGCAATCGCATACTATTGTAGCTACAGGCAAAGAATGCCAGAAGTATGCAGAGTATGAGTTTTGTAAGTAGGCGTCGCTGTTATTGGTTATTGATTTTAGGGTTCAGCGTTTCCATTCATAATTTATAGCCGTAGGGTTGTGTAATTACAAATGCATACGCCGCAGATTGGACGTAAGACAAAAGTTAAGCCCCGAGTTAAGCTTAAAATCAACAAATCACCGTATCACCAAATCAACTTAAAACTGATAACTCTGCGACAGGTGGAATATTGCATCGCCCTGGTATACTATGGCGCCGTCATTAGCATTGATTATGTAACCTCCGTTAGGTGCCTTTACTTTGTGCTCAAATTTGCCAAACGGGTCGGTTATTACCGCAATAACTTCGCCTTTATGAACAAAGTCTCCCGCTTTTATCTTGCTTTGAAAAAGTCCTGAATGGCGCGCCCTTACCCATGATGATTTGTCGATATAAACCGTGTCGTTGTTAGCTACGGGGCCTTTTTTGTGTGGATTCAGCATATCGAAATGCTGAAGGAAGCGTTTAATGCCCTGAATGCCCTCGTGGGTAATATCATGGTTAATGTCGAGCGATTTTCCACCTTCAAACAGCAGCATTTTTACACCCATCTTATCGCAGGCACTACGAAACGAGCCGGGGATGTGTTTAGAGTATAGCGTAAACGGTGCATTAAAAACATCGGACAACTCTTTTAGCTCGGCGTTGTTAGGTACAATGCGAATTTGCGGAGCGTTAAAACGGCTGGCGCCACCGGCATGAAAATCGATGCAGTAATCTACATTTGGGATTACTTCTTCGAGGATATAGTAAGCAAACCTGCTGGCAAGCGAACCTTTTTTGCTGCCCGGAAAAACACGGTTAAGATCGCGCCCATCGGGAAACTCGCGGCTTTGGTTTACAAAACCAAAAATATTGATGACAGGTATGCAAATGATGGTGCCCCGCTTGGGTTTGTTTAGTTTCCTTACAATGGTTTGGCGAACTATCTCTATGCCATTTATCTCGTCGCCATGAAGTCCGGCACTAAACAGTATCGTAGGCCCCGGGATTTTAGAACGCTCTACAATTATGGGAATCTTGAGTTTTGTCATGGTATGCAGGCGGGCAATTTCCATGGTTATGGTTTTGCTTTCGCCGGGTAAAACTTCTTCGCCAAGTATTGTAAGAGTGCTGTTTATTGCCATAGGTATTTTAGGAAAGTATAAAAATAGGTTTTTTTAGTTTACAGTTGGCGGTTTACAGTTTACAGTTTTGAAGTCGGAGACAGGGAAGTCCGAAGTTTTGTGAATAATGAGTTTGAGTGAAGCTTCTTCGGACCTCGGACTTTCCTGCCTCCGACAAACAACAATTAACACAATACTCACATTCTTCTTACGTTAAAAGTAACCCATTTGTTGTTAACTTTGCAGTATGCGCACGCCTCTCGAACTCCAGATACAAACCCTTCCCGACAATCCAGGTGTTTATCAGTATTTTGATAAAGACGATAAACTGTTGTATGTAGGTAAGGCTAAGAATCTTAAAAAGAGAGTGATGTCTTATTTTAATAAGATTCACGATAGCGGCAGGACCAATGTACTGGTTAAAAAGATAGTATCGGTTAAACACATTGTAGTACCTACCGAGAGTGAGGCATTATTGCTTGAAAATAACCTTATTAAAAAACTGCAGCCACGGTACAATATCCTGCTTAAGGATGATAAGACCTATCCGTGGATATGCATTAAGCGTGAGCCTTTTGCCCGTGTATTTTCTACCCGTAAAGTAATTAAGGACGGGTCGGAATATTTTGGTCCGTATACCAGTTTTAAAACGGTGCATACGCTTCTTGATCTTATTAAAGAACTGTATCCGCTGCGTACCTGCAACTACGACCTTAGCGAGGCTAATATCCGTTCGGGAAAATTTAAAGTGTGCCTGGAATATCATATAGGCAACTGTAAAGGCCCATGTGAAGGGCATGAACCATTAAGTGTATATCAGGAACATGTAGATGCCATCCGCCAGATCCTTAAAGGTAATTTTAAGGAATCGCTTAAGGATTTTAAAAAGCTTATGCAGGAACTGGCAATGGATATGCGCTTTGAGGAAGCTCAAAAGATCAAGGAAAAAATTGAAGTGCTTGAAAATTATCAGGCACGAAGTACGGTCTTCAATCCTAAAATATCCAATCTCGATGTGTTCAGTATTGTGTCTGACGAAAGCATGGCCTATGTGAACTTTATACAGGTGTCGCATGGGGCAATCATTCGCAGCCATACCATGGAAATAAAGAAAAAACTTGATGAGCCGGATGAAGAATTGCTGGAGCTTGCTGTGGTAGAGCTGCGTGAGCGTTTTCATTTAATGTCAAAAGAGATACTGGTTCCGTTTCCTATAAGCCTTGGCGAGAATATTACGGTTACCGTGCCTAAGCTTGGCGACAAAAAACAGATATTGGATTTGTCGGAAAGAAATGCACGTTTCTTCAGGATGGATCAGCTAAAGCAAATTAAGATCGTAGACCCTGACCGCCATACCAACCGTATTATGGCGCAAATGAAAAAAGACCTTCGCCTGCCTGTTGAGCCACGCCATATAGAATGTTTTGATAACTCTAATATTCAGGGAACCAATCCGGTTTCGGCCTGTGTGGTGTTTAAGGATGGCAAGCCAAGTAAAAAAGATTATCGTCATTTTAATATAAAAACCGTAGAAGGTCCTAACGACTTTGCCAGTATGGAAGAGGTGGTGTACCGCCGCTACCGCAGGTTGCTCGATGAAAACGAGCCATTGCCACAGCTTATCATCATTGATGGTGGTAAGGGGCAATTGTCGTCGGCATTAAAAAGCTTGGATGACTTGGGGTTACGCGGTAAAATTACTATCTTGGGCATTGCAAAAAGGCTTGAGGAAATTTTCTATCCAGGCGATTCGATACCGCTTTATCTCGATAAAAAATCGGAAACCCTGAAGATAATCCAGCAGTTGCGTAATGAAGCGCACCGTTTTGGAATCACTTTCCATCGTGATAAACGTAGCAAGAGTGCACTGCAAACATCGGTAGAAACCATACCGGGCATTGGTGAAAAGACTATGGTAACGCTTATAACGCATTTTAAGTCGGTGAAGCGAATGGTAGCTTCCTCCGAAGAAGAGATAGCTAAAGTTGTTGGTCCAGCCAAAGCAAAAAAAATTGTAGAATTTTATAAAGAAAAGAATAAGTAACCCATGAAAAAACTGATTCTCCTGTTATTATCGTTATCGATTTTCGGTACTGTATGGGCTCAGGAGAAAACAGCAAAGCCCAAAGTAGGTGTTGTACTAAGTGGGGGCGGAGCCAAAGGCCTTGCACATATTGGGGTACTAAAGGTTCTTGAAGAGGCAGGCGTAGAGATATCTTATATTGGTGGTACCAGCATGGGTGCCATTGTGGGCGGACTTTATGCTTCGGGATATTCGGCAAAACAGCTTGACTCTATTTTTACCACCCTTGATGCCGATGCCATGCTGGGCGACTTTACGCCAAGGGATTCCAAAAACTTTTTTGAGAAACGCAATGACGAAATATATGCGCTTACATTGCCGTTTGATAATTTCAGAATAGGCTTTCCGCGCGCTTTCTCTAAAGGGCTTTATAACTACAATACTATAGCCCGGCTGACCAATAATGTACGTCATCTCCGTGATTTTAATAAGCTCCCTATTCCGTTTGTGTGTATCGCGACCGATATTGAAACCGGTAAAGAGGTAGTATTGCGCGAAGGTGTGCTTCCTGATGCCATATTGGCCAGTGCCGCATTTCCGTCGTTATATACTCCTGTTGAAATAGGCGAAAGACTGCTGATAGATGGCGGTGTGACCAATAACTACCCCATTGAAGAGGTAAAGGCTATGGGTGCCGATGTTGTAATAGGCGTAGATGTACAAGATCCTTTAAAGACACGCGAGCAGATAAACGGGGCTACCGGTGTATTATTGCAGATAAACAACTACCAGATGATCCAGAAGATGGAAGCCAAACGGAAGGAAACGGATATTTATATTAAGCCGGATATTTTAGGCTTTACCGTTATCTCATTTGACGAAGGACGAACCATTATTGATAAGGGAGAAGAGGCAGCGCGAAAAATTATGGATACTTTAAAAGCGTTGGGTGTAGGGCATTCTATAGAAAGGCCAAAAGTTGAGATTAAAGATTCGCTTTGTGTCGATCAGGTAAGGATTAGCGGACTGCATAAGTTTACGCGTTCCTATGTTTTGGGTAAGCTTAATTTTAAGCCCGGCAGTAAAATAAGTTATAAGGATCTTGATCAGGGTATTACAAGCCTTAATGCTACGCAAAACTTTACATCTATAACGTATAATTTTCAGGAAGAAAATGGGGCAGATACTTTTAGGCTTGCTCTTACCGAAAGCCCTATCAGTAGCTTTATAAAATTCGGACTGCATTATGACGGGCTTTATAAAAGTGCTGTATTGGTAAATTATACCCACAAGAACCTGCTTTTACGAAATGATGTATTGTCAGTAGATGCTATTTTGGGAGATAATTTCCGGTACAATTTTGATTACTATATAGATAATGGTTTTCATATCAGTTACGGGCTTCATTCTTATTTGAGTACTTTTAATAAAAACGTAAGGCAGGTAAGTGACGGAGGTTTTAAATTGCTTGGAGTGGACGCTGTGAATATAGATTTTACTGACTGGACCAATCAGGTGTATTTGCAAACCATATTTGCACATCGCTTCCTAATAGGAGGTGGGCTTGAATATAAGCATATCAAAGTGCAGTCTGAAACGATAGACATAGAGCCTGTTTTTGATAACAGTGATTATCTTTCGGCTTACGGATATGTGAAATTTGATTCGTATGATGATAAATATTTCCCAAAAGAAGGATGGTTCTTTTCAGGAGAAGGTAAGTCGTACCTGGTATCGTCTGATTACACCGGAGGGTTTGATCAGTTCAGCATCATAAAAGGAGAACTCTCTACAGTAAAAAGAATTTATAAAGGACTTACTATAGAAGCGCAGTCAGAAATGGGCTTTGCTTTGGGTAATGAAAGTGTTCCTACATTTGATTTTATACTTGGGGGGTATGGTTACCAGATGACGAATAACTTCCGTCATTTTTATGGCTACGATTTTTTTAGCATGTCGGGCAATAGTTATATCAAAGGTGCCCTGACCCTTGATTGGGAATTTTACAAAAGATATCATCTTAATTTTGCGGGTAACTTTGCCAACGTAGGGACAAATCTTCTTGATGAAGGTGATATGTTCTCGCTGCCATCTTATACCGGTTATGCTTTTGGCGTAGGTATGGAAACAATCATAGGCCCCATAGAAATTAAACACAGCTGGAGCCCAGAAACTACAGACCATTATACGTGGGTGAGTGTTGGATTCTGGTTCTAGTGAGTTCGGTGTTTTGTGTTCTGGGTTCAGCGTGCAATAGCGCTGATGTTATCTTTTTCCTATTATTTTTCTGCTTTATTTGGGTGCAGGGCGGCAACGCTAAACTCTAAACCCATAACCCTAAACTGCGAAAAAGTTTCTTTTTCGACCTTTTTTCGTTAAAAAGTTCATAATTTTTATAAAAAGCCTATATTTGGCGTTGTAAAAAAATAAAACAAACATATGTCTATCTGGAGAGTTAAACCCGTTTCTGCTTTTGAGGCAGATATGAAAAAAAGTGAGCTAAAGCGAGTGCTTGGCAAATGGAGCTTAACAGCCATAGGTATCGGTGCTATTATTGGCGGAGGTATCTTTGTACTAACTGGTACAGGAGCTTATTATCATGCAGGTCCTGCATTGGCAATTTCGTTTATTATTGCGGGTATTGCCTGTGTATTTGCAGCACTTTGCTACTCAGAATTTTCATCAATCCTTCCTGTAGAGGGTTCTGCCTATGCTTATGCTTATGGTACTATTGGTGAAATTTTTGCATGGATAATAGGCTGGGGGTTAATACTCGAATATGCCATGGGCTCCATGACGGTAGCTGTATCGTGGTCGGGGTATTTTAACAAGCTCCTCAAGATGTTTCATATACATTTGCCGGACTATCTGACAACAGACCCTGCAAGTTATACAGGAGAAGGCTTTTCTATGAATCTTCCTGCTTTCCTGATTGTTCTTTTGGTAATTTCAATACTTGTGAGAGGAACTTCAGGGGCGGCTAAAGCCAATAACTTTATCGTGCTTTTAAAAGTATCTGCGGTTATTTTTGTAATCGTGGCAGGTTTATTCTTTATCAATACGGCTAACTGGTCTCCGTTTATTCCTGATGCAGTACAGATTATCGAAAAAGAAACTACTCACGAAGCTTATGGTTATGCGGGGATTGTTTCGGGAGCAGCGGCTATTTTCTTTGCCTATGTAGGTTTTGATGCTGTTTCTACACAGGCAGGAGAGGCAATCAATCCTAAAAAAGACGTTCCTTTTGCAATTATAGCATCTCTGTTAGTATGTACCGTGCTTTATATATTGGTATCGCTTGTGCTTACAGGTATGATGAATTATCAGGACTTTAATCCGCTTGGAAAATATCCTGAAGCTATTAAGGCTCCTGTTGCCTATGCATTTGATATAGCGGGGCAGGCATGGGCAGGTTATATTATTACTATTGCTGCTACGGTAGGTCTTATCTCTGTATTGATGGTAATGATCATGGGACAATCAAGGATCTTCCTTGGAATGTCTAAAGACGGACTTATTCCGGGAGTGTTTTCTAAGATTCACCCAATTTCCGGTACTCCTAAAAGAAACCTTATGATTCTTGGAGGGTTTATCTCTGTAGTTGCAGCCTTTACTCCAATTAGCAAACTGGCGGATATGACAAGTTTCGGAACCCTGTTTGCTTTTACAATGGTTTGTATCGCAGTATGGATACTTAGAATTAAACAACCTCACTTAGAGCGTACTTTTAAAGTGCCTGCACTTCCTGTAATTGCAATCTGTGGTATTGCGATTAACACCTACCTTATGATAAATCTTAGTGTTGATGCACAATTATTGTCATTGTCATGGTTAGTAGTAGGAGTGCTTGTTTATTTCTCATACGGTAAACGTAATAGTAAGCTTGGGAAAACACCTGTTGAAGGTGCCGATGAATAAAAGACACCAAACAAAAACCAAATACATTTTTGCTGAATCCCAACGGTTGCCGTTGGGATTTTTTTATCCTCACCCCAACCCTCTCCAAAGGAGAGGGAGCAACTTCACTCTTGGAGAAAGTTTTTTATGCAGAGTAAGCAGGTATGAGTGTTCCCCTATTTAGAGGGACTATGGGTATGTTAACTGTATACTGCGACTGAAAACTGAACACTTCTTCTCAATAATTCATTTTTTCGCAAAAACTCAACCATAAAATTAAATTTTTACGATATTTGTGGTATGAATGTACAATGGCAGGGATTGCTTAGTTATTTAAAGTTCCTCATCAAGAGAAATCCTGAATGAGGCATGCTCTATTTGGGTTAAATCATTCATAAATAAAACAATAACTATATTATGCCGATATATCATAAATTGGGGGATTTTCCTCAAAAGCGACATGTACAGTTCGAAAAACCGGATGGCGGGCTTTATTATGAGCAGCTGTTTGGTACTGAAGGTTTCCACGGACACTCTTCATTACTGTACCATGTGCACAGGCCTACACAGGTAAAAGAGATTGTTAAGTCATACTCTGTAGCGCCTAAAATTGCAATAGACAAAAACATAAAATCACTGTTGTTTAAAGGTTTTGAACTAAAACCTGAAGACGATTTTCTTGACAGCCGCAAGCCGATGCTGGTAAATAGTGACTGTGTTATAGGTCTTGCTGCACCACGCAAATCACTTCGTGAGTATTTCTATAAAAATGCCGATGCTGATGAAATGATCTTCATCCACAAAGGAACAGGAACGCTTCGTACTTTTATGGGTAACATCCCTTTTGAGTATGGCGATTACCTTATCATTCCGCGTGGTATGATCTATCAGATCGATTTTGATACCGAAGATAACCGTTTGTTTTATGTAGAGTCGCATGCTCCGTTCTATACGCCTAAGCGTTATAAAAATGAAAGCGGACAGCACTTAGAGCATTCGCCTTTCTGTGAAAGGGATTTTAAACTTCCTGAAACGCTTGAAACGTATGATGAGAAAGGTGATTTCCTTATCAAGATCAAAAAGGAAAACATGATTCATGAGGTAGTTTATGCTACACACCCGTTTGACGTAATTGGGTGGGATGGTTATAACTTCCCTTACGGATTTAGTATCCATAACTTTGAGCCTATTACCGGAAGGGTACACCTTCCGCCACCTATACACCAGACGTTTGAAACTTCTACATTTGTAGTATGCTCGTTCTGTCCTAGGTTGTATGACTATCACCCTAAATCTATCCCTGCACCTTACAATCACAGTAATATTGACAGTGATGAGGTATTGTACTATGTAGATGGCGACTTTATGAGTCGTAACAACATAGAGCAGGGACACATTACGCTGCACCCTAAAGGAATTCCTCACGGACCTGCACCGGGAGCAATGGAGCGTAGTATAGGCAAAACAGAAACTGAAGAGCTTGCGGTAATGGTAGATACCTTCCGTCCGCTAATGGTTACTGAAATTGCTATGGGCCTTGACGATGGCAAGTACTATAAATCGTGGGTTGAGTAGTGATTCTCACCCCAACCCCTCTCCAAAGGAGAGGGGAGCAAAGAATAAACAAAAACTAATTTTCTTTCGCTGAGGCGAAAAACAAATAAAAGAATATCATGAGTGAAATAAAAAACGTAGAATACGGACTGGAGAAAATATTTGAAGGTGCACAGGACTTCCTTCCGTTAATGGGTACTGATTATGTAGAATTTATCGTGGGTAACGCTAAACAGGCGGCTCATTACTATAAAACAGCTTTTGGATACCAGTCTTTGGCGTATGCCGGACTTGAAACAGGTCTTAAAGACAGAGCGTCTTACGTTCTTGTTCAGGATAAGATCCGTATTGTATTAACTACGCCGCTTACGGCTGATTCGCCACTTAACGATCATATTGTAAAACATGGCGATGGTGTAAAAGTGGTGGCGCTTTGGGTAGAGGATGCAAGAAAATCTTTTGAAGAGACTACCAAACGTGGTGCTAAAGTATTTATGGAGCCAACTGTTGAGAAAGACGAGTTTGGTGAAGTAGTGCGTGCAGGTATCTATACCTATGGTGAGACAGTTCACATGTTTGTAGAGCGTAAAAACTATAACGGTGTGTTCTTGCCTGGTTACAGAGAGTGGAAATCAGACTACAACCCTGCGCCAACAGGTCTTAAATATGTAGACCACATGGTGGGTAATGTGGGATGGAACGAGATGAACACATGGGTTAAGTGGTATGAAGATGTAATGGGGTTTGTAAACTTCCTTTCGTTTGACGACAAACAAATTACGACTGAGTACTCTGCACTTATGAGTAAAGTAATGAGTAACGGTAACGGCCGTATCAAATTCCCTATCAATGAGCCTGCTGAAGGAAAGAAAAAATCTCAGATTGAGGAATATCTTGATTTTTACGGAGGTCCTGGTGTTCAGCACATCGCTATCGCTACGGATGATATCTTGAAAACTGTAGCAGATCTTAAGTCGCGTGGAGTGGAATTCCTTTCTGCACCGCCTCAGGCTTATTATGATGCTGTACCGGCTCGTCTTGGTGCTCATAAGGATGCATTTAAAGAAGATATTAAAGAGATTCAGAAGCTGGGTATCATGGTTGATGCCGATGAAGAAGGTTATTTACTTCAGATATTCACTAAGCCGGTTGAAGACCGTCCGACACTTTTCTACGAAATAATCCAGAGAATGGGAGCAAGAGGTTTTGGTGCAGGTAACTTTAAGGCGCTGTTTGAATCAATTGAGCGTGAGCAGGAATTGAGAGGAACATTGTAAGAATATCAAAATTTTGCAGATAATATAATTTTGAACCGCCAAAGGACTGGTTTTTTGCTAAATATGTGTTAAAGTGAAATTTTAACAAATAAAAATGCAGGAAAAGTTAATACCTTTGCACTCGCAAAAAAGGAGGTATTCATAGGCTTCCTTTCAGCAAGGTAAATTTTTCATAATTTATAGTTTTTTGGTTGGTTAATAGCATAAAAACCCGGTCATTGTTTGACTGGGTTTTTTTGTTTTAGTATTTTTGGAACAGAAATTGCATTTATTGGTTCTAAACTCCAACAAAAAAATAAATATGAAGAAATTGATTGCATTTTTCTTGCTTTTTAGTGCTTCTAATGCGATTTCGCAAAGTTCCTTTGGTGTAGGTGAATACTTTAAGTTCAGGATACATTATGGTGTCGTGAATGCAGGGTATGCCACGCTGGAGGTAAAAGACGCTATACGCGAGAACAAAAAAGTGTACCATGTTGTAGGGAAAGGTTATACAACCGGAATGACGAAATTCTTCTTTAAGGTAGAAGACCTGTATGAAAGTTATTTTGACAAAGCTACAGGGAAGCCGTATCAGTATGTCAGAAAAATTGATGAAGGCGGATATACTAAAAATCAGGAAGGTTTTTTTAATCAGGACAACAACACGGTACTTGTAAAGGATTATAAGAACAAGAAACAGAAAACCATATCGGTTACCGAAAATGTTCAGGATATTGTTTCTACTTTTTATTACCTGAGGAACCATCCCAAGGTAGATAAGATGAAGGTGGGCGAATCGGTTATGGTAGATATGTTTTTTGACGATGAAGTAGTAAAATTTAAGCTCAAATTCATTGGCAGGGAGGATATAAAGACTAATTTTGGAACCATTTCTACAATGATATTCAGGCCACTGGTACAGTCTGGCCGTGTTTTTAAAGAAGAAGAAAGTTTAACAGTCTGGATTTCAGACGACGACAACAAGATTCCGCTACGTATAAAGGCAAGCCTTGCAGTAGGTTCGCTAAAGGCAGATCTTGATGAATATAAAGGATTAGCACACACGCTTAAAGTAAAAGCAAAATAATTACAATGGAGATTACGACCCCAATACAGGAAAAGATTGAACAGCTCAATGAGAAATTTGCAGCGATAAACCAAAAGACTGAAACTCATCTTGAAGGCCTTCTTTGGGCTAAGCCTATAACGTATTGGGACTATATACAAACGGATGCCCTGCTTAACCTGCAGATACAAAGAACCACATTGCCGGATGAAATGGTATTTATTATGTACCACCAGGTAAATGAGCTTTTGTTTAAAATGATACTTTGGGAAATAGAGCAGCTTTGCCACAACGAAGCGCCTGCAACCCCTTTCTTTACAGAAAGGTTAATGCGTATCAGCCGTTATTTTGATATGCTTACCACATCGTTTGACATTATGGGCGACGGTATGGAGGTAGAGCAGTATATGAAATTCCGTAACACGCTTACACCTGCGAGTGGTTTCCAGAGTGCGCAATACAGACTTATTGAGTTTGCATCTACCGATCTGATAAACCTTATCGACTACCGTTTCCGTGCAACGATAGACCGTAACACACCTTATGAGCATGCTTTTGAGCACCTGTATTGGCAGGCAGCCGGGAAAGACCATAAAACGGGTGAAAAGTCGTATCTTATCAATGCATTTGAGAAGAAGTATAAAGACGAATTCCTTCGCTGGATGGAAGAATACAATACCACGAATATCTGGCAGAAATTTAAGCAGTTACCTGCTGAAAGCCAGGCCGACCCTATGCTGGTTAAAGCAATGCGCCACTATGACTATACAGTAAATGTTACCTGGGTTATGGGGCACCTTAATGCAGCAAAAAAATACATTGAAAGCCAGGATGGTCCTCAGGAGGCTACCGGAGGCAGCGACTGGAAAAAATACATGCACCCTAAATACCAGAGAAGGATATTTTTCCCTGAGCTATGGTCTGAAGAAGAGCTTAGAACCTGGGGTGAAAATGTATAACCAAAAGAAAACACACTACACACATTGAAGTATTTAACCGTCATACTATTACTGTTTACCTTAATAGCCTGTAAAAAGGACGAGGAAACAGCTAAGCCTAAGCAGGCTGCCGTGAAAAAGGATCCTATTATAAAAGAATTTGGCTTTACGCTAAATGATTTTAAAGTGGTAAATGATACCATTGAAAATGGTGATACCTTTGGCAAGCTGTTAGGCGATGAAGGTTATGATGCTGCTCAGGTGCACAAGGTTACCGAGGCTATAAAAGATTCGTTTGATCTTAGGGATATCAGGGTAGGTAAGGCTTTTACCCTTCTTAAGGATAAAAAAGCGCCTAATGCGCTTCAGGTTTTTGTGTATCAGCCCGATGTTACAAGTTATTATGTTATAGACCTTCGGGATAGTATTGCTAAAGCCTACAAAAAGGTAAGGCCTATGACTATTAAGCGAAGGGTAATAGTAGCGGAGATTGAAGGCTCGCTTGCCGAAACACTTAAAAATGCAGGAGCTTCGCCGGCATTGTCACATGAACTTTCGGAGATTTATGCATGGTCTATCGACTTCTTTAAAATTCAGAAAGGCGATAAGTTTGCTGTTGCTGTAAACGAAAAATACATAGACGGCACGCAATATGCCGGACTCCAGAATATTGAATCATCTTATTTTGAATATAAAGGAAAACGTATTTATGCTTTTCCATTTAAAAGGGATCCTAACTCTAAGAAAGTTGATTTTTATGACGAGGAAGGAAAGGTGCTAAAAAGCATGTTCCTGAAAGCGCCACTTAAATTCAGCCGTATCAGTTCGAGGTTCTCGCCAAGGCGTTTCCACCCGGTACAGGGTCGCTGGAAAGCCCATAACGGAACCGACTATGCTGCACCTCACGGGACACCTATTATGACCACAGCAAATGGTGTTGTAGAACGTACGGGATATACTGCCGGTAACGGTAACTTTGTTAAAGTAAAACATAATGGAACGTATGCTACCCAATACCTGCACATGAGTAAGATATTGGTTAGGACGGGTCAAAGGGTATCGCAGGGCGATATCATTGGAAAAGTGGGTAGCACAGGACTGGCTACAGGTCCTCACGTATGTTACCGTTTCTGGAAGAACGGAGTGCAGGTAGATGCGCTTCGTATGAAACTGCCAAGCTCTGAGCCTATGAGTGCTAAAGATAAGCCGCGTTTTGAGGCTTATATGACGCCGCTTAAAAAAGAGCTGGATAGTCTGTCAGACATCAAATTCTCTAAATAAATTCACATTACAATGGCACTAGAAAACATCAATCCTTCCGGTACAGCCGCCTGGCAGGAGCTGATGCAACACTTTGCGGAGATGCAGCACGCATCGATGAAAGATATGTTTGCGTCAGATAAAGAAAGGACAGCGAAGTTCAACATTCAGTGGAACGATTTTATAGTTGACTATTCTAAGAATATCATAAACGAAAAAACATTACAGTTGCTTCAGGATTTGGCACAACAGGCAAATCTTAAAGGTGCTGTAGAAGCATATTTTGGCGGAGATGCCATAAACCGTACCGAGGGCAGGGCAGTGTTGCATACGGCACTTCGCGCTCCTTCATCTGCTGATATTAAAGTGGATGGTGTAAATGTTCTGCCGGAGGTATATGCGGTTAAAAACAAGATAAAACAGTTTTGCGATGTTATAATTAACGGAGGTAAAACCGGATATACAGGTAAAGCCTTTACCGATGTGGTAAACATAGGTATTGGAGGATCTGATCTTGGTCCTGCAATGGTGGTGGAATCACTTAAATTCTACAAGAACCAGCTTAACGTAAGGTTCATCTCTAACGTAGACGGTGACCACGTAATGGAAAGCCTTAAAGGGCTTAACCCGGAAACTACATTATTTGTAATTGCCTCTAAAACATTCACTACTCAGGAAACGCTTTCGAATGCTGAAACCGTAAGGGCTTGGTTCCTGCAATCAGCAAAGCAGGAAGATGTAGCGAAGCATTTTGTTGCTGTATCTACTAACATTCAGAAAGTAACTGAGTTTGGTATTGCTGAAGATAACATTTTCCCTATGTGGGATTGGGTTGGCGGACGCTTCTCATTGTGGAGTGCAGTAGGACTTACTATTGCCCTTGCAGTAGGTTTTGATAACTTTGACAAGTTGCTTAAAGGAGCTAACGAAATGGACGAGCACTTCCGTACCACTCCTCATGATAAAAACATTCCGGTGGTACTGGCGTTGCTAAGTATTTGGTACAACAATTTCTTTGGTGCCGAAAGCGAAGCGCTTATCCCTTACACGCAATACCTTCAAAAACTGGCTCCATACCTGCAACAGGGTATCATGGAGAGTAACGGTAAGAGCATAGGGCGTGATGGTAAAGCGGTAAACTACCAAACGGGAACTATAATTTGGGGTGAGCCGGGAACCAACTCTCAGCACGCTTTCTTCCAGCTGATACACCAGGGAACAAAACTTATCCCGACAGACTTTATCGGATTCATTCAGCCGCTTCACGGTAATAAAGATCACCATGATAAACTGATGTCTAACTTTTTTGCACAAACCGAAGCCTTACTTAACGGTAAAACTGAGGCGCAGGTTCAGGCAGAGTTTGACAAAGCAGGCGTAGCGGCAGATAAGGCAGATTACCTTCGTCCGTTTAAGGTATTTGCGGGCAACAAGCCTACAAACACGCTGCTTATTAAAAAACTTACTCCGGAAACACTGGGTTCGCTTATTGCGTTATATGAACACAAGATATTTGTTCAGGGTGTTATCTGGAATATTTTCAGTTATGATCAATGGGGTGTTGAGCTTGGAAAACAGCTTGCCAACTCTATTCTTGATGAAATAAACTCAGGAACTGTTAAAACACACGACAGCTCTACAACTTTATTATTAGAGAAGTTTTTAGGGAAATAGTTGTCTATTAACGGTTGTCAGTTGACAGATATAATAAGCCCCGGAGAATAATCTTCGGGGTTTTTTATTGCCTCGCCTCAATCTGTTAAAGAAAACAAAATCCCCAGTAATGGGTATGGTTGATTGTTGTATAGTGTATTAAATTTGCCATGTGTGTATTTAAAGCGGGTAGGGTTTTTATAAGCCCGCCTGTTTAAATCATACTTAAACCAACTTAAACCAAAAAGTATGAAAAAAATTATCTTATGCTCAGGGCTACTTGCAGCTTTAGTTTTTACGGGGTGTTCGAGTGATGATAGCAATTCCGGAAACACCAATGATGATTTTTACACTATTGTAAACAAAGGCACCGGTGGTGTTACCGCTGTAATCGATCTTAATGACACTACGCCACTTGAAGTGGCTCAGGCAGTGCCGTCGGTTTCAGGTCAGCAATATCCTGCAAATACTCCTGCAGTATTTTTTATGAACGACAAAGTTTTGCTTTCTACGGTTAATGAAAATACTTTTATCGTAAAAGAAAATGGCCGTAAAGTAGGGGGAACCATTTCAGTAAATGAGGCAGCTAATGGGTATGCGATCATAACATTTATGCCCTATAAGACTTTTGCTGATAATGCAAACGTTGAGATTAATCTTACTACAGGTATACAGGATGATGGCGGGCAGCCGCTATATCAGGAAATGAGCTATGAGTATACTACTTATTCTGTACCTTCAACATCATTAGGTGATGCTACAGGTTTTGAAAACGGGGCTGATGGTATGGTTTTCATTGGTGATGGAAACATAGTTTCTGCTTCTCTGGGCTGTCTTAGTCCGTTTGCAGGTTCTTCATTTGCTGCTATTACAAGCGGAGATGCTCTGGTGTCGGCTAACAACGCTATTGGAGGAACATCAAGTGCAATGATATTAGGTCCATTCGATTCTAATTCAGCTTCATCATTAAGTTTTAACTACAACTTCCTTTCTGCTGAATTCCTTGAGTATGTAGGCAGTGAGTTTGACGACTCGTTTATGGCAGTTGTTGTAGGGCAGAATGGTGCTCATGTAGAGTTTGTTACCAGTGTAAACACTATTGGCGAGAATGTTACCCAGTGCGAAGGTTTCCCGGGTATGCCGGATGATGGTGATGACTATGCCGGATTTACAGGCTGGACAAGTAAAACTATTAATTTTGGAAGTCTTACAGGTCCGGTATATGTAATATTCATGACTACCGACGTGTCGGATGATATCTACTCAACTGTTGTAGGTATTGATGCAGTATCGCTAAACTAAGAAATCCATTGTAAATAAATTTCATATTTATTAAACCCCAAAGAGTAAACTTTGGGGTTTTGTTTTTACTTGGCTGGTGTAATTGCTGCGGGCTTCTCTTTTTTCTTCCAGGTAAAGAGTACCAGCATAAACATTACAAAGCATACTATTGTGGCAATATTCATTTGTATTATAAAACCATGGATGGATGCCGAAGCTACTACAGAGTTTGTGCGTTGTATCGCAAAAGTCAGAATAAAGGAGAAGATGAGGCAGAATAATAAAAATATCCAAAACCCGCCATACTGATCGAAGTTTTGAAAAACCAACAGATGCCACACTGCCCAGAATATTCCGGAAATAAGGCTTTTTAAGATGAAGTTTAGTGAAGAAAGACTGTCAATAAGATAGCCTCTCCATGCATACTCCTCCATTATGTTGTAAATGAGTGCTAACGAACAGAAAATAATTGCCCATACATGTTTGTTTACTCCGTGGTTGTTTTCAATTCCGTATACCGAATAACACCCTAATAATATAACCGGAAAAAGGATGCTTTTTAGTTTATGGTTACCTAAGAGAGTAGCAGTCTGTTTTATATTTGTAAACCTGTAAAACAATAAAGCTGTAATAAGGGTTATCAGTCCGTGATTGTAGTTAAATGAAAAAGGAATTGAGGTTATCTTTTCCAGTATAAGGTTTAAAAGATTTGGCAGTTTGCGAATAAGGTAAGTCCCAATAAGGACTATGCTGTAAAAAAGAAAAATCTGTAACCAATTGATTTTTTTAATGTTGGTGTTTATTTTCATGCTTTATGAACTGAGTTTTGGTCTGTGTGAAAATTAAAAATATTAAAATCTGATGGTTTTTCTGCGCATGTAAGAAAATACATGGCTTAAAATAACATTTTTTTTCCGGTTATAATAATTTATATCACGGTGTAACCCCTTTAGTCTTGGTGTGTTAGCGGTGTTAATTGGTTCTTAGACAGGTTCTAAACAAACGTTAACACTAAATTAACAGGGTTTTTTAAGTCGGTTTTTATACGTAATTGGTTATATTTGCCTTTCCAAAACAAAAACTTAACTATGTATCAAGGTGTTTTAGACCTGCATTCGTATTGGGCTTATGCAGTATTAGTATTCTTGCTTTTAGCAATTATTAATGCATTTGTGGCTTTGTCGTCAAAAAGGGCATTCCTGCCAAAAGACAGACAAATATCGATGCTGGCTTTAATATTTACACACGTTCAGTTTGTAATTGGTTTGGTGCTGTTGTTTGTGTC
Source organism: Flavobacterium suzhouense (assembly GCF_042684765.1). NCBI lineage: Bacteria > Pseudomonadati > Bacteroidota > Flavobacteriia > Flavobacteriales > Flavobacteriaceae > Flavobacterium > Flavobacterium suzhouense. The sequence goes on along the minus strand of NZ_JBHUMD010000003.1, from coordinate 162,616 downwards.
TGCCAAAATGGATGTTGCCAAACAGTTGGGCATGGGAGAGGTAATGAAAAATGCCGAACTTAGAAAAGTGCTTGTAGAGCACCCTTTTATCAATTTGATAGCAATTGTTCTCATAACGATAGGGTGGTCTAAACACAAAAGGACAGAAGACAGCACTGCTAAATTTAGAAAAATTGCGATTTTTTATGCTATAGGATTGATACTGCTTTTAAGCAGGATTCCGTGGGATCAGTGGTTAAGTTAACCGCATAATGAAGCCTCGATGAGGCTTTTTGTGTCTTATGGCATGCTTATTGTTAAACATAAAACCGAAAAATTATAATTATTATGAAGAATAAAATTATCGTTTTTAGTGTGTCATTATTGTTGCTAATAATAACGGGCTTTACAACAGGAAGTACAGAGACAGCTTCCAAAACTAAAAAGATTGAAAAGATTACTGCAATTAAGGTTGCCGATACTACTGAAACAGTAGAAGCTAAACCTGCAGAACCTAAACTGACGCTCTACAAACAAAATGTTCTTGCTACTTATTATGCTGATAAGTTTAATGGCAGGAAAACAACCAGTGGTGAACGTTTCCATAACAAGAAATACACTGCTGCACACATGAAACTCCCATTCGGGACAATGGTGCGCGTTACCAATGAAGTCAACGGGAAATATGTTGATGTTAAGGTAAACGATCGTGGACCATACAGCAAAAAGCTTGAGATTGACCTTACCAAGACTGCTTTTATGGAAATCGCATCTAAAAAAGGATGTGGCAGCTTTAAAGTAAAAATGGAAATCATAGAGCCGGCTGAATAATGCGCAGATACATCATTTTATTATTTATTATAACACTTACAGCCCTTACGGGCTGTTCGTCGTCTAAAGGGGCTTTTACTTCTTATGATAAGAAGGCAAAAGCAAGTTACTATGCCGATAAGTTTAACGGAAAGAAAACAGCCAGCGGAGAACGTTTTAGCAACAGCAAAATGACTGCGGCGCACAGAAAGCTTCCGTTTGGCACGAAAGTAAAGGTTACGAACGTAGATAACGGTAAGTGGGTAATAGTCGTTGTAAACGATCGTGGACCCTTCTCAGGAGGGTTTGATATAGATCTTTCTAAAAAGGCTTATAACAAAATTGCAGGTAAAACCCGAAAGGGGCATATGTATGTATCGATAGAGGTTGCTAAGTAGCCGGATGTCCGAAGTTCGATGTTTAGATCTTTCGACTAATTCGAAACAAAATACCCACGCATTGCGTGGGTATTTTGTTTATAGAGATGAGTGAAGTGGACTAATAATCCGATAATCTAACTCTCTAATAATCTAAAAAGTATAGCTCAGTCCTACACCAAGCATTTGCTTTAGCTGAATTCTTGGCCCTTCAGTTACCTGAACACCATCTTTCTCTACCTTGTTCTTAATATCATCATCATAAATCATGTGCATGCCCACATTTGCCTTTACATATTGGTTTACAGTGAGGTCAAGCTGCATTTGCCAGTCAACATCTATATTACCAAAGTTGTTGATATAATCGGTATAAAAGGTAAAACGGTTATCGAGCATGATATTGGTAAATATCTGGTGCTTATACTGGTTGGTAATTAATATACCTACCTCGGTGCGTACATTCTTTCCGTGTGTCAATAAGTTTCCATCGGCATCATAGGTTGCAGCCGGTACTCCAAAAGCACCCTGATCGGCAAGCCTGTTGTCGGTTACAATCGTTGTTTTCGCAGTAAGCGGCGACATATACAGGTTAAAGCCTAAATCTTTACGGATATACTCCGAACCTATACCCAAAAAGATATATGCAGGAGAGAATGGCCCCGAGATTTCTTCGGTTGTGTTAGGGTAGTTATAACCGTTGGCAAACTGTGTCTTAAAGTTGTATTTAGCGCCATAATACCAATTAGAAACCGTATCGGTACGGTAACCAAAGGTAGAGTTAAGCTCTATCTGGTCATCAGTTTTACGGGTACCCTGGCCTTCCTGTCTGTTAAGCCCGTATTTCAGGATAAGCTCATTATTCCAGTTCAGGTATTTTTTTGAATATTTTCTAATGAAATGCCCTTTGGCAATACCCGCAACAGAGTTGTTACCTCCCACATTCCAGTTCACAAAGGCTACCTGATTAAGGTCGAGGCCTATGGTGTTGGTTCGCTCCCAGTTGGTTATCGTGTCAGGAAGGGTAGTAGTTACTAGTACTTGTGCTTTAGTAGTCGGGCTAAATAGGATGCATAATAGTGCAATTACGCAGGCTTTTAATCTCATTCTGAACAGTTTTATTGGAAAATTCGGTGCAAAAGTCGTCATTTTTTCAGTAAGCTGAAAAAATATCTTTAAGGCTTTTAACGTCAATTCCGCATAAATGTTGCAATTGGGCCACAGTTCCCTGTTCAATAAAGGTGTCAGGTACTCCTAAAACCCTTATTTTTAAGGAGTATCCCTGCTTTGCTGCAAAAGCACAAATACTACTTCCAAAACCTCCGCTAATGCATCCATCCTCAATGGTAATAACCTCTTCGTGCTGGTTAAAGATCTCATGCAGCAATTGGATGTCAAGAGGTTTTATAAAACCAAAGTCGTAATGCGAGAAAAGCGAGGCATTATCGCTTTGTTCAAGTGCTTTTGTTACATTATTGCCAATGGTTCCGGTAGAAAGTATGGCTACTTTAGTACCTCCTTTTAGCAGATTGGCTTTGCCTATCTCTATTTTCCCGAAGGGTTTTTGCCAGTCAGTGCTTTCTCCACGTCCGCGTGGGTAACGAATAGCAATAGGATGCTCAAGCCCCAGCTGCGCGGTATAAAGTATATTTCGCAACTCGCTTTCATTAAGCGGAGCGTAAACAGTCAAATTAGGAATACACCTCAGGTAGGCAATGTCAAAAACGCCATGATGAGTAGCTCCATCTTCGCCTACGAGTCCCGCTCTGTCAAGACAAAAAATAACCGGAAGGTTTTGCAGTGCAACATCGTGTATCAGCTGGTCGTAAGCCCTTTGCAGGAAGGTTGAGTAAATATTGCAATACACTATCATGCCCTGTGTTGCCATACCGGCAGCAAGGGTTACAGCGTGTTGTTCGGCAATGCCTACATCAAAAGCGCGGTCAGGGAAAGCTTCCATCATAAATTTCATGGAGCTGCCCGATGGCATGGCAGGCGTTATGCCTATTATCTTTTCGTTTTGTTGCGCCAGTTCTACCAGTGTTAGCCCAAATACATCCTGATATTTAGGAGGAAGGTTATCGTCGGCAATAGCCAGAAGTTCGCCTGTAAGGCGGTCAAACTTACCCGGAGCGTGGTATTTTACCTGATCTTCCTCGGCCTGTTTCAGTCCTTTGCCTTTGGTAGTGATGATATGCAGGAAACGAGGGCCTTTTTTATGTTTAAGACTTTCAAGTTCTTTTAGTAATACAGGCAGGTCGTGTCCATCTATGGGGCCGCTGTAGTCAAAGTTCAGCGACTTGATCATGTTATTATCACGCGGATTGGTACCCTCTTTTACCTGAGTAAGGTAGTTTTTGAGTGCCCCTACACTCGGATCAATACCAATAGCATTGTCGTTGAGTATCACCAGTAAGTTGGCGTCGGTCACACCTGCATGGTTCAGGCCTTCAAAAGCCATTCCCGATGCTATGGAAGCATCGCCTATTACTGCAATATGGTTTTTCTCGGTTTCGCCTTTTAGTTTAGAGGCAATAGCCATACCCAGTGCCGCCGATATAGAGGTACTGCTATGGCCTGTGCCAAAGGTATCATACTCGCTTTCGCTGCGTTTTGGGAAACCACTTATGCCATCCAGTTGGCGGTTGGTATCAAATTTATCCCTGCGGCCTGTAAGCAGTTTATGTCCGTAAGCCTGATGGCCTACATCCCATACCAAAAGATCATCAGGGGTGTTAAATACATAATGCAGTGCAATGGTAAGCTCGGTTACACCAAGGCTTGCACCGAGATGGCCCTCTTTGGCCGAAACGATATCAATAATAAACCTGCGCAGTTCTTCTGCGAGTTGCGGAAGCTGTTCCGGGCTGAGTTTTCTCAGGTCGGCCGGATCGTTAATGCTGTTTAAGAAAGTATCTGCCATTGCTTGTAATGAATAGCAAATTTACGATTATTGTTGATTTGGTTATTCGTTGATTTGTTTATTTGTCGGATACGGTATAAATAACCCAATAACCGTATGAACAAATGCTGTATTTTTGTGGCATGGAGAATATTTTTACTCACGAGTATTTTATGAAGAAGGCGCTTATTGAGGCGCAGGATGCATTTGATAAAGGCGAAATACCCGTAGGTGCCCTGGTTGTGGTAGATAACAGGGTTATTGCAAAATCGCATAACCTTACCGAACTGCTTGTAGATGTTACGGCCCATGCCGAGATGCAGGCCATTACAGCGGCAGCAAATTTTATTGGAGGTAAGTACCTTACAGGTTGTACGCTTTATGTAACACTTGAGCCCTGCCAGATGTGTGCCGGGGCTTTATACTGGAGCCAGATAAGCACAGTAGTTTTTGGTGCCGAAGATACACACAGGGGCTACAGAATAATGGGTGGAAAGCTGCACCCAAAGACTGAAGTTGTAACCGGTATTATGGCAGAAGAATGTGGACAGCTGGTGAAAGATTTTTTTAAGAAACGAAGAAAATAAAGGCGTATCAATTAAGATTCGCCTTTGCTTTTTCATAAAGTTGGGAATTGTTATTTTGGGAAAACAAATATTACCACGGCTCTCCATCCCCAGTCGGCTTTAGAACCATCAGGGGCAGCAAGATTAAAGCGCGGTCCTATTGCCAGCGATACTTTTTGCCCGCCAAGGCTTGTCATACCACTCACAATGGGGCTTAGCCATATCGTAGTATCGCTCGATTCCCAGTTTTGAGTAAGTTCCATATTGGCACCAAGGCCTGCGCCGCTTTTCCAGTTGTAGGTTACAAAAGGCTGTAAGAACATCTGGTTTACATCCGGCCTGTCATCATCGCCAGCCACACTCCATATCTGGTTAATCAGGGCACCATAAGTCCATCCGTTCGATTGCTTCAGGGCAACAGCCGTTGGCCCCACACCAAATTTCTTAGTAGTCAGAAAATCATCGGTTCCTGTCGGAATTAATAATGCAGGACCCACACCCCAGGTAAAGCTGCTTTGTTTGGGGCTAAAAAAACCACTTACCACGGCATCTCCCAGTCCGTTTTCTTTAGCTCCGGGGGCCGTAACGTTGTATTGCGTTACTATAGGCAGTACCATACGGGTTATCAGGTTGTATTTTTCGCTGATGCTTAGAGGCAGTACCGGCTGGAAATTCATGGTGTTTCGTGTTCCGTTATTAGGCCCGATACCATAATCGGTATTGTTCTGAAAAGGAACACTGATAAGGCTTGCTATTGGGTTAGAAAGTTTTTTAGCCAGTTCTTCTGCCTGTGCCTGATCTGAGGTTTGGGCATTGGCTACTGAAAATAAAGCAAGGCCTAATAATGCAACTAATGGTAGTTTTAATTTCATAAAAAGCTGATTAAGTGTTGGTTTATAACTTAAAGGCAATCATTGAATTGATATGGTTTTTTTATAAAGTATTGAAAATATGATGTTTAAATTGTTGTGTCAATATATCCATTGAAGGCGAACCATAAAACTGTTGGTATAACCGGTTAGGTTGTCTTTTTTAAGCTGGCCAAGACCATAGCCTGTAGCAATGCGCCAATGATGTGTTGCCCACCAGTTAAGACCCAGGTATAATTTATTAAGCGTGCCTCCTTCTATATTTTTATCATCCATATCCAGTTTTGAGATTCGTGCCACCAGTTCCCATGAACCGCCTTTATGGTCGGGCATGATTCGGCGGGCAGAGGCTACTTTTTTATCATAAATACGTTGAACTCCTTTAAATACATAGCTTGTAGTAAGGTAGTAACCGCTAAACTGAACGTTGGGTGCACTCAAAACGTCACACCAGGAGTTAACGTACTCTGCAAGGAACGACCATTTTTGTACGGAAAGTAACGATTCAAAACCTATATTCCATGTTTGTTTTGCGGCTATATTTCCGGTATCTACATAATAATCGCTAACGTTTGATTCGTCTTTTCCCTTATACCTGAAAACGTTTCCTTCGGTTTCGGTATTTCTAAATGATGCCCCAAGATGTAAAAAGTTAGTGTCATCTCTAAAATAGGGCAATCCGGTAATTCTGGCGGTATAGGTGTTGGCACTTTCGTTAAAAGATTGCCCGTCTACCCACCAGTTGTTGTACCATCCAGCGGCAAAGCTCATTCTCCTGTCAAAAGCATAGTTCATGTACATGATTCCGATATTCCTGGAGGCAAAAAACGGATTAAGTATTCTCTCTGTATGCGGAAGGTTGGCGGCATCGCCCACCATTTCGTACACAAAGGTTTCTTTAATTTTCCCAAAGCGTACTTTTCCTAATGCGTCACTTATGGGCACTTCAAGGTAGGCATCGGTAATGCCAAATGCATTTTCTTCAGGAGTTCGGTCAAAGCCCTTGTACTCCACACTAAAAAAATAACGGAAAGGGAGTTTTGTTTTAATAGTTCCACCAATATTCATACGTGCCGAACGGAGTTCGACTTCGTCATTTTGCTTTCCCACCTGGGTTTTACTGTCACTATCCTGTACAAAGCCGGTATAATCAAGAATTGGGGCGAACCCCAGTTTATACGAAAAGTATTTCCCGTCATAATTAGTCCAGTTCAGCCATCCTTTTGGTACATCGGGCATATCAAAAGTGCCTGTTTTTCCCCGGGTTCCTAAAACCTGGGTTTGCGTAGAGTCTACGGGTTCGTTAAACTGTGCAAAACAGCTAAAGCTTAAGAATAAAAGTAATAGGGGGTAGATTTTCCTGAGCATGAGGGGTTGTTTAAAATAAAGGAAATTGCCTTTTAATAGTAGAAAATTGTGTTTTTAGTACAGCTGTCTTTTTTTAAGTAAATCAGTATTACAATCTGATTTCCTTATTTAAATTTCCTGCTAACACCAATGCCTATGAGGTAGCTGTCGTAGGCATTCCACCTAAAATCGTAGCAGGCGGTAAGGCTAAGTTCCCAGCCTTTACTGATTTCGGTACCCCATTCGTAGCCAACGCGATTCAGGAAAAGGGTTTCTTCTTTGGCAATTTCGGCACCTGCTCCAAAAAGGAAACTACTATGTTTTGTAGCTTTATAGATCCCAACTGCTGCGGGAGCTATGGGTGAGCTACGCTCGAGGGTTTTATCTTCTCCCGAGAGGTTAGCTTCTACATAAAAATCTTCAACTATAAAATCGGTATGCAGCCCAATGGCCCATCTGTCTGATAGCCAGTAATCATCATCCAGAGACCATGCTGGCAGCGAAAGCCATTTTGGTTTGGCTCCGTCGCTTCTTGCTCCCTGTGAGATATTATTATGACTTAAGGATAATGAGATTCTGTGCGTTCCTTTTTCGCTTTCTTCGTGGGCTTCTTCCTGGGCAAAAGTTTGCCAGCCCACCATCAGAAATAGAATTATAGTTAATCTCTTCATTATAATTAATATAAAAATCCCGGAATACAAGTGCATTCCGGGATGTTATAAAACTAAATCTTAATTTGTTGATGCTTTGAGTGCAGCTTCTACCGCTTTGTTCATGTCAAGCGAGGCCGATCCCTGACGTACCGGGAACTCCTGGAAGGTTGCCATAAGATCCTGAATGTAACCAATAGCCGGTTGTATTACCCATGATTTTTTCATGATCTGGTGGAAACCTATTTCACCATCGTATACCTCAAATGGGTCTTTTCTTAGGTTGAATAGCATAGGCATACTGTGTTTTACAAGGTCGTCGTTGTATTTGCCTGTTGGTTTTGTAGCAAACAGCATTTTCCATGCACCTACCCGTACACCAGATAATGAGCTTTCGTACCAGTAGTAGTACACATTACGTGCCGGTGTTTTGGTTTTGCCAGACCAGTAGTCAAGACTGTTAAAACCATCAAGGTGAACTTTATAAGTCATGTCTCCGGCTTTGTATCCTTTTGCCAGTTTTTCTTTTACATCTTTTTCTCCTACAGCAGCCATAATAGTTGGCAATACATCTTCGAGCGAAGTGATTCCGTTACGGTATTCTCCGGCAGGAATAGTATTTGGCCAGCAAATTAGGAACGGTACGCGAACGCCACCTTCCCAGGTTGTCATTTTTTCTCCGCGGAACATTGTAGTACCCGCATCTGGCCACGTAGATTGCTCAGGACCGTTATCGCTGGTATAAATTACTATAGTGTTGTCTTCAATACCCAGTTCTTTAAGGTAATCTAATAATTGCCCTACCTGCATGTCGTGTTCTATAAGTCCTGAGCCAAATTTGTCCATGTCTTCACTTATAGGCGTTGCAAGGTTTTTATGCTCGTCTTTTAAATGCGTATATACGTGCATCCTGCTGCTGTTATGCCATAGCAGGAAAGGCTTATTAGCATCTTTAGCATCTTTCATGAATTTTTTAGAACGTTTAACGCAGGTGTCATCAAACGACTTCATTGCTTCAATACTTAGAGAGCCAAGGTCTTTAACGGTTTGTTTACCTACTTTCCCAAAGCGCGGATCTGTTGTGCCATCGTCTTTGGTACTGGCAAAAGATTCAATAATACCCCTTGGGCCATATTTGTTTTTAAATGCTTCACCTTTAGGATAATCTTCCTGCTGTGGTTCTTCCAGTACGTTAAGATGGTAAAGGATGCCGTAAAAACGGTCAAATCCGTGTACTGTTGGTAAATGCTCATTACGGTCGCCAAGGTGGTTTTTACCAATCTGGCAGGTCATGTATCCCATTGGTTTAAGCAGTTCTGCAAGTGTAGGGTCTTCTTTTTTAAGACCTACCGGGTTACCAGGCTGCCCTACAGTGGTTAGACCTGTCCTTATAGGTAATTGTCCCGTAATCAGGGCAGCCCTACCTGCTGTACAGCTCGGCTGAGCATAACTGTCGGTAAAAAGCAATCCCTTTTTAGCAATACGGTCAATGTTAGGCGTAGGGTATTGCATACCCAGTGAGTAGCAGCTTAATGAATTCTGGGCCACGTCATCTACCATAATGATAACGATGTTAGGCTTTTTAGGGTCTTTGCTTTGTGCATTGGTAAAGCCATAGCTCAAGAGGCACAAAGCAGACAGAAAGAGGTTTGTTTTTTTCATAATTGTGGTTTATTACCCTTATAATCTAAGGAGTGGTTTGTAATGTTTAAAAATTGTTGTTTTTTATTTATCTCCCGGATAGATTACTTTCCAGTCTTTTTTCATGTCTATGATAAGCCAGCCTTTTTGGGCAGCTTCATCCCAACCTTTGTCAAAACCTCCTATATGCGATTTACGGTCGTATGCCCATTCCCTTACCGAATCAGTATGGTGAATGTATACTTCAAGGTTCTTTAAAGGGTTTGAGGCGGCGTATTGAAGCATTTGCAGGTCGCCGTCAGAGTTACCTACGGCAATTACAGGCTTGCGGCCTATGAATTTATTTATGGCAACAGGCTTGCCTTCTTTGTCGTCGTTAAATTCAAGTTCGGGCAATCGGGTTATGGTAGGGTTTCCTTTAGTGTTTTCAAATTGTTCTTTAAAGGTGCTGCCAATAATCTGGTCTTTAGGAATGCCATAGGTATCTTCTGCCCAGGCACGCATAAACTCGATGCCTCCTCCTGATACTATAAATACCTTAAACTGGTTTGCCTTTAGGTAGTTGATAAGCTCCAGCATGGGCTGAAACACCAGTTGATTATACGGTTTGTTCTTGGTTGGGTGTTTGGCAGTTGCCATCCAGTCTTTAACAGTTTTTTCAAATACGTCGGTAGGCATTCCGGCATGCGTGGTCATTAGCAGCTCAAAAAGGCCTTTTTTGCCCTCTTTCATCAGTTCAGGCATATTGTTATCCAATACGGCTTTGTAGGGCTGCTTGTTTTTCCAGTCCGGATGTTCAGGCGCCATTGCCTTGATCCTGTCCATTACAAACAATAACTGAAAATAAGCGGGCTGTTCGCTCCATAGGGTACCGTCGTTATCAAAAGTCGCAATGCGATCGGCTACCGGAATAAAATTTGCACTGCCTTCGGTGGTAACATCCTTCACATAGTCAATAATGGCCTGTTTGTTCTTACCGTCATTCCATGAAGCTAATGGATTTTCGGCCACTGCTTCTGTTTTCGTGGTTTGGGTTTCTTTTACCGTTTCTTTTTTGCAGGATGGCGTAGCAACAAACAGCAATGAAAGCAATGCTGTTTTAGCCAGAAGGGTAGATTTGTTTTTCATACAGATTTAGTTGATTGCTGATTGAAATTCAATCTGTTGGTTCTACACAAAGTTATGCCCGAAGCGTTTTATAAGACCTGTCCTGAAGTGGTTTTGATGTTGCAAATTAGAAATGCAACAAAAAAAAGCCCTGAAAATGGCGTTTCAGGGCTTTAAAAAGCAAAATAAGTTGTTTGCTTTTTGATTGATGATGATTTCTTGTTTTTGTTTATAAGGGTTTGTATGTTGCTAAAATCACTCCGCTTTTAAAGGTTTTAGTGTCAGTTAATTCAAGGTTTAAAGGCTTTTTTATCCCGTTAAAAATAGGAGTGCCCGAGGCAATTACAACAGGATCTGTCATAATCCGGTAAGTGTCAATAAGCCCTGCATCAGCAAATTGTGACACTATAGAGCCGCTACCCAATACAGTCATGTCTTTGCCTGGCTGTGATTTTAGCTGATGTATTTTTTCTATAATATCTCCGCTTATCACTTTAGTGTTCATCCATTTCGGGTCTTCAATAGTGTTGGAGAATACAATCTTTTCGGCATTGTTCATTCCTTTGGCCACTTCCGGGTAGGCTTCTGCTGCCATTGGGGTAGGCCACCACGAGGCCATCATTTCATACGTTACACGTCCAAAAAGCAAAATAGTATCTTCTTTCATGGCATTTGCAGAGTATTGAGCCTCTTCTTCGCCATGGCGATGCCAACTGATGTCGTTATCCTCGCCTTTGTAAAATCCGTTAAGCGTAATGAAATTAAAAATGTTCAGCGTTCTCATAACCATTGATTTATAATCTCAAAGTTACAGAAAGAAATGTTTTGCAGGTGGTGTGCAATTGACATTAAAAGGGGGTAAACAGGACAAATAAAAAAACCGCCTAAAGGCGGTTATATTAGTTTAAAAATTGTTTTCTGAATTCTACAGGGGTAAGTCCTACTTCTTTCTTAAACAGTCGGGAGAAGTAAGGAGGGTTTTCAAAACCTAAAAAATAGGCTGTTTCAGATATTGTGTTTTCTGATGCCTGCAGCATATTCTTGGCTTCGCTTATTAAAAAGATATGAATTAACTCAATAGCCGTTTTTCCGGTTTCCTGACGTAATAGGTCACTAAGGTAGCGGGGAGAAGTATTCAGCAGGTCGGCCATGGCTTTTACGCTTGGGAGGCCTTTAGTTTTCAGCAAACCGTTTTCAGAATATGAATACAGTGCCTCGTTAAACTTAGAAACCGTAGTACCCGAAAGCTGCGCCCTGTTAATGAACTGCCTTTTGTAAAAACGTTGCGAGTATTTAAGGATAGAATCGAGATGCGTTAGCATAATATCACGGCTGTATTCATCCTCGTTGTTATTGTATTCTGTCACCATTTTAGAGAACAGGTCCCACATTATGGCTTCTTCACGAGCTGATAGGTGCAGTGCCTCATTAGCTTCATAATCAAAATAACCGTATTTTTTTATTTCCGAGTGAAGGCTGTGTCCGTTAAGGTAATCTTCGTGAATGAAGATGATAAAACCGTTTTCTTCAAGCTCTACATTATCCATTTTCATGATCTGACGCGGTTTTATAAATGACATCGAACCATTTTCATGGTCATATTTTGTCCTGCCATAAACAATAACTCCCGATTTCATTTTCTTGAACATTATCATATAAAAGTCGCCTGTAAATTCTTCATTGCTCATATTACAGGTGTCTACTTTTGCACATTCAACAAGGTGTATCAATGGGTTTTCGGGAGGTGCAAAACCATTAAAGCAGGTATAGTCACTAAGCGTTTTAAAATGTTGCATACTTTAAAGTTATTAAGCAAAGCACCTGCCATTTTTAGAGACAGATGCTTATGTAAAGGTAATGAAAATAAGGCTGTTATTTACCGTGTGCAGCGGTGGCAACATCGGCATATTGTTCCCATTCTGCAAAACGTTGAGCATATACCTGTTGAGTAGTTGGCAGTCCAACTTTACCAAGGAAATAACGAAGTGGCGGATTTTTTTCGTCAACAAGTTTCAGGATCGCCGGAGCGGTAGCTTCCGGGATTCCGAAGGCGTCATCGGTAAGACCATCATTAAATGCTTTTTTAACACCATCATAGGCCTCTATTGACTCACTATGGAATGATGATGATCCTGCCCAGTCGGTAGCAAAACCATTTGGTTCTACAAGAGTCACGTTTATACCAAAACCTTTTACTTCCTGAGCAAGTGTTTCGCTAAGCCCCTCAACAGCAAATTTAGATGCATTGTATATTCCAAGTACCGGCAGCGTAAATATGCCCAGAACGCTGGATAACTGTATAATGTGCCCGTGTCCCTGTTTTCTCATTATTGGCAATGCAGCCTGAGTTACCCATAATAGGCCGAACACATTGGTTTCAAATTGTTGACGCACTTCCTGTTCGCTGGCTTCTTCAACTGCGCCAAAAAGCCCATATCCGGCATTATTGATAACTACATCCAGACTGCCAAAGTGATTTGCCGCCTTATTAATGGCATCAAAAGCTTCACTTCTGTTATCTACGTTTAATTGAAGCGGTAGTATGGCATCGCCATATTTAGCTTTAAGATCATTAAGTGCTTCAATATTTCTTGCCGTTGCAGCAACTTTATCACCTCGTTCAAGAAAAGCTTCTGCCCAGATACGCCCAAATCCTCTTGATGCGCCTGTTATAAAAATTGTTTTAGACATTGTATTGTATCGTTTACTATTAATGATACAAAGTTATGCCTGCTGTAGCTGTCGGGTCTTATACAAAATGTTGTATTGATGATACAAAAAGACAGTAACATAATAATATATATTGTGATTGTAAGAATCTTTATGTTTAAGATTTATTTAATATTTGAATATTTGTAAAAAATTTTATCTTTACCGTTTTAACGGCAATTTTTCAAATTTAATATGCTGGAATAGTGTTTTTTACGATGCAAATTCTTACGAAAATGAATTGTGTTAAAATTAGAAAACTTAACATAGATAATGTAGGGTTTAAGCTTGTAAGATTGTTTCAGTTAAATAATGATTACCCCGAAAAAAACTGATAACCTGTACAAATGACGCAGATGAAAAAAATTACTTTACTTATGCTTTGCCTGTTCCTTGCAGGCCTGGCAACAACCCAGGGCAATGACCTTGGGGTAAAAACACCCTCTTTTGGCGGGGCGTGGCTTATTGTAGGATCAACCGAGGCAGTACGTACTACCGATCATGATGCTATTATCGTAAAAAAAGAAGCTGTTCTTAATTACAAGAAAATGAAAGTGACTGTTAGGAATACAGCACTTACTATTACTAAGATGAATGTAGTTTACAGTAATGGTGAAGAGGAAACTATCAACATACCTCTTGAGATTCCTAAGAACGGAGAAAGCCAGACCGTGGATGTAAACAGTGGTATAAGAACCATTAAACGTATCGATTTTTGGTATGATAAGGAAGATTTTACCACCAGTAAAGCTGAAGTGACCATATTTGGAAGAAAATAAGATTTATGAAAGCGCAGGAAACTGCGCTTTTTTTATGAACAGAATAAATTTGTAAAGTTCTGGTTTATAGTGCCGTTATTAATTGATTTGCATAGTTCAAACAATTCAATTATTAATGATTGTTAAAAAAAACATAAATATTTTTTATTTAATATTCAAATATTTATATCTTTATGAAAGGTCTTTGGGGGAAGACTTATTCAATTGGTTACTCTGTGGTAAGGATTTGGTTTGTTTAGGCAGATTAAATCCTTTCCAGGGAAATCATTAAAACTGAATTATACTTCTCTTCCAGGCTTTATATCCGCCAAAAAACCCCCTCATTGGCTTACGGTTAAATTTTATTTTCAAAAAGAAATTTGGTTAAGCCAAGAATGAGGAAAGGTGTTTTCATAGCAATTTGCTGTTTTATTTCTCTTATGCTGCATGCGCAGGATGGAGGCTACTGGCCCTCTACGGGTGTACGCCGTGCAGGCTGGCATGAGCTTGGTGCCGTATATGCAATCCATACTTCCGATCATAATACGATAAAGTTAAAACGGAAAGATGCCAACTTTAAGAAACTTAAGGTTGTTGTGAGGAACTATCCGCTTACCATTACTGAGATGAGGGTTTTTTACGATTCCGGTGAGATGGAAATACTCGATTGCCCTTTGCCAATAAGTAAGAATGGGGAAAGCAAAACCCTTGAAATACCAATAGGGAAGCGAAATATAAGCAGTATCAGCTTTTGGTATGATTCCAAAGAATTTAAAAGAGGAAAGGCAGAAGTTACTGTTTTTGCCATGCGATAAATGAAAGGCGCCGATTGGCGCTTTTTTTATGTTTTTTAGGGGTATTAATTTGTAACTTTAGAATGCAATAAACTCATTACTAAAACATTAAATCGTAAGTTATGAAAAAAAGTATCTTTGTTTTTATTTGTATCTTTTTCATTGGAACAGTAAGCGCACAAAGAGTAGCCAGACCCAGAGGAGGCTCTATGGGAAACTGGAGGGTGCTGGGGACAACCCACGCAAGGCATACCGCCGACCATGATGCGATCGTGGTGCAGGGACCGTATGATAATTTCAGGAAAATTAAATTTACGGTTCGTGATGCACCTCTAAATATTCGCAAAATGATAGTTACATTTGATGGAGGTGGTGTTCAAAATATCGAAGTCAGGTATGAGATTCCTAAGAACGGAGAAAGTAGGGAAATTGACCTGAGGGGAGGAACGAAGAGTATCCGGAGAATTGATTTTTGGTATGATACCCGGGGAATTTTAAACGGTACGGCAGATGTTACGGTTTACGGGAAGAAATAAAAACAGAAGAGCACCAATTGGTGTTCTTCTGTTTTTATTTCTTTGCCGGGACATTCCATTCGCCCTTTCGTATTATCTCAATGATCTTCTTCTTATCTACTTCCTTTTTTGTGTAAAAGGAAATTACGGCATCATACCCATCCGAAGCAGCTTTTTCGCTCTTATTGAAAAGGTATAGCTTTGTTGATGGTTTCTCTTTGTCGGAGGTTTTAAGAGCACCAAAGAACTGTTTTTTGCTAAAAGGCGTCGTGGCAGCCGAACCGGTTGCAATAGCTATCTTTTTACCGGTAAAGTCAAAATTACCTCTTGAATCTTTATAATAATTATTCAAAAAGGCAGCCTCATCGTTATTTAATAACGGGTTATCGTCAAGTCCGCAACGCTCCGGCTTCTGAGCAAATGTGAGTGATGTAAAAAGTAAAAGCAGTAAGGTAAAGTGTTTCATGGTTGTTTAGCTTAACGAACCCCAAAAGCCGGCGGCAAGCCTGCCTATGATGTTCCTTTTTTTCTCTTTGGTCATGGGTTCATCCACCCAGTGGGTAATCACGGCATCATACCCGCCGGATTGTATTTTTTCCATCTCGGTAAGCGGGATAGGGGTAGAGGCTACCGGCATTCCCGTTTGTTCAAGACGTTGTTTAATGTCTTTAAAGTAATCGGTCTTAGACTCAAATTTAAGCCCGTCGGCACCGTTTACGATCAATACTTTTTTTCCTTTAAAATCGAAGCCTTCATTTTCATCTTCCCCAAACCAGGCGTTAAGAAAAGCCGCTTCATCATCAGTAAGAGCCGGGTTGTTGTCCAGTCCGCAATTGTCCAGGTTATGGCCATAAAAGTTTGCAGAGGCTAACAACAGCAGCAATCGGATATAATTCTTCATGGGCGGTTGTGTTTTTGTATAGCTATATAACGGGGAAGATGGTGGTTTAGTATGTTTTCCTTTTGTCTTGCCACAAAAGGAACAAAAAGGCACGGCAGAACTCCTTAGGCTAAAAATTATTGCATTCAGCTAAACCAATGCGGAGCTTCACTCAGTCTCATAGGGGATTTGTTTTAGGGCTCTATGCGCGTTTCTAAAATTGCGGTATTGTCAGATATTTTTTGCCATTTCTGATTAAATCGCAGTTCAGATATATAACTATATAGCGATTTTAATCCGGATGTTCCTATCATTCCGTAGTCACTGATGAATTTAGTTTTGCCATTATCATAGGTAATTTTTAGATAGCCTGTTCTTGCACAGGTGTGGGATACACTGTAATGATCTTTTAAGTTTTTAAAGTCTATATAATTAAGGAAATAGGTGAGGTTTTTATATGTTAAAGAGTCAATATTTCCTTTAAAAGTGCCTTTTATCTCCTTGGTGTCGTTGTTGTTTATATTATACATTTCTGCTAATAATGTTGCAGATCTGTCTTTGTTTATGATAAGACGATAGATGGGACATTGTCCAAAACAAGGTCCAGATTCGAATTCAATTTTTTCTATGTGATTATCTTTAGGGTTAGCATTGTATTCTGTAAAGCCGTTGTATCGATACACAATTTTATTTTTTACAGTGCCATCATTTTCTATTTGTATTTCAAAAGGAAAATTTTTAATCATTGGATTTTTTGGGATATAGTAATAAACATTAATAACAGGTTCATTATTAATATTGGTAATTTCGGGTATAGAGGTTATATAATAGCTTAATTGTGCTTCGATTATTTTATCGGGTACTGATCCATTATTCATAACAACAATCCAGTGCGGATTATAACGTGTTCCTTTAAATGCTGTTGATGTCACTGGCCATCCTCCCATAATTAATAAATCAGTGTAGCCATTATTGTCAAAATCTTCTTTATAGAAAGTTTTGTTTATCCCTTTTTTTGTTGCTAGGACCTTTATACGATCTTCAGTATCATCTTCTCCAAGTCCTATTTCCTGAATGGGTACAATTTTGAAGTTGATATAATTACTGTCTATATCTGTTATGTATTCCTTTATCTCTGTATCGGTTCTGAGGCTGTCTATTTTTGAAGGGATT
Source organism: Flavobacterium suzhouense (assembly GCF_042684765.1). Classification (NCBI taxonomy): domain Bacteria; kingdom Pseudomonadati; phylum Bacteroidota; class Flavobacteriia; order Flavobacteriales; family Flavobacteriaceae; genus Flavobacterium; species Flavobacterium suzhouense. The sequence continues at coordinate 145,542 of NZ_JBHUMD010000003.1, read as the reverse complement.
ATTTTTGCTTTTACAAACCTTTCCTGTTTTATAATGGTTTCTTTTTTACAGGAAGTTAAGGCTATTAGTAGTATTAAGGCAAAATATCTCATAGTTTTAGGTAATTGGTTGTGTAAGTATAAACTTAAAATATGAGATTTTTAGTATAAATAACAATAAAAAAACCGCCCACGGTATTCCGGGGCGGTTTGTTGTTATTCTGATGCGATAGCGTCTCCTTTGCTATCAAAAAAGTGGTATTCTAAATACGTGTAAGCGTCACGTGGTATTATCTTAACCCATTTTTTATGCTCCAAAAACCATTTTGTGCGTATTGATGGGAAACCTTTAGTAAGGTAAGCGGCCACAAACGGGTGTGCGTTAAGCACGATCTTTTTGTGGGTCCTCATAATTCTTTCCAGGTCGGCCGTTATGCGGTCAATAACCAATATAGGGGCTTCAATTTCGCCGTTAACCTTGTTAGGGTCTGCTTCTTTGGTCTTAATATTAACTTCAGGCCTTACCCTTTGCCTTGTAATCTGGATCAGTCCAAATTTACTAGGTGGCAGGATCTTGTGTTTTGCTTTATCGTCGCTCATTTCTTCGCGAAGGAAATCATAGAGTTTCTTCCTGTTGTCAGGATTACCCATATCTATGAAATCGACTACTATAATCCCTCCCATATCCCTTAATCGTAGCTGTCTCGCAATCTCTGCGGCGGCTATAAGGTTTACTTCAAGGGCGGTATCTTCCTGGCTTAACGCCTTGTTAGAGCGGTTTCCGCTGTTCACGTCTATAACGTGCAGGGCTTCGGTGTGTTCTATAATAAGATAGGCACCTTTGCTCATGGATACCGTTTTACCGAAAGAGGTTTTAATCTGCCTTTCTATGTTGTATTTTTCAAACAGTGGCAGCTCTTTGCTTTGGTAGTGTTTTACGATATTCGCTTTTTGAGGAGCTATCTCCTGCAGATAGTCCTTTGTTTGGTAATACAGGTCCTCATCATCCACATAAATACCCGTAAAGGTATCATTAAATACGTCGCGAAGGATGGATGAAGCTTTGTTTACTTCTCCCAGTACTTTGCTTGGGTGATGGGCGCTAGGCAGTCGTTTGCACATTCCTGTCCATTTGTCCAGCAGGTTTTGCAGGTCTCTGTCCAGTTCGGCTACTTTTTTGCCTTCTGCTACCGTTCTCACTATTACGCCAAATCCTTTTGGACGGATAGACTGCACGAGTCTTTTTAGGCGGTCTTTTTCTTCTTTAGATTCTATTTTCTGTGAAATAGATATCCTGTCTGAAAAGGGAACCAAAACAACATATCTTCCTGCCAGTGAAAGCTCAGAGCTTATACGCGGTCCTTTGGTAGATATGGGTTCCTTAACCACCTGAACGAGTATTGACTGGTTGGCACTAAGCACGTCGCCTATGGCGCCATCTTTGTCAATCTCAGGTTCAAAAGGAAAGTTTTTCAGTGAGTAATCTTTTACTTTACCTGCGCTTACAAGTTTTATGAATTTCAGCATCGAGGCCAGGTTCGGACCCAAATCGTGGTAATGTAAAAAGGCATCTTTTTCAAAGCCTACATTTACAAAGGCGGCATTAAGGCCGGCCACGGGCTTGCGAATCTTGGCGATGAAGATGTCACCAACATTAAACTGGTTTTTGTCTTCGCGCTCGCTGTGTAATTCAATTAGTTTTCCATCTTTTAATAAGGCAAAATCTACTGCGTCAGAACCAGATCGAATAATTAATTCTTTGTTCACACTGTACATTTTTATCCGCTTTGCAGTTATGAGTTTTGTGTTCTGAGTTCAGCGTTAACCCTGAACCCGAAACCCTGAACCCGACAACCGTGTGCAGATGGATTAAACATTAATTTACAGGTATTTTTGTACCCATAGGATTAGAGTTATTAGTCTCAGTCTCAGTATTCAGTGCACTTTGCGGCTAAATCTAAAGTCCGAAATCTAAAGTCTAAAATCCTTTTTTTCAATGAACTTAAAAATTCTTTTAAAACAAGAAAAAGTAGTTTAGAACTACTTTTTCTTTTTGTGACGGTTAGCTCTCGCTCTCTTCTTACGTTTGTGCGTTGCTACCTTATGTCTTTTTCTTTTTTTACCACTTGGCATAATTGAAAAGGATTTGGTGGTTAATAATTAGTTTACTTTAGCCTCAGTATTTGTTTTTACTCCGTCAACAAAAATCTTTGCAGGTTTGAATGCCGGGATGTTGTGAGCAGGAATCTTAATGGTAGTGTTTTTTGAAATGTTTCTACCTGTTTTTTCAGCGCGCGTTTTGATGATGAAACTTCCAAAACCTCTTAGGTATACATTATCACCAGTCTCAAGAGAGTTTTTTACTTCTTCCATAAAAGACTCAACTGTTGCCTGTACATCACCTTTCTCAAGACCAAGTTTCTCTGAAATTTTCGCTACGATGTCTGCTTTCGTCATTTTCTTTCTAATTTATGATTGTGTATTTTTTTGAGAGTGCAAATATAACAATTAAAAAAACAATAATTCAAGGTTAATCTATTAAAATTTAATAACATAAACTTTTACATTTGTTGACCCGTTCATAATTATGGAATTTTCTAAGCCTTTAATTCATTGGTATTTACAAAACAAACGCGATTTGCCATGGCGAAAAATGCCTGGCGCATACCCCGTTTGGCTATCCGAAATAATGCTTCAGCAAACGCGTGTAGCACAGGGATTACCCTATTTTTTACGTTTTATGGAAGCTTTTCCAACCGTGCACGACATGGCTGCAGCACCCGAAGAACAGGTGTTAAAGCTATGGCAGGGACTGGGATATTATTCCCGTGCCCGTAATTTGCATGCTACGGCAAAGCTGGTAGCCTTCGAAATGAATGGTAATTTCCCTGACAGCTATGCCGGACTCTTAAAGTTAAAAGGGGTTGGAGACTATACGGCTGCTGCGATAGCCTCTATAAGTTATGGTGAGGCTGTCCCCGTGGTTGATGGTAATGTGTACAGGGTTTTGTCCAGAGTTTTTGGTATAGATACCGATATCTCATCGGGGGGTGCTAAAAAACAATTTACTGAATTGGCGGCTTCACTAATGCCTAAAGGGCAGGCTTCAGAATTCAATCAGGCGATGATGGAATTTGGGGCGTTGCAATGTGTGCCCAAGAGTCCTGATTGTGGAAAGTGCATATTTAATAAAGACTGCGTTGCCTTCACGACCGGACGTGTTGCCGAACTGCCGGTTAAACTCAAAAAGACAAAAGTAACCAACCGTTTCTTTAATTATTTAGTGCTAAAAGACAACCGTGGCTTTAGTATGTTGCAGAAACGCACGGCAAAAGGGATATGGCATAACCTGTATGAGTTCCCGCTTATAGAAACTGAAACTGCCGTTTCGGAGGATAAAGCCCTAAGTCTTATAAGGGATTATAAAGGTTTTGGCTTTGCGCCAAAAGATATTACACTTATTGCCGATACCGTTGTGCATAAGCTTTCGCACCAGCACCTGCATATTCGGTTTTGGAAAATATCAGTTGATTTTGAGGTTGTTGACGCAATTTCTGAGAATGCGTTAAAGGCATATCCGTTTCCTGTTGTTATCCATAATTTTATAGAGAAATATTGGAGTGAGCATTAAAAGTGGTATATTTGATTTAACTAATCAGTAGAAAACAATGAACGGTACGTTAAATAAAGTGATGCTGATAGGGCATTTGGGTGACGATGTAAAGCTTCATTATTTTGAAGGAGGAAACTGCATTGGGCGTTTTCCGCTTGCTACCAATGAGATTTACATCAACAAGCAAACCAATGAAAAAATTACTTCTACAGAGTGGCATAACCTCGTGGTGCGCAACAAGGCAGCCGAGATTTGCGAAAAGTATCTTACCAAAGGGGATAAGATATATGTAGAGGGACGCATTAAATCCCGCCAATGGCAGGGTGAAGATGGACAGACGAAATATACAACCGAAATACAGGTAACGGAGTTTACCTTCCTTACCACTAAAAAAGAGCTGGATCAGAAGCAGCAGCAAAGTTTTTCTTCGCAGACAGCAAACGAACCCGCAAAACCGAATTATGATGTAAATGTGCCGGCTCCTAATGACGACCTGCCATTTTAATGTTTAACGAATACCCATTGTTTTGGACCCCGACCCCTCGAGTTACACCTCATTAGACCTTAGCCTTATATATGGCGTGGCAGGAATCATCTTCCTCCTTATTTGTTCTGCGTTCATATCCGGCACCGAAGTCGCTGTCTTTTCGCTTTCACCGGAAGATGTTGAAAAGATGAACAAAGACAATCCTAAACGTGGCAGCCTTATTGTTTCGCTTCTCGAAAAGCCTAAAAAGCTGCTGGCCACAATTCTTATTACCAATACCTTTATCAATATTGCTGTCATTATACTTTTCTTCAGGATAAGCGGAGTCCTTTTTAGTGGTATCAGCATTGCGTGGCTAAGTTTTACAGTACAGGTACTTGTTATCATGTCTTTAGTACTCCTTTTTGCCGAAGTAGTGCCAAAGGTTTATGCCGGAAGGAACAATGTTAAATTTGCCAACAGGATATGTTATGTGCTGTTTGGACTTAATAAATTGCTTTCTCCGCTTAGCATACCCATGCGCGAACTGATGATTAAATTCCAGAAAAAGGTTGGTGCACAGGGCAACGGGCTTTCTGTTGACAGGCTTTCACAGGCGCTGGAACTTACCGATTATGGCGACGCAACAGTTGAGGAACAAAAGATACTGGAAGGTATTGTTACCTTTGGGAATACAGATGTTAAGCAGGTAATGAGTCCGCGTATTGATATTTTTGCCCTTAATATTGAGGCATCGTTTACCGAGGTGCTTCCAAAGATAGTGGATAAAGGATTTTCGCGTATTCCTGTTTATCGTGATAATGTAGACCAGATTGAAGGGGTGTTGTTTATTAAAGATCTTATTCCGCATATCGATAATGATAATTTCGAATGGCAGTCTATCATAAGAGAACCTTTCTTTGTACCCGAGAACAAAAAGCTCGATAACCTCCTTAAGGAATTCCAGAACATGAAAAATCACCTTGCCATAGTAGTTGATGAGTACGGAGGTACATCAGGACTAATTTCACTGGAGGATATCCTTGAAGAAATTGTAGGTGATATCAGCGATGAGTTTGATGATGAGGATATTATTTATACCCGCATCGATGATCATAATTATCTGTTTGACGGGAAAATATCACTGAAAGATTTTTACAGGATAACCGATATTGAAGAAGAAGAATTTGAAGAAGCCAAAGGCGAAGCAGAGACGTTAGCCGGCTTTCTTTTAGAGGTATGGGGTAATTTTCCGAAAAAAGGTCAAAAAATTAGCTTTAATGGCAATATCTTTACCGTCGAATCAGTTGATAAGAGAAGGATAAAACAAATTAAGGTTACACTTAAATGAATACAATACAAAGATTGACAGGCTTTTTAAGTATGATGGCTATTGCTGTTATGGCGGTTAGTTGCGGTGGAGAAACCCTTCCTAAACCGGAGGCATACCTAAGGCTTGATTACCCAATGGGCAAATATGTGGCGCTGGATCAGCCATGTCCTTATACTTTTGGATACAACTCAATGGCACAATTAAAGCCTGGTAAAGACTGTAGCAGCCTTGAAATTCATTACCCAAAAATGAAGGCTACCATTTATCTTAACTACAAACCGGTAAACGGTAATCTGGAAGAGCTTTTAAGAGATGCGCAAACACTTACCTACAAACAGGTTGTAAAGGCCGATGATATTCGTGAGCAGCCCTATATTAATCCGGAAAAAAAATCCTACGGAATGTTTTATGAAGTAGGAGGTAACGCAGCAACTAATGCACAGTTTTATGTAACCGACAGCTTGCATCATTTCCTTGCCGGATCAGTATATTTTTACGCAAAACCTAATTTCGATTCTATAATGCCGGCGGCAAGCTACCTTCGTGACGACATGAGGAATATTATGGAAACGGTTAAGTGGAAATAAAATAGTTTACAGTCGCAGTCACAGTTTGCAGTGTCAGTACTAGTATTGATTTTTCTTTACAGTTTTCAGGGATTTATTGTACATCCGAATTTTTCAGGATGATTCATCATATAATTTATGATTTTGCCGGTTTCAATTGTTTTGGCAGTGAGTTCCAGATATTTTTCTTCTGTGATGTATTCACATCGCAATGCGAATTCTAGCCAAACATTTGTTTCTGAATTTTCGGCATCACTATCTGTGAGTTTGCTTATAAAGTGATTTACATATCTCCTTTTTCTGTATGCTTCTGCGATGTTAGCACATACGCTTCTTGAAGAGCGTCTTATTTGATCTGTTAGAGAGTATTTTTCATCTTTTGGAAATGATTTGGAAAGCATATATATGTCCATTGATAGCTCGAATGCTTTTTTATAGGTGAGTAATTCTCTAAAGTCCATTATAACATTTTTATTTTTCGAATATACTGAAAACTGCGACTGTGACTGCGAACTTTTTAAAACTCAAACTTCAATTGTACTGCAACGGGTTTCTTAACGCCTGATTCCTCAGTATTCAGGTTATTGAGCGAAATACCCAGTAAACGCACCGAATCCTTTGGTTTTTCCTGATACAGTAATTCTTTAACCGTTTCGATTATAAGGCTCTTGTCAGATATAAAATAGGGAAGTGTTTTACTGCGTGTCTGTACGGTAAAATCGCTGTATTTTATTTTAAGAGTAACGGTTTTGCCTGCAATTTTCTTTTTCTTTAGCCTGCGTTCCAGCTCATCGGCAATAAGCGTCAGCTTTTCGAGCATGAATACTTCCGATACCAGGTTCTCAAAAAAAGTGTGTTCCGTTCCAACTGATTTTACAGTCCTGTCGGGCTTAACCTGTCCGTTGTGTATTCCGCGTACTACATAGTAATAATACGCCCCTGATTTTCCAAAATGCTCCGTAAGGTACTCAATAGATTTTTGCTTTAAATCGGCTCCGGTAAAAATGCCCAGTTGGTACATCTTTTCTTCGGTCACCTTGCCTACGCCATAAAACTTACCAATAGCAAGGTTTTCAAGAAATTCCAGTACCTCGTCAGGGTTTACGGTTTTTTGGCCGTTAGGCTTGTTGTAATCGCTCGCAACCTTAGCAATGAATTTATTAATTGATATCCCTGCCGATGCCGTAAGTCCTGTCTTTTCGAGTATCTTTTGGCGGATCTCCTTAGCGATCATTGTGGCGCTGGGATTACCTTTTTTGTTTACGGTAACGTCAAGATAGGCTTCATCGAGAGAAAGAGGTTCTACAAGGTCGGTATATTCATGAAAGATCTCACGTATTTGTTGTGATACCTGACGATAACGGTCAAATCGTGGCCTGACGAAAATAAGGTGCGGACATTTCTTTTTTGCCAAAAATCCACTCATGGCACTGCGAACGCCAAATTTTCTTGCCTCATAGCTTGCCGCCGATACAACACCGCGGCTTTCGCCTCCGCCTACAGCAATGGCTTTACCCCGCAGTTCCGGATTATCCAGTTGCTCTACCGAGGCATAAAAGGCATCCATGTCTACATGAATGATCTTTCGTTGAAGGATGGGTTCTTCGGGGGTTTCCATGTTGTAAAGTTACGATTTACTACTATATTTTTAAGTGCTGATTTGTAGTTGATGCCATAAAAATGGCTTTACATGCTGTTTAGAGCGTGTTTTTGTTATTTTTGGAAATATTTTTTGTAATTTCATATACCGGAAACAAGAAAACAAATCAACTATGCCAAAAACCGCTATACTTTTAGGTGGAAGCGGGGCTGTAGGTAGTGAACTCCTCCAATTACTGCTGGCAGATAGCCGCTACGAAAAAATAAAACTTTTTGCCCGTTCATCAGTAAAAAACAACAATCCAAAAATCGAAGAACATCTTATCAATCTTTTTGACCTTAGTGCCTATGCTGATGTTTTTAAGGGAGATGAGGTATATTGCTGTATTGGTACTACTAAAGCTAAAACTCCTGATAAGAAAACCTATCGCGATATCGATTTTGGAATTCCTGTTGCTGCTGCAAAGTTGGCTGCGGATAATCACATAGGTACTTATATTGTGGTTTCGGCAATTGGCGCCGATGCCGACAGTAGTATCTTTTATAACCGCACAAAAGGAGAAATGCAGGAAGCTGTTTTGTCGGAACATATTACCAAAGTACATTTGCTGCAGCCTTCGCTTATTCTTGCCGAAAGGAAAGAGAACCGCATTGCTGAAAAGATTGCCGAGGGTTTTATGTGGGTACTCAATCCGTTGCTCTTTGGCGGAGCGGCTAAGTACAGGAGTATTAAGGCAGCAACCATTGCCAGAGCCATGCTTTGGCTTGCCAATAACAATTATACACAAACGGTTATAACCTCGGATAAGATTGAGGACTTGGGAAGCAAATAGTTTTTACACGCTTAACGGTTCAGATAGATTTGGTGCTGATTCGGTTTACTGAAAACTATTTCAGAGGAGGAAAGAAAAACGTCCACGGTCTCTTTTTAAAATAGCTCCATACCGAAGCGGCTACCTGGCGCATCTCGGAGATAGGGATATTCCTTGAACGGAATGCGAGTCCCATAGAAAGGCCAAAGCTTACCAGGAAGTTTACTGCCCCAATAATACCGATGCCAAAAATACCCCAGAACAGCAATTCATCCGAGACTTCCCAATTAGCGCCATAAAGACCCAGTGCGAGATTTCCGCTGGCAAAAGTAATGTGTCTTATATCAATGTTAAGTCCCAGGAAAATACCAATAGCACCTGTACTTCCCATAAATATACCAAACCAGAAGTTAGAAACTATGCCAGCCCATTTCTTTTCGTACATTTTGGCCAGCTTTTCGGTACGCACACGCCCAAGACTCATTTTAAGTAAGGGATGTTCCTGTATACGGTAATAAATATGCTGGTACTTATCGCGATTAGCAACCGCTCCGGCAATGATTCCGGATAGGAAGAGGAAACCACCTGCAATGGCAGCATGAAATATTGATAGTGAATCAATAGGATTCAGGTCGTGTATAAGATGGTACCATTTAGTAAGTGCAAGGTTATAATCAAAAGCAATGTCTATAAGCCAGATGCCCAGCAAAGCTACCGGAAATGCTACAAATACGTTGCCGACAAAGGCAATGAACTGCGAACGGAATACACGTGCAAACAATTCGGCGAAGGCCTTGTGTTTTTCGGCATCAGGCATATGGTCGTTCTTTCTACCCGCTTCAAGGGCGCTAATCAATGCCGATGCTGTCATGGCCGGCTGTTTGGTAGCCAACGTAAAGCCTAACAGGTAAATGGTAATGAAGCCCAACGAATAGTTCATGCTGTAAAAAAAGGCCTGTCCGAAAGCACTGGTGTCCATTTTGGAAAGAAAAACCTTGATGATACAGAGAATGGCTACTATAAACCCACCTCCTGAAGCTGCCCAAAGCATCCTGAAATATTCTTTACGGCCTTTGGTAATGTAATGTTCGCCGGTGCGGGCTGTGTGTTGTGTAACTTCATACGAAAGCAATTGTGTACTTTCGTTAATCAGTTTCCTTATGTTGTTTTTGTCGCAGTTATAGCTGATAAGGTCTTTAGCAAGCTCAATGGTGTGTTTCTTAGCTTCTTCAGGAGCATCTATGGCTAATAATGGTAAAAGTGTCTGTAAGCGCTCAAGTTGCTGCCTGATACGAAGCAACGTTTGATTGACGTGTAGTGATATGCCAAATTTTTCACTATTTTTAAAAGCAGTCTTTACATAGTCGGAACATTGCTGTTGTAGTAGCACCAGTTGTTTGTAATCCAGATCGTCGGAGGTTACATAATCTCTTTTTTTGTCTAGCAGTTTTTCCCTTACATCGCCAAATTCCCTCTGAAAAGCAAGAAAAGGGCTCTCGAGATTCTCATATTCGGGAACCATTTTAATAACTTCATGTTCGAGTGCACGTCCTGCTATACGGTGAATGTTTACTTCTATGGCAAAAATCAGTTCGGTTAGCTGATCTTTGCTTTCGTCGTAAATTGGTTTGAATTGAAGCAGGTCAAAAAGTTGTTCAATCTGCTGAGGCGGAATCTTGTCGATCCATACAGGGTCTGTTTTTACAAAAAACACCTGGTTAAGAATGTATTCCAGTGTGTTTTTTTCCGGTTGCTCAGGGATAAGTTTTGCAAACAATCTCCTTTTTACTTCGAACAAAAAGTCGGCATTAGATATTATGCCTGCATCGGTAAGTATATTGCTGAATTTCTTGTCTTTTATAAGTCCTTTTATATACTGCGAAAGTTCTTCGCGGTATTTGGCATTTTCCTTAAGTTCATGTAAAAGTTCACCTAAATCAACCGAATGTACAAGTTTTGGTTTTTTAGGACGGATGATGTTTACAAGCTGTGCCAGCAGGTCGGTTTCTTCCGCCTTATATTCCCAAAGGTTATGCTCATCAAAATTCGTTTTGAAGAAATTGGCTAGATTATTCTTAGGTTTATCTTTAGTTTTTCTGAACTTCATAGGTTTTATGGGGACTGAAGCGTAAAAATACAAATCATAAACCGGAAAACCTTACACATAGAAAGGTTTTAGTATTTGGTTAAGAGGTTTGGCAAAGTTTCTTCAATTTTGAAGCAAAGATGAGCTTGTAAATTCCCTACCTTAGCTATTATTTCCAAAGAACATGATTGAGATTGAACGTAAATTTCTGGTGCTGTCCGACGCTTATAAAAATGAGGCTGTTAATCAGAAACGAATAGCACAGGGCTATCTGAATTCTAATCCCGAACGAACGGTGCGCGTGCGTACCAAAGGCGATCAGGGTTTTCTGACCGTTAAAGGCGCAAGTAATGAAAGCGGTACAAGCCGTTTTGAATGGGAGAAAGAAATTCCTGCCGATGAGGCTCAGCTCCTGCTTACCTTATGTGAAAGCGGCAGTATTGATAAGATACGCTACGAAGTAAAAGTGGGCAAGCATACTTTTGAAGTGGATGAATTCTTTGGGGCTAATGCCGGACTGGTAATCGCTGAAGTTGAACTGAATGATGAAAATGAAAGTTTTGAGAAACCACAATGGCTGGGAGAGGAAGTAACAGGAAATACACATTATTACAATGCTTTTCTGAGCAATAATCCGTATAGTACATGGAAGAAGTAATATACGACCTGATAATTATAGGTGGAGGACCCATTGGCATGGCCTGCGGTATTGAAGCACAGCGCAAGGGGCTCAATTATATTATTATTGAAAAAGGTGCACTGGTAAACAGCCTGTTCAATTACCCGTTGTATATGACTTTTTTCTCAACTGCCGAAAGGCTCGAGATAGGCGGTGTTCCCTTTAGCTGTATAGCTCCCAAACCGGGCAGGCAGGAGGCATTGGAGTATTATCGCAATATTCAGCGTCATTTTAACCTGAATATTAATCTTTTTGAGAAAGTTGATCGCGTAGATAAGTCCAATGGTGTTTTTTCGCTTAAGACTACTAAAGCAGATTATACTTCAAAAAATGTAGTTATAGCCACCGGCTTTTATGACATCCCGATGTATATGGAGGTTCCGGGAGAGAATCTTCCGCATGTGCGCCATTATTACAAAGAAGCCCACGAATATGCTTTTCGCAAAGTAGTAGTGGTGGGAGCCAATAACTCATCGGTAGATGCGGCACTGGAATGTTACCGCAAGGGGGCCGATGTTACCATGGTTATCCGTAAGGGTGAAATAAACGACAGGGTTAAATATTGGGTTAAGCCCGATGTCGAAAACCGTATTGCCGAAGGCAGCATCAAAGCTCATTTTTATTCGGAGATAATCGAGATTAACGAGAAGGAAGTAATTATCAATTCGCCGGATGGTGAAATACTGGTTGAAGCCGACTTTGTATTGGCGTTAACCGGCTATCGTCCTGATCTTGAATTTTTAAAAGCTGCGGGAGTTGAAATATCAGAAGGTATTAACCGTACGCCAAACTATAATCCTGAAACTATGGAGACTAATGTGAAGGGTTTGTATCTTGCAGGGGTTGTATGCGGTGGGCTTGAAACCCATAAGTGGTTTATAGAGAACAGCCGTGTGCATGCCAGAATGATTGTGGGGGATATTCTTTCTAAATAATACTCTTATTTGTCATTGCGAGGAGAGACGACGAAGCAATCTGAAAGAGATTGCCACGCTTCATTGCATTACGCTCGCAATGACAAAAAACACTATGAGTTAAAACAGACTCAGCTGTTCGCCTTTAGTACCATCAAAATGGTGCAATGCTAATGCGGGAAATTCTTTTTTGTCAAAATATTTCTTTCGGGCTATCTTAAAACTGGTATGTATCATTTCGGCAATATTCCCTTCGCCAACCTGACGTTTTAAAACCTGTTTTTCTCCTAATTTGCCACCATGCATTTCACTTATCTGGTGCAGTACTTTATCTTTCCTGTCGGGATAATGAGCCTCGAGCCAGTCAATAAAAACAGGTTCAACGGTGTCGTTAAGGCGAACCAGTGTGTAGCCAAAGCTTTGTGCGCCCAGTTCGGCTATGGTTTTTACAATTGGCAGTATTTCAGGAGTGTTGAGTCCCGGAATCATTGGGGCAACCATAACATGGGTAGGGATACCTTCTTTAGACAGTGTTTCGAGAGCTTTAAGTTTTGTGTTTACCGATGAGGTTCTTGGTTCCAGTACACGTCTTAAGTCTTCGTTTATGGTTGGGATGCTTAACGATACGGTTACAAGGTTTTTCTCGGCAAGCTTTGTTAGTATGTCTATATCGCGTGTTACCAGTGCGTTTTTAGTGAGTACATGTACCGGATGTCTGTAATCCAGACATACCTGAAGCAGTTTACGGGTAATCTCAAGCTTTCTCTCTATAGGCTGATAACAATCGGTATTGCCCGACATAAGTATGGGTTCCGGCTTATAACCTCTTTTTTTAAAGAATTGCTCCAGTAGCTGGGGTGCATTCTTTTTTACCATGATAACACGCTCAAAATCTACTCCGGCACTATAGCCCCAGTATTCATGAGTAGGGCGGGCAAAACAATAAGCGCAGCCATGTTCGCAACCCTGATAGGGATTCATGGAATAGGCCATGGGCAGGTCAGGGCTTTTTACGGCATTGACTATTGTTTTGGGAAACACTTCCAGAATTTTAGTTTTGGCTATCTGCTCTTCATAATCATCCTGATAGATGGATGTTTCGTAGCGGTTCTTAATAAAATGGTTATGAATATTAGTAACCGCGCCCTGTCCTTTAATTTTTTCCTTTTCCATCTTTCCCTGTTTTAGCCAGCAGAAAATTAGTGAAAGCACATTTCTTTTTGTGTTAAAAGAGGGTAGAGGTTATCAACAAAAACGGGAATGCCAGTAAACAAAGGGCTTTAAAAACAAAACCTCTTAACAGGAGTTAAAAGGTTTCGTTGTTTAGTTTAAGATGCCTTTGCTATATCAAGAGATTGCAATTTTTTCTTCTGGCAGGCTATATCAGCCTGTAGTGCTACTACCGCCTCTTCCTGATTTTTTACTTTTTCGATATAGTCCGATATCTGATGTCTTTCGAGCCTGGATTTAAGCTTTTCAAATTCGGCATCAGAATATTCTATGCTTGATTTTTCTTTTAGAAGATTAATGTACTCTGTATAAGTTACATCTGTTTGAGGGAATGCTTTATGTGACCAGGCTTCATATGCGTGTACAAGTGCCACAAATTCAGCCTGAAGTTCCATGTCTTTTTCCTTGTTTCTTTCCAGTCGCATAAGTATGCGTTTTCTGGCCAGTGCCGAGCCGGGGAAAAGATTTTTATCTATGAGAAAAAAGATTACAGTAATTAATAAGCCAAACATTATGAAAAGGGTATGCATGGGAATTTAGGGGTTAAATTATTCAAAAAATTTTCCTAACAAGATGTTAAAGCATTGCTAATCTAACGCATAAGTTTTGAACTAACATTGTGTTTATCAAACATTAACATGTTAAATTCGATGAAATGCATCATAATTCCGATTTAACAAATAAATCCCTGTAAAATAATTTACCCTTTCTCTGATTGCTATCGCATAAGCGAAAAATGTCCCTTATATTCCTTTCCGTCTTTTTTGGTTATAATAAACCAATAGTCACTTGCAGGTAGTTGGTAGCCATTAAAAGTACCATCCCAACCGGGGCTGTTGCCTCTAAATGAACTTACGATCTTTCCGTAGCGATCCATTATCGTTATGCTGGTTTCCGAAGTAAACCATGCATACTTTACCTGCCAATTATCATGAATGCCATCGCCGTTAGGAGAAAAGAACTTTGGGTACATCAATAGTACAGCTTCTGCCTTATCCTGTCCGCAACCACTTTTGTCTCTTACCATAACGGTGTACTCTCCCGGTTTAAGATTTTCAAACACAGGTTCATCCTGATAAGTATTACTATCAATAGAATATTCGTAATTACCTGTTGTAGCCATTATCACGGTAATAGAGTTGGTGCTGTCAGTCCATTCTGTTGTTTCCAGTTTTAATATCTGTGGCTTTTGCGATTCGGTAACCGTAAAGCTGTGAGTTGTTTCACATATCGTAGCACCTGTAGTTTTAGAAACGGTAAGTATATATATTCCGGCTTTGTTTATGCTTTTCTGATATGTTCCGCTTTCCGTTTTTCCATTGTAGGTCCATGTATAGCTGTCAAAACCTTTTGGAGCACTGATTACAACATAACTGTTTTCGCAGAAGCTATAATTGTCATCCATGTCGAGAACCGGAGCGGGAGTAACATTTAGAGTAAAAGATGTTATGTCATAACAAGCACCGCTATTTCTGCTTATACGTGCATAAATTGTTTGCGGGTTTAAAGTGTTGGTATAAGTTGCTGGCAGAATATTGCTGGCAGACATTGCATCTTCCTGCGAAGTGTAATACGTTACCGTAAACTGATCGGCAGGCTGGTTGCCCAGTATGGTTGAATCTTGCTCGGCAAGGTTAAAAGCAGCATAGCCTTCGGCACTACCGCATGAATGCATGTCGGGTGCTTCTCCGGCTACGGGTGTCCCGAACACACTAATTTGCTTTGAGTAATATCGGGACAGGCTTTTTCTTTTTGCCTTAAGTTTCACAGTATAAGTGCCGGGAATACTATAGGTATGGGTTGTGTTGGCATTGGTCGAGTAGTTGCCATCTCCAAAATCCCATTCTATCTCTTCAGGATCTAAAGTGCTAACAGCCTGAAAAGCTACAGATGTATCTGTACAGTCGTTTTCAGTATTTATATCTAAAAGATAGTACGGTGAAGTAAGAAAGTTGGGTAGCCCTACAAATGTTTCCTTTCCGCCCAGGTCAATTGTATTAAGTAAAAAAGTACACCCTGTGCCAATTACATTAGGTTTTTTAATGACTGATAAGGTTCCGGACAGGTATTTGTCTACCAGATAAATCTTAGAATCCGGAGCAAGTTTAATTGAACTTGCAACATCTATTGTCCCTACCTGAATTTGTGAAGCAGACACATCGGCTGCATTTACCTGGTATTGTAAAATAAGGCCATCGGTTGTAGCATACAGTAATTTGCTGTTAGGGGAGAACTCCACGCCATAGCATTTAGCAGGTGTTTTTAGTGTTACAGGGTTTGATACAATACCTGTTGTGTTGTCAAAATCAAATAGTTCGATAGCAAAAAGGCTGCTGGCAGATGCCAGTTTTTTTCCATTGGGAGAAATGCTCATCCAGCCGGCATAGTGGCCGGAATTTTCTGCTCCGTCAATTACAAGTCCGGTATTACTTATTACCGGAGTAGTGTTTACACCTGCACTGGTAACTTTAAAGCTGTAAAAAGCATTGCCACCCCACTGGTGAGTGGTTATCCAGATGTCATTTCCGTTTGCGTGATATGAAGCCGTGATCTTTTCGGTTACGGGGGTAACCAGGAGTACATTAGCGTTAACTACATCTCCTTTGCCATTGTCAGCTTGCATATCTACTTCAGAATAGCGTAGCCCATCGGGTCCACCGGCATCATCGGCAGTAAAAATGTAATATCTTGTTTGTGATCCGGGTTTGGGAACAATTACAGCAGCCTGAGTAGTAGACTTATCGCCTAAAAGACCATTTCCGTTTGGCATTTTAAAATTATACCTGTTCCATACGCTAATACCATCTGTGTAGAAAAGTATGTTGCCATTATTGTCAGATATCGAAGCGCTTCCCTCCATAGTACTCATTGTACTGCTGGTTATTGCTTCAGGGGTTCCTGTGCTGAAATTAAGGCCTGCATTTCGGCCAAAGTACCAATTGTTGTCCTGCTGTGCGTTAGCGTTTAAAAATAATAGAACGAAAACGCATAGCCATAAGTGTGCTTGTCTCATTATTTAATTATCATACAGCTAAGCCTATTGCTTAGCCATCGGGTTTCCTTAACATTCTCTTACTGTTATGGAACATAGTACCTAACTTAACATTGACGTCTAAATAGAAATACTACAACTCCTTTTGGATAATTGGTTGAAATGACTCTTGTTGTAAAACTCTTGTTTAACAACTAAAAGCAGGGTTTATAGGGCTCACTTACGAACCATTTCATCTTTTGGATTGGAAGATATTATGCGGCCGTAGCTTGTTAAAGCCTTAAAAAACGGTTAATGGATGGTGGGAAATGTTAAATTTTAGTATGTAAGGTGTTGGAAGCCATACTAATAATTAAGCGAGGCAAAAATATCTAAAAAACAAATACCGACCGTAAACTTTAACATTGAATTTTGAATTTTTTTTGCATTTCGTCGATTTAAGCGATGTTTTTATCGGTTTTTTTTAATAAAAATGCGATTCTTACGAAAACGGTGTAGTTGTTGCTTCTTAAAATATTTAAAAAATAGCTATTTGTAAGCTAATGGTTACGGTTTAGGATGAAAATGTACCTTTTGTAGGGGTCATGTAAAGGAGAATAGTATTGTTAAATAAAAAAACCGGTCTTAGTAATTTACTAAAACCGGCTGTATGAGATATTACACAAAACTAAAACTTAAACACAATATCCCATGAATGCTAAATCCTAAAAATTAATTAAAATCACTTTTAGATAAGACGTGAAAAAGATAAAAGGTTGCGTACTGTTAGTCTAAAATGCTTTTTGAATTAGAATTTACATATTATGACTGAGTATTTAAAAGAAAAAACCACCGTTGTTATGTAGCCCGGCGGTTTTTTTACAGAAAGAAACTTCACACAGATAGTAAACATTTTAAAGTGTGAATACCCTACCTTAAAAAGAAACTCCCCGTTATTTAGTGGAATAACGGGGAGCAAACATAAAACAAACAATTAATCTAAAAATAATCCGGAAGCCCGGACTATACTATTAACGCCATCCTCCTCCAAGGGCTTTATATAAGTTTATCAGGGCAAGTTGCTGGCGGTATTTTGTATCTACAAGGCTTAGTTCGCTGTTAAGGGCATTGCTTTTAGCTACAAGAACTTCAAGATAGTTTACCATTCCGTACTCTAATAGCTCATCTGAATAATCGGCTGCTTTGCCAAGCGCATCTACCTGTTTTGTTCGAATGGTAATTTTTTTGGTTTCATTGTCATAGTTGGCAAGCGCATCGCTCACCTCTTTACTTGCGGTTATAAGCGCTTTTTCAAAATTTATAAGCGCCTGTTCGTTTTGTGCTTTTGCAATTTCATAACGGGTACGTATTTGTCTTCCGTTCCATAAAGGCTGTGTTAAGCCGGTAACGATATTGGCGAAAAGCGAATTGGTATTAATCCAGTCTTTAAGCTCAATACTTTGTAAACCACCTGTAGCAGTAATTTTAAACTGAGGGTAAAAATTGCTTCGTGCCACATTAGTAAGCTCAAACGCATTGATAAAACCATACTCGGCTGCCACAACATCAGGGCGGTTTCGTAACAGTTGGGTAGAAACGCCTACCTGTAATGCAGGGCTAAGTGTTTGGGCTTCAAGCTGACCGCGCTCAATGTTTTTAGCAGGTTCGCCAAGCAATATGCTCAGTGAATTCTCTGTAAGGACAATATTGTTTTTAAGATCCTGAATGATAAGTTCAGTATCATATTGTTGCGCTTCGGTTTGCTTCACGCCAACTTCATTAACGGTACCACCATCTTTAAGGGCTTTCACCGCCTCAACACTCTGAATTCTGTTCTTTAAAGTTTCTTCCGCTATCTTCAATTGCTCATCCAGAGCCATAAGCTGATAGTAGTATGATGCAATAGAGGTAATAACCTGTGTTTTTACAACCTGATTAGCTGCAATGGTTTGCATGTATGAAGCACTGAAGGCACGCTTGTTGCTGCGAATTTTGCCCCATACATCAGCTTCCCAGGCAAAGGTTCCGGTAAGCTGGTACTGGTCTAGATTGGTCGATCCCCCGGTTTGGCTCACAATACGGCCTATCTGGCTGTTTTTACTCTGTTCAATATGCGTCCAGTCGGCACCAAGGCTTAGCGTGGGAAAATAACCGGCTTTACCCTGTTTCATGTTGGCTTCTGCTGCCACTACGTTCTGGATTGCAAACCTGATATCATAGTTGTTTTGTAAACCTTTTTTAATATGTCCCTGTAGGATTGGGTCGGTAAACATCTTGTCCCATGAAATATCGGCCATGCTAATTGTGTCCTGAGATACTATTTCTGACCTGTACAGGTTTTCGGCCTTCATTTCCGGCCTCTTGTATTCTTTGGCGGCAAAACACCCCTGAAGGAGAATGCCGCTAAGAACCAGTGCTGCTATTTTATATGTTGATCTTATGAATTTCATAACTAATGCTATTAATTAAGCTTCTGTATTTTCAGCAAGCTGATTATCTTCCGGAAGTGGTTTTGATGATATTTTTTCCTGTAGTGACTGGAATATTACGAACAGAATTGGAATTACAAATACTCCAAACACTGTACCTATAAGCATACCACCTACAGCACCCATACCTATCGACCTGTTTCCTACGGCTCCTACACCATTGGCAAGAGCAAGAGGCATCAAACCAAGGATAAATGCAAACGATGTCATCAGGATAGGTCGTAAACGTGCTTTGGCACCATCGATGGCTGCATCAACCAGACTTAGTCCGTGGTGGCGTCGCTGGACGGCAAACTCAACGATAAGAATGGCATTTTTGGCGAGGAGTCCTATAAGCATGATAAGTGCTACCTGGAAGTAAATGTTGTTCTCTAATCCGGCAAGCTTAACAAAACCAATGGCTCCGGCAATACCCACAGGAAGCGATAATAATACGGCTAATGGAAGTATATAGCTTTCATACTGGGCACTTAACAGGAAGTATACGAATATCAAACTCAATAAGAACACGCCAGCTGCCTGGTTACCGGCAATGATTTCTTCGCGTGTCATACCCGAGAATTCGTAGGTATATGTTTTTGGTAAATGTTGTGCAGCAACTTCCTGAACGGCTTTAATTGCGTCTCCCGAACTGTAACCCGGTTTCGACTTACCGTTTACGTTTACTGCCTTAAGCATGTTGAAACGTGCTACCGCCTCAGGGCCATAAATCTTTTTAAAGTCTACAAACTGGCTTATTGCTACCATTTGGTTATTGGCATTGCGAACATAGATCTTATCGATAGATTTTTCATCGGCTCTTTGTTCCGGCTCTGCCTGTATCATTACACGGTATTGTTTACCAAATTTGTTGAAGTCGGTAGTATATAAACCTCCATAATAACCTTGCATGGTATTAAAGATATCGCTTACAGACACTCCTGCATCTTTAGCTCTTTCCACATTAATATCCATTTGGTATTGAGGGAAGCCCGGGTTAAAGTTGGTTATGGCATACTGTATCTCCGGACGCTTCATTAATTCGCCCAGGAATTCATTACTTACCTTACTTACTGTAGCCCAGTCATCATCACCGGTATCCTGAATCTTAAGCTCAAAACCATCGGCAGTACCAAAGCCCTGTACACTCGGAGGTGTAAAGAATAGTACTTTGGCATCTTTAAAGCCTGCTGTTCGTCCGAATAATTCACCTACTATAGCATCAACTGTTTGGTTAGGTTCGGTACGTTCTTTCCAGTCTTTCAGTTTGATGATACAGAATGCATACGAACCTCCGTTTACCCTGTTTAACAGGGAGAAACCAACAACGCTCATCCTTGCTTCAACAAGTGGCATAGAGGTAAGTATCGAGTCAAGCTGGTTTACGGCAAGCTGTGTTTTTTCAAGCGTTGTTCCCGGTGGAAGTGTTATATCTGCCATGATGATACCACGGTCTTCATTAGGAATAAATCCCGAAGGCGTAGTAGTAAACAGGAAGTAAGTGATACCACAGAACACAACCAGTATAATTGCAGTAACCCATTTTCTTTTTGCAAGTCGTCGCAACGAACCTACATATTTGTTGTTCATGGCGTCAAAACCTGAGTTGAAGGCATCAAAGAAACGCTGTTTCAGGTTCTTTTTGTGTCCATGATGGTCGTCATGTGGTTTCAGGAAAAGGGCACAAAGTGCAGGGCTCAGTGTTAATGCATTTACCGCCGAAATAAGGATGGATACGGCAAGTGTTATGGCAAACTGCTTATAGAATACCCCCGATGGTCCGTTAAGGAATGATACAGGGATAAATACTGCCGCCATTACAAGGGTAATCGAGATGATCGCACCCTGAATTTCGCTCATGGCAGAAAGGGTTGCTTTTTTAGCATCTTTTTCGCCTTCATCCAGTTTGGCGTGCACTGCCTCGACGACGACAATGGCGTCATCGACCACAATACCAATAGCAAGGATCATCGCGAATAGCGTAAGCATGTTTATCGAGAACCCAAATAAACTCAGGAAGAAGAACGTACCAATAATAGCCACCGGTACAGCAATTGCAGGAATTAAGGTAGACCTGAAATCCTGAAGGAACAGGAATACCACAATAAATACCAGTATAAAAGCTTCTATAAGGGTAGAGATTACCTTATGGATAGAAGCATCAAGGAATATTTTAGTATCAAAAGGCACTACGTAATCAAGGCCTTCGGGGAAGTTTTTCTTAGAGCTTTCCAGGATCAGGTTTACCTCGTCAATAATATCATTTGCGTTAGAACCTGATGTCTGGAATACACCAATTGCCACACCATTCTGGCCCATCGCAAAGTTTTTCTGCCCGTAGTTAAAGGCGCCAAGCTCAATTTTGGCTACGTCACCAAGGCGTACAAAGTTTCCGTTTCCGGTCGCTTTTACTACGATATTCTCATAGTCCTGCTCTTTGCTTAAACGTCCTTTGTACTTGATTACATATTCGTAAACGCCATCTGCATTCTCACCGAATTTACCGGGTGCAGCCTCAACGTTTTGCTCCTGTAATGCAGCCTGAATGTCTTTTGGTGCAAGGTTGAATGATGCCATTTTTTCAGGATCGATCCAGATACGCATTGAATAATCTTTTGCACCAAATACGTTTACCTGTCCTACACCTTTTACACGCTGTAATTTTGGTACAAGGTTAATCTTGGCGTAGTTCTGAACAAATGTTCCGTCATATTCCGGGTTTTTAGAGTATAAAGCAAGGAACATAAGGGCGCTCGTCTGGCTCTTAAGAGTGGTAACTCCGGTTTGAATAACGGCTTGGGGTAATTTACTGGTAGCTCTCGATACCCTGTTTTGTACGTTTACCGCAGCAATATCCGGGTTAACACCCAGTTCAAAGAATACACTGATGTTTGCCGAACCGTCGTTTGCAGCACTCGAAGTCATATAGGTCATACCTTCAACACCGTTGATTTCTTCCTCAAGAGGAATCACAACACTGTTAAGTACCGTTTCAGCATTCGCACCGGTATAGGTGGCTGTTACCTGAACGGTAGGAGGGGCAATTTCCGGGTACTGCTCCACAGGCAATGAAAGCAGCCCCAGAACCCCTAAAATGGTTATCAGGATCGAAATTACGGTACTCAGTACCGGCCTTTCTATAAAAGTTTTTAGCATTAGATATTATTTTTTGGTAGTGTTTTGTGTAGATGCTTCTTTTGCTACGTCAGCGTTTTCCTGAGTGGTTGCCGCTGCAGCTTCGTCTTTTACCGGTTGAGGAATAATAGCCATACCGTCTTTAAGTTTAGATGTGCCTTCTACAACAATAACTTCTCCCGGTTCTACACCGCTTTCTATAATAAAGTTCAGGCCAGATGTTGTTTTTACCTGTACAATTTTAGATTTTACCGTATTGTCTTTGTTTACAACATATATCATTTGTTTACCCTGCATGTCAAATACTGCATTTTGAGGGACTTCAATTGCATTTTTAATGTTTAGGGGAAGTAATACAGTTCCTTTGCCACCACTTCTTAAAACGGCTTGAGGGTTGTTGAATTCAGCTCTGAACTGGCTTGTACCTGTTGCAGCATTGGCAAGGCCCGAAGCAGCTGTAAGCTTTCCTTTTTCCTCATAAGTGCTGTCATCAACAAGGCGAAGGCTAACCGCAGGAGCATTTTTAATTTTTTCCTGAAGCGTAGCCCCTTTAAACTCGCGGCTGAAGTTGATCATTTGTTTTTCATTCATCGCAAAGTAAGCACGCATTACTCTCGTGTCAGACACCGTAGTCAGCGGAAGCTCACTGGTTGCACTTGCAAGCGTACCTTCTTTGTATGGAAGCGTACCAATTACACCATCTACCGGAGAAGTAATTGTTCCGTAATTGATATTTGCAGTTACAGCGCTGTAAGAAGCTTTTGCCTGGGCAAGTTTGGCTTTAGCTGTTTCAAGCTGAACATTAGAGATGATTTTTCGGTCTACAAGCGGTTTCAGCCTGTCTACCTCTACCTGTGCAGCAGCAACATTAGCTTTTGCAGCAGCAGCATCTTCGTTAAGGGTTTGTGTTTCCAGTTTAAAAAGCAACTGGCCTTTGCGAACCTGCTGGCCTTCGTCAACATATATTTTTTGGATGAAACCGCTTACTTTCGGGCGTATTTCAACATTTTGCTGACCTTCAAGGTTTGCTGTATATTCTTCAAAAACTGTAGCGTCCTGTTGGGTTACTGTCTGAACCGGAAAAGGCATTGGTCCTGCTGCGGGAGCCTGTTCCTGTTTCTTGCCGCATGATGCAATTATCACTAGGGCGGAAACTGCGCCTAATAAAGATCTCTTTTTCATTTTGTGTACTTGGATTATTGTTCGTTTTTTGGATTGAGTTTATTTTTCTGATTCTTTTTCTATCTTTTTAAAATCATCGATACTTTTTAAAATGAGCCTTTCCATTTCCGTAAGGTGCTCATTGTAAATCTTCACCATTTCTATTTCAGCTCTCGATTTTGGGCACGAAGATTTATCCCGGTAATTAGCCATTTTTTCAATGATCTCTTTTTCTAAAGCTATCATTTTCAGGTAATTGTTAAATCGGTCGCTAAATGGGGTTGGCTTATAGTATTTCTTTCTGTCACCGGGCTGTGTAAAGTAGGTTATCTTGCCCAGTTTGAGAAGAAGATTCAGGTTTGTAGATACCGAGCTCTTACTTGCTCCCATGCGTTCTACCAGCTGGTCGAAAGTAACGTTGCTGCTTTTGGAATCGAGAATTAAATTCCCAAGAATTCTGGCTCCAAGGGGTGGTAAATGATGAGTGGTCTCAAAGAACACACCAAACAACTCCACCAATTCCTCGCGTTCTTTTGTTAAATCTGACATCTAATTTAAATTTTTTTTTGCAAATGTACTAATTAGTTCGTTTAGTTCGGTAATTACCGAACTAAATAATTTTTAAAGAAAAGTTAAATTATTGATATTCAGTTTTAGGGAATTACAACTTTAACATTTTTGTCAAATGAAAAAGCCGCTCTTGTCAGGAGCGGCTTTTTGGCTATGAAAAATTAAAAACTATTCTATTTCAGATACCCTTAGGGTGTTTACCATACCTTTGTCTACAACCGGCATAGCAGCAAGGTTGATTAGGAAATCACCTTTTTCTACAAATCCTTTTTCTTTAGCGATTTGGTTAACATCTTCTACGGTTTCATCAGTGCTTGAGAATTTGTCGTAGTAAAATGCGTTAACACCCCAAAGAAGGTTAAGTTGCGTTAGTATGGTTTTGTTTGAAGTGAACACTAAAATATGCGCGCTTGGTCTCCATGCAGAGATCTGGAATGCAGTATATCCACTGTTTGTAAGCGTACAGATACCTTTAGCTTTAATAACGTTAGCCATTGAAGCAGCGTGGTAACATATTGTTTTAGTGATAAAACGTTTTGTTCTTACCTGTGGAGAGTTTTGCGGTACAGTGATAAGTGGAGAATCTTCAACAGCTTCAATAATCTGTGTCATTTTCTCAATTACCTGAACCGGGTAGTTACCTACCGATGTTTCTCCTGATAGCATCACTGCATCAGCACCATCCATTACCGAGTTAGCAACGTCGTTAACTTCAGCACGGGTAGGAGTAAGGCTGGTAATCATGGTTTCCATCATCTGTGTAGCCACAATTACAGGTATACGTGCAGTTTTAGCGCGGTTGATAAGTTTCTTCTGGATAAGCGGAACTTCCTGAGCCGGAATTTCAACACCCAGGTCACCACGGGCAACCATAAGTCCGTCACAGAATGCAACGATCTTGTCGATATTCTCAACACCTTCAGGTTTCTCGATCTTAGCAATGATCGGAATTTTATGTGCAGAATGCTCTGCGATAAGATCCTGAAGCTCTTCAAGGTCTTTTGGTGTACGCACAAATGAAAGTGCAATCCAGTCTACCTGCTCTTTGATAGCGAAGATAGCATCACGGATATCTTTTTGAGTAAGCGCCGGAAGCGATACTTTTGTATTAGGAAGGTTTACACCTTTTTTAGATTTTAAAGGGCCACCTTGTATAACGATTGTTTTAACCTCGTCGCGACGGTTTGTTTCAAGAACCTCAAACATAAGCTTACCATCATCAAGAAGGATACGCTCACCCGGATTTACATCGTTAGGGAATTCTTTGTAGTTCATATATACCCTGTCAGCAGTACCCGGTACATCTTCTGCAGTCTGGAAAGTAATGATGTCACCCCTGTTTACGATTACATCTTCTTTCATTACCCCAACACGTAGTTTAGGGCCTTGTAAATCGGCTAATATAGATGTATTGTAGCCAAACTCGTCATTCAGGCTTCTAATCATGTCTATACGCTCTTTAACATCGGTATAGTCAGCATGTGAGAAGTTAATTCGGAATACGTTTACACCTGCATCGATCATATCTTTCAGTACTTCCCTTGTACTGCATGCAGGTCCTAATGTGGCTACAATTTTAGTTTTTTTTCTTGTCGGCATTCTTTTTAAAAAATTAAATTGTTCTTAGATTTCAGTTTTTTGTGGTCAATAACATAGGCTGTGGCAATTTGTTTAATGCCGAGCAGTTTTTCGGCCACCTCGTCTGCTTCAAAAGAAGAAGGCATATTTTCAATTTTGAGCACATAATCTACTGTTTTGAGTTCGGGCATCAAAAAGACGCTGGTCTCAACCTGCAGTTCTGTGTCTTCAAATAAAGAAGTGGTGGTGTTGCTCTGTGTTCCGGTAATCCTGTTCCTGTTCTGGATCAGGTTCCAGGCACTGTCATTGCCGGGGTCTTCAAAGATAAATCTCGAAAAACAGCTTTCCCCTTCGTTAATGGTCACCCATATATCGTTTGGGCTCTTTTCAAGTAGTATAGATAATTCCCTGTTTATAAAATAAGCCAGCCTGTGGTCTTCAAGGGAAGAATGTATGGCAATCAATCCATAATCGACCGTAACAAAATCGTCAATCAATAATTTGTGAATAGCCATAGTGATACTCAAAAATAAGCCAGTAAATATACAATTTAATGTTAAGAAAAAGCAGGCTGTTGGATTAACTTTCTGTCATTTTCTTCACGAAAACGTTTTAGTTTCCTAATAACTTGGCTTATTTTTTGTTAATTTTTTCCTGAAATGCAAAATATGCACGTTGCGATGCTTTCTCTTCTGCTTTCTTTTTAGAGGTGGCTCTGGCGCGGGCTATAATCTTTCCGTCAATCTTTAGTTTAACGGCAAAATGCTTTTGTCCTTCGGTGCCGTTATCTTCATAAATCTCATACTGAAAGGTCTTTTTCTCCTTTTGGCACCACTCAATAACAAGGCTTTTATAGCTTATTACCTTGCCTTCAAGTTTAGGGATGTCTACATAAGGAGCAATTACTTTCTTATGGATGAATTTTTCGCAGTAATTAAATCCGCGATCCAGATAAATAGCGCCAATAAAGGCTTCAAAAAGGTTTCCGTGAATATTTTCACCAAAATGCTGTGCCGATACTTTGCTTTCTACCCATTTTATAAGGTTAAGGTCGCGGCCAAGTTCATTAAGATGTTCGCGGCTCACAATTTTAGATCGCATTTTGGTAAGGTAGCCCTCATCTCCAGTTGGAACCTCGTTAAAAAGATGGGCAGCAATAACCGATCCCAGCATGGCATCGCCTAAAAACTCTAGTCTTTCGTAGTTTATCGGGTGGCCGTTTTCGTCCTGTTTATTGGAAGAACGATGGGTAAAAGCCCTGCGGTAGTGGGTAAGGTCTACCGGCTGAAAGCCTAATATTTTATTGAGTTCATCAAAAAAAATCCCGTCTTCCGGAGAAAGACGGGTATTTTTATTGAATATTTTTTTAATGATACCCATAGTATAGTATTACAGGTCTAATTTTTTAACCAATACACAAGCATTGTGTCCGCCAAACCCGAAAGTGTTGCTCATAACCACTTTCATGTCTCTTTTTTGAGCTTTGTTGAAAGTGAAGTTAAGCTTAGGGTCTATGTTCTCATCATCCGTAAAGTGGTTGATGGTTGGAGGAACAATTCCGTGTTTGATAGAAAGTATCGAAGCTATTGTCTCTATAGCACCTGCAGCACCCAAAAGGTGGCCTGTCATAGATTTAGTAGAGTTCAGGTTAAGTGTATAAGCGTGTTCGCCAAACACTTCCATAATAGCTTTAGATTCTGCGATATCACCAAGAGGGGTAGATGTTCCGTGCATGTTAACACCGTCTACATCTTCAGGCTTAAGGCCTGCATCCCTAAGGCAGTTAAGCATTACATTACGTGCGCCAAGCCCTTCAGGGTGCGGAGCAGTAATGTGGTGAGCATCGGCGCTCATTCCGCCTCCGCCTACTTCGCAGTATATTTTAGCACCCCTTGCCACAGCGTGTTCATATTCTTCAAGAATAAGAGCTCCGGCGCCTTCACCAAGTACAAAACCTTCACGGTCTTTATCCATTGGTCTTGAAGCGGTTTTAGGGTCGTCATTTCTGGTTGAAAGAGCATGCATTGCGTTAAAACCGCCCATTCCGGCGATTGTTACAGCAGCTTCACTACCTCCTGTAACCATAACGTCGGCATGGCCAAGGCGGATGTAGTTAAAAGCATCGATCAATGCATTTGTAGATGATGCACAGGCAGAAACCGTAGTAAAGTTAGGTCCTCTAAGGCCGTATTTAATAGAGATGTGGCCACCTGCAATATCAGCAATCATTTTAGGGATAAAGAAAGGATTGAATTTAGGTACTCCCGGTCCTTTGGCCCAGTTGATCACTTCCTCCTGGAAAGTTTCAAGGCCACCAATACCTGAACCCCAAATTACACCTGCTCTGTCTTTATCTAAAGTGTCAAAGTCAAAGTTAGCGTCTTTAACAGCTTCATCCGTAGCAACAAGGGCATACTGGGCATATTTGTCCATTTTCCTTGCTTCTTTACGGTCTATAAAATCTTCAACGTTGAAATTTTTTACCTCACAGGCAAATTTAGTCTTGAAGTTAGTCGTGTCAAAATAAGTAATAGGGGCTGCTCCGCTAACACCGTTTATTAGGCCGTTCCAGTATTCTTCAACGTTATTTCCTATTGGTGTAAGTGCACCCAGTCCTGTTACTACAACTCTTCTTAATTTCATAAGGTCAATTTTATAGTTTCAAATTTAAAGAACAATACCCATGTACTCTATATCATAAGGTTAGAAAACATGGGCATTGATGATATTTTTTTATGAAAACACCCTGTCTTTAAGAGGTTCTCATGTTTTCGTGTGTGTTTGGCCTTAAATAGTTCAATAAATAATAACATCCATGTAATCAATCACTACATGGATGTTTAATATTTATTATTTTTTTGCCTCTTCGATGTAAGAAATAGCCTGACCAACAGTAGAAATGTTTTCAGCCTGATCGTCTGGAATCTGGATGTCAAATTCTTTTTCAAACTCCATGATAAGCTCAACAGTGTCTAGAGAATCCGCTCCCAGATCATTTGTGAAGCTAGCTTCTGTTACAACTTCGTTTTCGTCAACACCTAATTTGTCTACGATAATCGCCTTTACTCTTGATGCAATGTCTGACATAATCTTTAATTTTAGAATTTAAATTGAATGGCAAAAATAAAAAACTTTATTTTAAAACCGCATCTTCGCTAAAAAATGTCGCACTAAATTAGAAAATTAATTTTAGAAATAGGTCAAAACGCCGTTATTTTGCAGGATATTAATGTGGTTATCACGTTGTAAAAATCTTTCCAGAAAATGAAAAAAATCATCCTTTTTGCTTCAGGTGGAGGCTCTAACGCAGAGCAGATAATGCAGTATTTCGACGAAAAAAAGCAATTTGAGGTGTCGGCGGTGCTCACAAACAATCAAAATGCCGGTGTAATTGACAGGGCAAAAAGCTATAATGTTCCGGTTCATGTCTTTGCTAAAGAGGAGCTGAACAATGGTAAAGTGCTTGAGATTGTAAATGAAATTAAGCCCGATCTTATCGTTTTGGCCGGATTTTTACTTAAGTTTCCTTCAGATATTATTGCTGCTTACCCTGATAAAGTGATAAATATCCACCCGGCACTATTGCCAAAATATGGTGGAAAAGGAATGTATGGTATTAACGTGCATCGTGCTGTTCTCGAAAATAAGGAGAAAGAAAGCGGTATAACCATACATTATGTAAACGATAATTATGATGAGGGTAATATTATTTATCAGCATACAGTAGTTGTAGAACATTGTACTACTCCGGAAGAAGTAGGCGAGCATGTACTCGCACTTGAGCATGAGTATTTTCCGAGGGTAATTGAAGGGATTTTAAATAAGCAATAATGAGGTGCTTATTAGTTCTTGCAGCGATGCTGCTTTTTAGCTGTAAAAAGGAAAAAATAAGCATGCGCATGCCTGAATCTCATAAGGTGGAAAAATGCGATACTGATTTTAATGTTTTCTTTGAAAAATTTTCAGCAGATAGTGTCTTTCAAAAACAGCACACCAAATTTCCCTTAAAAGATGTTAGTTGGAGTGAAAGCTATCCTGATCCTGAAACCGATGTTAGATATCTTGAGTCGAAAGATTGTTATTATTATGATTTCAGAAAAGATAAAGAGGCTTACAAGAAAGAGACTGATGCATATAATGTTGTAACTGAAAAGCGTAATGATACTATTTGTTATAAATGGGATGGTGTAGATAATGGAATATCTATGGAATTTAAGTTTGTAATGATTGATAATTGCTGGTATATGGTAGAGATGGTAGATATGTCAAATTAACTGAGTGTTTCTGTTGTCTAACTATCCAATAATCTAACTAATCTAAAATGAGTCACACCGTACATATATATACAGATGGCGCTGCCAAAGGAAATCCGGGTCCGGGAGGCTATGGCGTGGTCATGGAGCAGGTGGGGACCAGCTACCGCAAGGAATTTTATGAAGGCTTCCGCCTGACGACCAATAACCGTATGGAGTTACTTGCTGTAATAGTAGGTCTTGAAAAACTCTCAAAGCCCAATACTGCCGTGCTTGTAGTTTCTGATTCTAAATATGTGGTAGACTCGGTAACTAAAGGCTGGGTTTTTGGCTGGGAGAAAAAAGGCTATAAGGATAAAAAGAATCCCGACCTGTGGAAGCGCTTCCTTAAAATATACCGCCAGCATAAGGTAGACTTCAAATGGATAAAAGGGCACAACAACCATCCGCAAAACGAACGCTGCGATCAGTTGGCCGTTATGGCATCCACGCAGCCACAACTAAATGTGGACGCGTATTATGAGGATGAAGGACAGAAGCTATTATGATTTCTTAGTGTAATACGTTTTTTGTTTTTCTGCTGATAACTCAATTTTTCCTGTACTGTTCAGTTTTCCTTGTTTGTAGGTAAGGATATTGGTTACAGTGTCACTTACTTTATTGATGCAATCATCATAACGTGCAGAATCGCAGGAATATATTCTGTAATCTTTACCTATCCTAAAATATTCATTGCATTCGTAGCAGGGGTCTGACCCACAAAGCCCGATTACAACAGATTTAGAATCTATTATTTTTCCGCTAAGCGTATGTGTGGTAATTCTGGGTAACAGGCAGTCGGCAATATCAAAGCTGATTGTGGTTATGTATTTTCCGTTTGACGGTATTTTGCCATATATAAGTGTACTGTCATTAAGCATCTTCATGTTTGAATCGTCGATGCTGCATGGCTCGATATCAAGAGGTAGTCTGACTTCGGGGAATTTATCCAAGAACATTTGAAACTCGTCATTTGCCTGTTGTATTTCGATATTATTTTCTGAAGCGATTTCCGCTTCATTTGATTTTTCTTTTTGGCAGCTTATGAATAAAATGAGTAATAACAACAGCTTTATGTTTTTCATTTTAATTATTGAAGAGTTATGGCGCAAATATATTTAAGTTATAACGGCCTGACAAATGTTGTTGTAGTTTATTTCTTTTTCTAACCCATTGATTTCCTATATGTAACCATAATTTAATTTGATAATCAAAATCTTGTATGTATTGAAGATATAAATTATCTTTGCATCCTCAATTTCATTATCTTTTATGAACAAATTACTGATTGTAGGCTCGGTAGCTTTTGATGCTATAGAATCGCCTTTTGGCAAAACCGGAAAAATACTTGGTGGAGCCGGTATGTATATAGGTTTTTCAGCATCATTTTTTAAAGTTAAATCGGCCGTAGTGTCAGTAGTTGGTGAGGACTTCCCACAGGAATACCTTGATCTTTTTACGGAAAGGAATATTGATATTTCTGCACTTGAAGTGGTTAAAGGTGGTAAAACCTTCTTTTGGAGCGGTCGCTACCACAACGATCTTAACTCACGCGATACCCTTGTTACAGAACTAAACACCCTTGCTGATTTTAAACCGGTAGTTCCTGAAAACTTTAAGGATGCCGAAGTGGTTATGCTGGGTAACCTGCACCCTTTGGTACAGATAAGTGTTCTTGACCAGATGACGGTTAAGCCTAAACTGGTTGTTCTTGATACAATGAACTTCTGGATGGACTGTGCACTGCCTGAACTTAAGGAAGTTATTAAGCGTGTAGATGTAATTACAGTAAATGATGAAGAGGCAAGACAGCTTACTGGTGAATATTCACTTGTGAAGGCTGCGGCTAAGATACAAGAGATGGGGCCTAAGTTTGTTGTGATCAAAAAAGGGGAGCATGGTGCTTTACTTTTCAATGATAAGCAAATATTCTTTGCGCCGGCACTTCCGTTAGAAGAGGTGTTTGATCCAACAGGAGCCGGTGATACATTTGCCGGAGGTTTTGCGGGGTACATTGCGCAAAGCGAGAACATTTCGTTTGAGAATATGAAAAATGCAATTATATATGGTTCTAACATGGCTTCTTTCTGTGTAGAGAAGTTCGGGCCGGAGCGAATGATAAACCTCACTAAAGAGGAGGTGCTGGATCGCCTGCAACAATTCAGGGCGCTGACGCAGTTTGATATCGCGCTTGAAAACGAATAAAGAAAACTTAAGCCCAATTGCGGGCTTTTTTTAATAGGAAATACAACAACAACACACAACACACTATTATGAGTGACGCTTTAAAACATGAATGCGGTATTGCGCTGTTAAGATTATTAAAGCCATTAGAATACTACAAAGAGAAGTACGGAACTGCTTTTTACGGGATACAGAAAATGTACCTGCTTATGGAAAAGCAGCATAACCGCGGACAGGACGGTGCGGGTTTTGCGAGTATTAAACTTGATGTTGAGCCGGGTCAGCGTTACATTAGCCGCGTAAGATCTAACCAACAGCAGCCTATACAGGATGTGTTTAAGCAAATCAATGAGCGTATCAACGAAGAGCTTACGGCACACCCTGAATATAATGATAGCGTAGCGGCACAAAAAGAGAACCTGCCATATATAGGAGAAGTTTTCTTAGGTCACGTTCGTTACGGAACTTTCGGAAAAAACAGTATTGAGAGTGTTCACCCGTTTCTTCGCCAGAATAACTGGATGCACCGTAACCTTATTGTTGCCGGTAACTTTAACATGACTAATGTTAAGCAGCTTTTTGACAGCCTTGTAGAACTTGGTCAGCACCCTAAAGAGCTTGCCGATACGGTGACGGTAATGGAAAAGATAGGTCATTTTCTTGATGGTGAGGTTGCCGATCTTTATCAGGATTGTAAAAACGAAGGTTATACAAAACAAGAGGCTTCGGCTATTATATCTGAAAGATTAAACATTGCTAAGATACTTAAACGTGCTTCTAAGCAGTGGGATGGTGGTTATGCAATGGCAGGCCTTATAGGTCACGGTGATAGTTTTGTGTTCCGTGATCCTGCAGGTATCCGTCCGGCTTACTACTATCAGGATGATGAGATTGCTGTTGTAGCTTCTGAAAGACCTGTTATCCAGACGGTATTCAACGTTCCGTTTGATGCAGTTAAAGAGCTTGAACCGGGTCATGCTATCATCGTTAAGAAAAGCGGTAAGGTATCTGTAGAGGAAATTATCCCTGCATTACCTAAAAAAGCTTGTTCATTTGAAAGGATCTACTTCTCAAGAGGTAGTGATGCTGAGATCTATCAGGAGCGTAAAGACCTTGGTAAACTTGTATTGCCACAGGTGCTTGAAGCTATTGAAGATGATACCGACAATACCGTGTTCTCATTTATTCCTAATACTGCTGAAACATCGTTCTATGGAATGGTAGAGGCAGCTCAGGATTTCCTTAACCAACGTAAGAATAAACATATCCTGGAGCACAGGAATACACTTACTGAAGCGACACTTGAAGAGCTTCTTAAGGTTAAGATCCGTACTGAAAAGATTGCTATTAAAGACGCTAAGCTGCGTACCTTTATTACTGAAGATAGCAGCCGTGACGACTTAGTGGCTCACGTATATGATGTTACCTATGGTGTTATTAAACCACAGGATAACCTTGTTATTATTGATGACTCTATTGTTAGGGGAACTACTCTTAAAAAGAGTATCCTGAAAATGATGGACAGGCTTTCGCCAAAACGTATCGTTGTGGTGTCGTCTGCGCCACAAATCAGGTATCCTGACTGCTATGGTATCGATATGGCTAAGCTTGAAGGTCTTGTTGCTTTCCAGGCGGCACATGAGCTGTTGAAAGAAAGAGGCATGGCTCATATTGTTGATGAAGTTTACCAAAAATGTAAAGCACAGGAGAATCTTCCGGATACACAAGTGGTTAACTATGTAACGGAGTTCTATGCGCCATTTACAGATCAGGAAATCTCTGATAAGATTGCTGAAATGCTAAGTTCTGAAGGTATTAATGCTGAAGTGAAAATTATCTTCCAGAGTGTCGAGAACCTGCATAAAGCGTGCCCTAAAAACCTTGGTGACTGGTACTTTACGGGAGACTATCCTACACCGGGTGGTAACCGTGTTGTAAACAGGGCTTTCATCAATTTCTACGAAGGAAACGACGCAAGAGCATATTAAAAAATACGCGTTAACGAGTTTTAATGCCGTTAATCGTAAAATATTGTGAGGAATAATTCTACAGTATACATTTGCGCCTGAAAATAGTATTAGTAAATTAATTTTTACGGTATTTTTGGGGGCAAAGAAAGGGAAAGCAATATTGCTTTCCCTTTCTTATTTTATAGACGTAGTGTTTTTGATGCTTCCAACTGCTTAATATTCTATTAGTTAAAAAGTAAATGTTAAAAAATGCAGTTTGTCGGGAATGATGGTATTTTGTCGATTTTGTGTGCAGTTGGTCTAAAACAGTTGTGTGAGTTTTAATTATATTCTATGTTTACAATAGAAAATAGCATTAGTAAATTAATTTTTACGGTATTTTTGGGGGCAAAAAAAGGGAAAACAGCAATGTTTTCCCTTTTTTATTTCACGTGTGTTATTATTTAAATAGTAAATAATTTTAAGCATAAAAAAAAACGGATGCAAACTGCATCCGTTCCTTATAGACTATATTGAAGTCTTATTTTTCAAGAGCGTAACGTCTTGCAACTTCTTCCCAGTTTACTACATTAAAG
The DNA here is from genome assembly GCF_042684765.1 of Flavobacterium suzhouense. Classification (NCBI taxonomy): domain Bacteria; kingdom Pseudomonadati; phylum Bacteroidota; class Flavobacteriia; order Flavobacteriales; family Flavobacteriaceae; genus Flavobacterium; species Flavobacterium suzhouense. The sequence continues at coordinate 111,362 of NZ_JBHUMD010000003.1, read as the reverse complement.
AAAGCCTCGATATAATCAGGTCTTCTGTTTTGGTAGTTTAGGTAGTATGCGTGTTCCCATACATCAAGACCAAGGATTGGAGTGCCTCCGCATCCTACTTCCGGCATAAGTGGGTTGTCCTGGTTAGGAGTAGCGCAAATATCAAGTTTACCACCTTTTTGTACACAAAGCCAAGCCCATCCTGAACCAAACTGTGTAGTTGCAGCTTTAGCAAATTTAGCTTTGAACTCAGCGAAAGAACCAAAAGCAGCATCGATAGCAGTTTCTAGTTCTCCTGTTGGCTCTCCACCTCCCTTAGGAGAAAGGATAGTCCAGAAAAGGTTGTGGTTGTAATAACCTCCACCATTATTTCTTACCGCTGCGTTAGAAGCGTCAAGGTTTATTAATATGTTTTCTATGGTTTTGCCTTCTAGATCTGTTCCGGCAATAGCAGCATTCAGGTTTGTTGTATATGCATTGTGATGTTTAGTATGGTGTATTTCCATAGTTCTGGCATCAATATGTGGCTCCAGGGCATCATATGCATAAGGAAGTTTAGGTAATTCAAAAGCCATAATTTCCGTATTTTAAAAGATTAGTATTAATTTTAAATCCAAATTTACAGTATTTAAGGTTTACAATAAATAAGATTTTGTTATAATTTAAAACTTTAAACCATAAACAACTCATTATAAGTGCATAAAACTGCTTTTTCCATATATAATGCCTCAGCCGGTTCGGGTAAGACCTATACCCTTGTAAAAGAGTATTTGCGTATACTTTTACAAAGCCCTACCGATGATGCCTACCGAAAGATTTTGGCTATAACCTTTACGAATAAGGCGGTTGCCGAGATGAAAGGCCGTATCATTATGAATCTTTCCGATTTCTCTAAAGATGAACCTGGGTTGAGGGCAGAAGCATTAATGAAGGATTTGTCGGCAGAAACTGGTTTATCTGTTGCGACGATTAAAGATAAGTCAAGGTCTATAATTAAGAATATTATCCATAATTATGCTTCTTTCGATATTTCCACAATTGACAGATTTACCCATAAAGTGATACGTGCATTTGCGCATGATCTTAACCTTTCTGTGTCATTCGATGTCTCCCTGGAAACGGATATTCTTTTGCAGGAAGCTGTTGATGCCATTATTGCCAAAGCAGGAGAGAATGATGTACTTACATCTTTATTGGTAGATTTCTCTCTTGATAAAACCGATAATGATAAAAGCTGGGATGTTACCCATGAGCTTTTTGAGACCGGTAAGCTGTTAATAGATGAAAATAATCGCAATGAACTCAATCAGTTTAAGGATAAAACTATCGAGGAGTTTATATATATTAAGGAGAAGCTCAGGCAGTCAGTTGAGAAATATGATGAGGAAAATGTAGCTATAGCTAACGAGATGTTTGCCCTGCTTGAAAGCCGGGGGGTAGATTTAAAATCATTTTCAAGGGGTACTTTTCCTAACCATATTGGATATATAAGGGATGGCGTGCTGCAAAGCACCCATAAAAAATTTTATGAGTTTGACGATATACAGATAAACAAAACAGCCAAAGACCGTGAAATTATTGAAAGTATAATTCCGGAACTGCTTGGGCTGTTACAAAAGGCCTATAAGAATTATGAGAAACGTAATTTTTATCAGGCTTTCTTAAAGAATATTACACCGCTTTCACTACTTAATTCTATTGGGCAGGAACTGGAACGTATACAGAAGGAGCAGAATGTGCTTTCGATATCGGAGTTCAATGCTATTATTCACAATGAAATTCAAAACCAGCCTGCTCCTTTTATATATGAGCGACTGGGTGAGCGTTACCGCCACTTTTTTATTGATGAGTTTCAGGACACCTCACAAATGCAATGGAACAACCTTGTTCCGCTGATTGATAATGCGCTCTCGTCAGAAGACCTGATGGGCGATCGTGGCTCGCTAATGGTAGTGGGTGATCCTAAACAATCTATTTATCGTTGGCGCGGAGGTAAGGCAGAGCAGTTTATTGAACTGAATAAAGAGCACAATCCTTTCTCAAATCCGGATAAGGAGATACTGAATCTTGGAACCAATTTCAGGAGTTACTCACAGGTTATCGACTTTAATAATGAGTTTTTTAAAGTACTCTCGGGCGAATTTGAAAATGAAGATTATAAAGCTATGTATGTTGCCAGCGGGCAGGAAACCAATGCAAAAGAGGGTGGCTATGTAAATATTTCTTTTATACCCGAAATTCAGCAGGATGCCAATGAGGAAACTGATAAAGATACACTGTATCTTGAAGCTACTTTAAGTGCTATCAGAAAAGCTTTAGCTAATGGCTTTAACTACAGGGATATTGTATTGCTTACGCGAAAGCGAACTCCAGGGGTGCTTTTGGCAAATTATCTTACAGAACAAAATATACCTATACTATCATCTGAAACATTGCTTATAGAGAATGCAACAGAGGTTAAACTTATCGTTAACCTGCTTCGTTATCTTAAAAGCAATGAGAATATTGAGGCTAAAGCACACTTTTTATATTTTGCGGCAAGCAATCAGGGTGATATTGCCATTCACGATTTTATTGCCGAAGGTATGGCACAGCCTACCGAAGAACATCTGGAGAGCTGGCTTGGACTTCATGCTATAAATATATCGTTTAGGGACTGTCGCAAGCGTTCGTTGTATGAAGCAGTGGAAACGATAATAGGTGCTTTCCTGAAAAAGAAAAGCAATCAGAGTTATGTACAGTACTTTCTGGACCTGGTGCTGGAAAGGGATATGCGTACCCAGTCGGGGATTGCTGATTTTCTGGATTATTGGGATAAGAATGGTTCTAAGTTTAGCATACCATCGCCGGAAGGCAACGATGCGGTACGGATTATGACTATCCACAAGTCTAAAGGGCTTGAGTTTCCTGTTGTTATTTTTCCGTTTGCTGAAGAAGATTACAGCCGATCTCCACGAAGTAAAGTGTGGCTGGAACTGGATGATACTACATTTGAGTTTCAAAAAGCACTTGTAGACAGCAATAAGAGTGTGGCTGAATATGGTGAAAAAGCATCGGAACTATATTTTGTCAAATCGCAGGAAGAGTTACTGGATAATATCAATATATTATATGTGGCGCTTACCCGTGCTGAGGAACAGTTGTATATAATATCTGCCAGGAATTTTACTAGCAAAGGAGAACTGACTAATAATATGTCGTCGTACTTTATTAAATACCTGATGCAGAAACAAAAGTTTGATGCTAATGTTACGGAATATGAATTTGGTAATGCAGTAAGGCTTTCTCCTGAAGAAAAAGAAGAATCGCAGCAGCAGAATATTAAGGTGGTTGGTGAAAGATTCAGTCCCCGGGGCGTAAAGATCGCCCAGCGCGAATCGCTTATGTGGGGGTCAGACCGGCTTAAGGCAATTGAATTTGGTAATGTAATGCATGAAATTTTCTCTTTTATAAGAACGGAACATGATATACCGATAGCTTTGGTAAAGGCGGTTGAGGATGGGTTAATCGTAAAAAGTCAGCAGGAGGAGGTGGAGAAAACACTCAGGGCTGTAATATTCCATCCTGAGTTGAGGGAATTTTTCGCGGAAGATAACATTATATATAATGAGCAGAGTATTATCCGTCAGGATGTGCAAACCATAAAGCCTGATAGGGTAGCGATAAAAGGAACTTCTGCTTTGCTTCTGGATTATAAGACAGGAGCGCATCAGTCTAAATACGAAATGCAGCTCGCTTCTTACCAACTGGCATTGGAAGAAATGGGGCTCGCAGTAATTAAAAAAGCACTCGTATATATAGGTGATGATATAAATGTGGTAAATTTGACGTGATTTTTTGAGAAAACAATAATCTATAAACTTAAACGACATAAAAATGTACGGAAAGATCAAAGAGCATTTAACAGCTGAACTGGAAACCATAAAAGAAAATGGTCTTTATAAGAAGGAGAGAATTATTGCTTCACCACAGGGAGCAGAGATAACTTTAGATTCAGGACAGAAGGTGCTGAACTTTTGTGCAAATAACTACCTGGGGCTTTCGTCGCATCCTGAGGTAATACAGGCGGCTAAAGATGCGCTTGATACCCATGGTTTCGGAATGTCATCAGTTCGTTTTATCTGCGGTACTCAGGATATTCACAAAGAACTTGAAAAAGCAGTAGCCGATTTTTACGGTACAGAAGATACTATATTATATGCAGCCGCTTTTGATGCTAATGGGGGTGTTTTCGAACCATTATTAGGAGAAGAGGATTGTATTATTTCTGATAGCTTAAACCATGCTTCTATTATTGATGGAGTTCGCTTATGTAAAGCGGCACGTTACCGATATGAAAACAATAATATGGAAGAACTGGAACAGCAGCTTATTAAGGCTACTGAGGCAGGGCACCGTTTTAAACTTATCGTGACTGATGGTGTGTTTTCTATGGACGGCCTTGTAGCGCCTCTTGATAAGATATGTGATCTTGCTGATAAATATGATGCCATGGTAATGGTAGACGAGTGTCATGCTGCAGGCTTTATAGGAGCGACTGGTAAAGGTACACTTGAAGCTAAAGGCGTAATGGGCAGGGTTGATATTATTACCGGTACTTTTGGTAAAGCCCTTGGCGGTGCCATGGGTGGGTATACTACAGCTAAAAAAGAGATAATTGAAATACTAAGACAACGTTCAAGACCGTATTTATTCTCGAATTCTCTGGCTCCATCAATCGTTGGTGCTTCGCTAAAGGTTTTTGAACTGCTTAAAAAAGACACTACGCTTAGGGATAAGCTGGAATGGAATACAAATTATTTTAAAGAAGGAATGAAAAATGCAGGTTTTGACATCATCGATGGTGACTCTGCAATCGTTCCTGTAATGCTTTATGATGCAAAATTGTCGCAAATCATGGCGGATGAACTGCTGAAAAAGGGTATTTATGTAACAGGATTCTTCTTTCCGGTGGTTCCAAAGGGCAAAGCGAGGATAAGAGTTCAGCTTTCTGCGGCTCATTCTAAGGAGCATTTGGATCATGCAATAGCTTCATTTTCAGAGGTTGGGAAATCGTTAACTATAATTTAACGACTTTTTAGCCCTTAACGTAGGATAAATTTTAATAAAACGTTTTGCTGTTCAATTTTAACAGAGTAAATTTGTCTACATATAACCTTTGTAATTAAATAAAGTATGAAACATCTTAACAAACTGTTCGTTGCTGCACTTATGGCACTGAGCTTGAATGCACAGGCGCAGGACGAAGACAACCCATGGTCAATTGGCTTTGGTGTTAATGCGGTTACTACCCGTTTTGGCGCGAGCGCTGATTTCACAGACAATTTTAATAAGTATTTTAAAGTTTCAGAGTGGAATATTCTTCCGTCTGTTTCTTACATCAATGTGTCAAGACACATCGGAAACAATTTCTCAGTTGGTTTAACGGGATCAGTTAATAAAATTGATAAATTATATCTTGATGAGGCAGCTACAACACACATCATTACAGCTGTGCCTGTTGATGATCTTACTTACTACGGAGCTGATGCTATCGTTAAGTATAGCATCTTACCAAAAAGTTGGTTTAACCCATTCGTTCACATTGGTGGAGGTTATACTTGGTTAGATGAGCAAGGTAATGGTACTGTTAATGGAGGTGTTGGTATCAACTTCTGGTTTACTGAAAATGTAGGTCTTACTGTACAGTCTACTTACAAACATTCATTTGAAAACCAAGCTGAGGCTAACGTTCCTAGACACATCCAACACTTTGCAGGTCTTACTTTCAAATTTGGTGGTAAAGACACTGATAAAGACGGTATCTATGATAAAGATGATGCTTGTCCTGAAGTTGCTGGTCTAAAAGAATTCCAAGGATGTCCTGATACTGACGGTGACGGTATTCCTGATAAAGATGATTCTTGTCCAGATGTTGCTGGTCTTAAAGAATTCAACGGATGTCCTGATACAGATGGTGACGGTATCGCTGATAGAGAGGATGCTTGTCCTGAAGTTGCTGGTCCTGCTAGCTTAAAAGGATGTCCTGATACAGACGGTGACGGTATCGCTGATAAAGACGATAAATGTCCGGATGTTAAAGGTCCAAGAGAAAACGGTGGTTGTCCATGGCCAGATACTGATGGTGATGGTGTACTAGATAAAGATGATCTTTGTCCTAACGTAAAAGGTACAGCTGCTAACAAAGGATGTCCTGAAGTAACAGAAGAAGTTGTTAAAAAACTGAACGATTACGGTAAAACTATCCTATTCAACAGTGGTAAATCTTCATTCAAAGATGAGACTATTCCGGTACTAGAGGCTATGAACGCTATCTTCAAAGAATACCCTCATGCTAAATTTATCCTTGAAGGTCACACTGACAGCGACGGTAGCAACGCACTTAACCAGACTCTATCTGAAAACAGAGCTGCTGCAGTTAAAACTTGGTTAGTAGAGCACGGTATCGCTGCAGACAGATTGAAATCAGTTGGTTTCGGTGAAACTAAACCAATCGCTTCTAACAAAACTGCTAAAGGTAAAGCGCAAAACAGAAGGGTAGAAGTTAAACTTATCAAAGAATAAGGATAACCTCCCAAAATAAATACAGGAAACGCTCCCATATCGGGAGCGTTTTTTTATTTTTATACCATGGCAGATGTAACTTTTCTCGATAAGCTAAGTACCCAATTAATACAGGATTATGATAATAACCTTCCCGATGTGGTCGTTGTATTGCCTAATAAAAGAGCAAGGATCTTTTTGTTGGAAGCTTTAAAAAAGCAGCTTTCGCAAACTGTGTTTGCACCAAAAATCATCAGTATTGAAGATTTTGTGCAGGACGTTGCCGGAATACGCTCTATTGATACTATCGGGCTGCTTTTTGAATTCCATACCGTTTATCTCGGGCTTACACCTAAAGAAAAGCAACAGCCATTTGAAACCTTTGCTAACTGGGCAAAGACATTATTACAGGATTTTAATGAGATAGACCGCTATCTTCTGGATCCCAAACATGTGCTTAGTTATCTTGAAAATATTCAGGAAATTGAGCATTGGGCGGTAGATGTGGACAAGCGCACGACCATGATCGAGAATTATCTTGAATTCTGGAAGTTGTTGCCGTCTTATTATAATGCTCTTTATGCGCATCTTTTAGAAAAAGGTTCGGGATATCAGGGTCTCATCTATCGTGAAGCGGTAAAGAATATCCACCATTTTTCGAATTCGTTTACCAAAGGGCAGATGGTTTTTGCGGGCTTTAACGCACTTAATGCTGCCGAGGAAAAAATAATTCAGCACTTAATGTCACTTGGTCAGGCTAAGGTGTATTGGGATATTGATTATGTTTTTCTGAATGATCCCTACCATGATGCGGGTTTGTTTATCAGGCGCTTTAAGAAAGAATGGAAACAATATGCACTACAGCCGTTTGAATGGATTACAAACGAATTTAGTGAGCCAAAGAACATTCATATCATTGGTACGCCAAAAACCGTTGGCCAGGCCAAAATTGCCGGTGAACTTGTTGAGCAGTTCCAGAAAGAAGGCTACAGCCTTGATAAGACGGCATTGGTCTTGGGTGAGGAGAGTATGCTTATTCCGCTATTATACAGCTTACCAAAAAGTGTAGGTGCGCTGAATATTACTATGGGCTACAGCAGCAAGAACAATCCTGCGCAGCTGCTTTTGCAGAAGTTATTTAAGCTGCATACCAATGCTATTAACCGTAGCGAAAAAAGCTATACACTGTATTACCGTGAGGTGATGGATGTGCTTACACATCCGTTGGTTGAGCCTTATTCCGGAGCTAAAGAGCTTATTGAGCTTATCAACAGTAATAACTTTACCTTCTTTTCGCATTCCAAACTATATGAATTGCATGCCAGTGCATCGCCTTTCTTCAGGTTATTGTTTGACCGTTGGGATGGCAATGTGGGAGATATATTAAAGAGGTTGTCGGATATATTGGTGACTCTTAAAGGTTTTATGAGTAATGATGAAGAAGAGGATAAGATTACCAAGGCTTTTTTGTACTCTATTTTTAAGGTAATCAATAAGCTTATAAATTACTACGAGGAACACCCTCAGATGGATAGTATAGCGGTGCTTTATACCATATACAAACAGGTTATTGACCTTGCTGAAGTGTCTTTTGAAGGAGAGCCACTTTCCGGTCTTCAGATAATGGGGGTGCTTGAAAGCCGTGTGCTTGATTTTGAGAATGTGGTTATTACCTCTATGAATGAGGGAAAATTCCCGGCAGGTAAAACCCAAAACTCATTTATACCGTATGACGTAAAGCGTGAATTGGGACTACCTACCTACAAAGAGAAAGATGCTATTTACAGCTTTCACTTTTACCACCTGCTTATGCGGGCTAAAAACATTTACCTGCTTTACAATACCGAAAGTGAAGGGCTGGATGCCGGAGAACGAAGCCGTTTCCTGACCCAGCTTGAAATAGAGAAACAGCCCAAACATAATCTTGTTTCGCAAATCTATAATGCTGTTTTGCCGCCTAAGGCTTATGAACCGATGGTAATTCCTAAAACCCAGAAGGTAATGGATCGTCTGAGGGAAATTGCAACAGGGAAAGGTTTTTCGCCATCGGCGCTTACCGGATATATCCGTAACCCGATGCAGTTCTATTACCAGAGAGTGTTGAGTATAAGAGAAGTTGAGGAAGTAGAAGAAAGCGTTGCGCTAAACACATTAGGAACCATTATTCATGGTTCTTTGGAAGTGTTGTATACACCTTATATTGGTAAATTTTTGGAGGTTCAGGATATAGATGCTATGACTACGCTGGCTGATGGTGTCGTATTAGACAATTTCAAAAAAGAATATAAAGAGGGGGAAATTAAAAAAGGACGTAACCTCTTGGCGTTTGAAGTTGCCAAACGTAATGTTCACAACTTTCTGAAATTAGAAAAGAAACTACTTTTAGATGGAGATGCAGTAAAAATATTGGCTCTCGAAAAAGAAGAAAAACGTCTTTTAGAAGATGAACGTCTGCCTTATCCGGTAATGATCTCGGGTAATATTGACCGTATTGAAGAACGTAACGGACGCATTCGTATTACGGATTACAAAACCGGAAAAGTTGAAAAGAACAATCTGGTGCTTAAAACCTGGGAAGGCCTTACGGAAGATATCAAGAACGAAAAGATCATACAGTTGCTTACTTATGCGTTTATGTATGAACCTCATGGCGAGGACAAGGAAACCGAAGCCGGTATCATTTCATTCAAGAACATGAAAAGCGGCTTTATGAATTTTGCTTTTAAAGATGGTTTCGATAAATCGGCACCGGTGCAGGATATAATAGATAGCGATGTTTTGGCTGAGTTCAAAACGCAGTTGGTAACCCTTATCAATGAGATACTGAATGCGGATATTCCGTTTGAAGAGAAGATAGTTTAAGGTCTGAGGTGGGATGTCCGATCTTCATTGTGGGAGCAGAAGTTATACCACAGAGCTTCACTAAGTCGGCACAGAGTATCACTGAGTTTTAGATTTGAAAGCGCTCTGAGAATTCTGCCGTTGGTAGAAAAGACTCTGTGTGCTTTCAAATCTAAAAGTCTTTGTGTATCTCTCGGTTTTCTCCGGGAGTCTCTGTGTAATTGCTTTTTAGCAACGCTTAAAAAACTCCAGTGTTTCTTTCAGTAGCTCTTTTCGGTTTTCTATGTGGCTCATGTGGCCATAAGGATACGTTACCAGTTTTACATCAGTTCCCTCTACCTGATCGGCGTGTTCGGTGTAAATAAGGCTTTGGTCGTGTTTGCCAAGCACCAGCAGGATGGGATAAGGTGCAAAGTGTAGTATTACCTCGCGGTCTTTGCGTATTTTCATGCCCTCTAAGGCAGCAACTATTCCCTGCAAAGGTGTTTTTACGGCCTGTTCGCGCAAATGCTCAATATCGTCAGCTAAACGCTCGCGTAGCTCTTCGTCAAAAAGATTGGCAATGCTCATGCGCACAAAGGCTGTAGCGTTTTGCTTAACGGCTTTGATAGCACGGTCACGATTCACTTTACGTTCGTCGCTATCGGCACGGGAAGTAGAGTTTTGCAATACTATACCTTTCATCATGTCGGGATACAGTTCGGCAAATGCCAATGCCACATAGCCTCCCATCGAGTGTCCCATAAAAATCGCCTTGCGGATGCGCAGCTCATGCAGTATGGCATAAACCGCATCGGCCATGTCCTCCATGGTGTGTACATAGCCCAGGCATTCTGTGTCGCCATGACCCAAAAGGTCGATAGTAATAACCCTGTACTTCTTAGAATACTCAGCTACAAAAAAATCCCACATGCTACTATTCTCCAGAAAACCATGAAGCAGTACTATAGCAGTGCCTTTTCCGGTTTCGGAATAGGCAAGGTTGATGTTTTTGTAAGTTAGAAGTTTCAAGTTTAATGTTTAAAGTTGCTCACTCAATCGGCATAAGTGTTCCCTGTCATTGCGAGGAGGTACGACGAAGCAATCTGTTTTTTAGATTGCCGCACTCCTCCGTGGCGGCGGATGCGTTCGCAATGACGGACACAAGAATAATGTGAGGTGCAAAAATACAGCTTACATATTAATTATTATACTAACAAAAACAAAAAAAACGGCTCACAATCGTAAGCCGTTTTTGTATTTATATGTTGTTTGAATTTAGATTGCCACACTCCGCTGCGCTACGTTCGCAATGACAGTGCGATATGTAGAGAATGGGTAAGCAACCCGAAACCCGAAACTCAATAACCCGAAACTACTGGTTCATTAATGTTTCAATCTCCTCTGCTTCAATAGGGATATTGCGCATCAGGTTGAAAGGCTCGCCAGATTCCTGGATCACTACGTTGTCCTCAAGACGTATACCAAAACCTTCTGCAGGGATATAGATACCCGGCTCTACGGTAAATACCATATTGGCTTTCATTGCCTCAACAAGCAGTCCGTAATCGTGGGTGTCAAGGCCAAGGTGGTGCGATGTACCGTGCATAAAATATTTTTTGTATGCCGGCCATGCAGGATCTTCGTTCTGAACATCGGCTTTGTCGATAAGGCCAAGGCCAAGAAGCTCAGAAGTCATTACTTTACCAACTTCTATATGGTATTGCTTCCAAAGCGTACCCGGAACAAGCATTTTTGTAGCCTCATTCTTTACACGAAGTACAGCATCGTATACTTCGCGCTGCCTTTTGGTATAACGTCCGTTAACCGGAATCGTACGGCTAAGGTCGCTTGAGTAGTTAGCATATTCGGCAGCCACGTCAAGAAGGATAAGGTCGCCGTCTTTACATTGCTGGTTGTTCTCGATATAGTGAAGTACGTTTGCGTTGTTACCTGAAGCTATAATAGGCGTATAGGCAAACCCTTTAGAGCGGTTGCGCACGAACTCATGGATAAGCTCTGCTTCGATCTCATACTCCATAACACCCGGCTTAACGAAACCAAGCAGTCGGCGGAAGCCTTTCTCGGTAATGTTGCATGCATTCTGCATAAGGTCAAGCTCTTGGCTTTCTTTTACAGAGCGAAGCCTTTGCAGTATTGGGTTGCTTTTGGCAACCTGGTGTGCAGGGTATTTCTCTTTCCACCATTTGATGAAACGGTCTTCGCGTGTCTGTGTCTGCACCGATGAACGGTAATGCTCATTTGTATTGATATACATCGTATCACAGTAGGTCATTACTTCGAAAAGCGTTTTTTCGAAATCCTGAACCCACATTATGTTTTTGATGCCCGAAACTTCGGTAGCACGCTCTTTAGTCAGTTTTTCACCTTCCCAGATAGCGATATGCTCGTTAGTCTCACGAAGGAAAAGTATCTCGCGCAGGTGCTCATACGGAGCATCCGGACAAAGCAAAAGAATGCTTTCTTCCTGGTCAGCCCCTGTAAGATATAATATATCGCGGTGCTGCTGGAAAGGCATGGTGCTATCAGCACTTATAGGGTAAATGTCGTTAGAGTTGAATACCGCAACGCTTTTAGGTTTCATCTCGGCCATAAATTTTTTACGGTTCTTGATGTACAGGTTACGGTCTATCTGATGGTATTTCATGATAGTGCAGTTTTATTATTTGATTTTCAAAAATACTAAGTTTATACCGAAATATTGTTAATTTCGGCTCGTTGATTTCTTTAAAATAATAGGTATGATTAAAGTGTTCAGATTTGTCGTTGTGATGTTTGTTTTTTCAGGATGTTTTAGCTGTAAAAAACAGGTGTCTGATAAACCGGGGATGAGCGATAATGAAGCAAATCAAATAATAAAGGAATTCGATGATAGTCTTCCGGATCCTCCAAGAAAACCTGTTGAAGAAGTAGGGGAAGTTATTTTTGGAGCAGATACATTCAAAGTTATCGAAGAAGAAACGGATAAGATTTCTATGGTCTCGCAATTTATCTATGATGATAACGGGAAAGATATGGTGACAACTAAGTACAGAGAAAAAATTTTCCATTTGATTAATAAGAATACGCAGGATACCATCACTATAAATAAAGAAATATTCAGAGAGTACAACACTAATGGCGACTTTGCTCAGCTTCTTTTACAATCGGCAGTGATGGACGCGTCATCCAAACAGGGAAATATTCCTTTAATGATCAGTCTTTGCAAGCCTGATACGGATGTCTGTGATAATTATGGAATTACAATAGTAAATGGTAAAGCTGTAATTGAAGAAGTTGATTTAGGAGAAATGGCGGAGTAGCTTACTCCACCCATTTATAATACCTCGCTCCAATCAAATTCGGGATATCTTTTTCTATCCTGTCCAGTACCCATTCGCCGGATGGTGCTAAAAGGCTTGCTTTCTGCTCTTTTTTATGGAGTTTCAGGTAAGTGTCAAAACCTATTTCCTGACTTTCGGCAAGGGTTTCAAAAAGCTGTGCGTTTTGTGCTGCAGTTTTCCAGCCTTGCTGAAGCGTTCCTTCAAAAACCTTCGATTTCGATCCGCTGCCGTACGCAAGGAAACCGAATTTCTTTCCGGTGATATCTGTATCAGCTTTGGAGAAATGACTTAAAGCGGATAATAACCCCATGAATACGGAACCCGTATATAGGTTGCCAATGGCGGATGATGCCGGTTCGGCAGGTTGCAGTTTCCGGTTTACAAAAGTTTTGTATTCTTCTGATTTTGCTATTTCTTTCAGTCGATTCTGGTAATCGGCAGCGTCTTCATTACCGTTTAGCAAGGGAATATTGGCATCAAGCGCAAAGATCTCGGCAAACATCCTGCGGCCCTGAAAGGCATAGGGCAGGTGCATAATGATGCTTTCCCAGGTATCGTATAGCGAACCTCTAGTATTGGTTGCATCTTTAAAGCGGTAATATGCTTCGCGGGTACGGTCGGTATAGCACTGGTTGGAATACTGTCCGTCAAAAACCGGCTGGTCTTTGTGAATTTCTATTTCAGCTTCCAGATTGCCAAACCACGGTTCGTTTTCCTCATGGTTGGTAATATTCCTCTTTGATAAAGTTCTGTACGGCTTAAAGAAGTCGAAAACCCCTTTGGTGCTCACGGCCCATTCGTTGCCTATAGCGATGATGCGTGGATTTGCAGTCACCAGCATAGCCAGTGCTCCCGCACCCTGAGTATACTCTCCGGTAGATTCAAGGTCATATCTGGCAATGTCGGTGGTGATTACTATGGCTTTTTTAGTCGGATTCAGCCTGATGTAATCCAGGCAGTTATGAAGGGCATCTATTCCGCCAATGCAGGCAAATGTAAAATCGACCGTATCGCAATTGCTGAAAGTATTCTCGCCAAACTTTTGTTCCATAAGCGTTGTCAGGAACGACCCTATAGGCTTGCTACTGTCAATGCCGCTTTCGGTTCCTACATAAATTCGGGCTATCTCCGCCGGATTGATACTGTTCTGCGTGATAAGCTTTGTGAGTGCGTTTGCTGCAAATACCACTGCATCCTGATGTGCATCGGGCAGTGTCATTTTTAGCAGGCCAAGGCCCTTTTCAAGTTTATCGGGGTCAATATTTCTTGCGTTAGCAAGGGTTTTTATAGGCAGGTGCAGTTTTGCGACATCAAAAGCTATCGCATCAATTCCAGTATTCATGTTTGTGTTTTTTGGAAACGTAAAGTTAAGCAGGTATCGTTGTATGAATATCCTAAAAATAGTTTTGAACGCCATTTTTATCAAATTATGAGAAAAAAGGGTGTAAATTTCTTAATTAGACAATTTCTAAATAAAGGAGTAATGCCTATTTTTGCGAAGCATTACATACAAATCAATACGCAATGAAATTTTATTCGCTTTTGGCTGCTTTTTTCCTTTTCGCTTTTACTGCTGCTCAGGATAAGCAAGGCTACCAGATATTCAATAAAGAAGGTAAATCCGTGACCTATAAAAAGATGCTGAATGCAACAGGAGATGCCGAAGTGGTATTCTTTGGAGAACTTCACGATAATTCGCTGATACATTGGCTGCAGCTGGAACTGACGAAAGATCTTGGTGAAAAACACAACCTTTTGCTTGGTGCCGAAATGATAGAGGCTGATAACCAAAAGCAACTGGATCAGTACCTGAAAGGAGAGATTGATCAAAAGGTTTTTGACAGTACGGCACGCCTTTGGCCTAACCATAAAACCGATTATAAACCATTGGTAGATTATGCAAAGGAGAAGCACTTCCCATTTATCGCTACCAATGTGCCACGCCGTTATGCAAGACAGGTAAATAAACAAGGTCTGGAGTCTTTAAACAGCCTTCCGGCAGAAGAAAAAAAATGGATAGCGCCACTGCCTATTGAATATGATGCTAATCTTCCTGGCTATATTGGTATGATGAAGATGATGGGTGACCATGCTACGCCAAATATGCCTAAGGCTCAGGCAATAAAAGATGCTACTATGGGATATTTTATTGCTGAAAACCTGAAGCCGGACACTGTATTCATTCACTATAACGGAACGTATCACAGTAATAATTTTGAGGGAATTAACTGGTACCTTAAAAAAACAAAACCTCAGGTGAAAATCATAACAATAGCCGCTGTGTCGCAAAAGGATGTCTCAAAACTGGATAAAGAAAGCCTTAATCTGGCTGATTTTATTATTGTTGTTGATGAAGACATGACGAAAACGCAATAGTTATAATTGTTTTAGAAATATAGTATTCTGATTTATATTGCAGATTTATAGCGGTTTTAGGAATTTAAAATTCCTAAAACCGCTTTTTTATTGCAAATACTTTATGAAAACTACCACTTTATACTGATTATAAATAAGCAATAAGGGTTGTGATGAATAGTATTTATGCCTTATTTTTGTTTGATTTTTTAAAAACCTTATCTTTTTAAACATACACTATGGCAAAATCTGCATTTTTGAAGTCTTCCATCGCCAAGAAATACTGGATGGCTTTAACAGGTTTATTTCTCTGCCTGTTCCTTACAGGACATTTACTGGGTAACCTTCAATTATTGTCTACTAGTAAAGATGCTGCACTGCACTTTAATCAGTACGCATTATTCATGACAACCAACCCGGCAGTAAAAATTTTATCTTACTTAACTTACATCTCTATCATTTTCCATGCTATCGATGGTATTGTGCTTACAGTGCAGAACCGCAAAGCAAGACCTGTTAGATATGTAATGAACAAACCAGGTAAAAACACTATCTGGGCGTCAAGAAACATGGCGGTTCTGGGGACTATTATCCTTGTGTTTATTGTTACGCACATGGTTAGTTTCTGGGCAAGAATGCACTTTGATAAAGCAATGCCGCTTCAGACTATCAGCATCAATGCAGGTGGTATGCCTCAGGAATTCTATGTAACTACTGATGGTGGTTATATTCCTAAAATGCAGGTAGATCAGGGTCAGATTAAAATTGAGAACAGAACTGAATTTTATGATGCAGGTGCTAATGTGAAAATTAAAGAGGGTTATAAAGATCTTTACAAGATTACTGTTGCTTTCTTCAAGCAGCCTCAGTACGGATTGCTTTATACAATTCTATATGTAATCTCTATGGTAGTTTTAGGATTCCACCTTTACCACGGTTTTGGTAGTGCATTCCAGTCTTTGGGTGCTAACAATCCTAAATACAACGGATTCATTAAATCATTTGGGTATGCATTTGCAATAATAGTTCCGCTATTGTTTGCTGTTATCCCTGTATATATTCACTTTTTTATAAAATAATCAACATCAGTAACTATGTTAGATTCTAAGATACCCGAAGGGCATATATCCAAAAAATGGACAGATTATAAAGACCATTTAAAACTGGTTGCCCCAAACAACAGACCAAAGATTGATGTAATTGTTGTAGGTACAGGCCTTGCAGGAGCTTCTGCTGCTGCTTCCCTTGGTGAGATGGGATACAATGTTAAAGCATTTGCTTTCCAGGATTCTCCACGCCGTGCGCACTCTATTGCTGCTCAGGGAGGTATTAATGCCGCAAAAAACTATCAGAATGATGGTGATAGTGTTTACAGATTATTTTATGATACTATAAAAGGTGGTGACTACAGAGCGCGTGAAGCAAACGTTCACCGTCTTGCTGAAGTTTCAGGTAACATTATTGACCAGTGTGTGGCTCAGGGTGTTCCTTTTGCACGTGACTACGGCGGAATGCTAGACAACCGTTCGTTTGGTGGTACTCAGGTACAGCGTACTTTCTATGCTGCAGGACAAACAGGTCAGCAGTTATTGTTAGGTGCTTACTCTGCACTTTCAAGACAAATAGGTCTTGGCCGTGTTGAAATGTACAACCGTCACGAAATGCTTGATATCGTTAAGATTGATGGCAAAGCACGTGGTATTATTGCACGTAACCTTATTACAGGAGAAATTGAAAGACATTCAGCGCACGCTGTAATCATCGCTTCGGGTGGTTATGGTAATGTATACTTCCTTTCTACAAATGCAATGGGAAGTAACGTAACTGCTGCATGGAAAATACATAAAAAAGGAGCGTACTTTGCAAACCCTTGCTACGTACAGATTCACCCAACATGTATCCCAGTTCACGGAACAAACCAGTCTAAGCTTACGCTTATGTCTGAGTCGCTTCGTAACTCAGGACGTATCTGGGTTCCTAAGAAAATTGAAGATGCTCAGGCTATCCGTGCCGGTAAACTAAAACCGACTCAGATTGCTGAAGAGGATAGAGATTACTTCCTTGAAAGAAGATATCCTGCGTTTGGTAACCTTGTGCCTCGTGACGTTGCGTCTAGGGCTGCAAAAGAGCGTTGTGATGCAGGTTTTGGTATCGAGGCTAATGATACTAACGAAGGTGTTTACCTTGATTTCTCTTCTGAGATCATCAGTAAAGGTAAACAGGCTGCTTATGCTGCCGGTAACCACCATCCTTCTGACGAAGAAGTTATCAAACTTGGTAAAGCTTGGTTAGAAGAGAAATACGGTAACCTTTTCCAGATGTACCAACAGATTACTGATGAGAATCCGTATGAAACCCCAATGAAGATCTATCCTGCGGTACATTATACCATGGGTGGTGTTTGGGTTGATTATAACCTTCAGAGTACAATTCCTGGCTGTTTCGTAGCGGGTGAGGCTAACTTCTCTGATCACGGTGCTAACCGTCTTGGAGCTTCTGCTTTGATGCAGGGTCTTGCTGATGGGTATTTTGTACTTCCTTATACAGTATCAGATTACCTTGCAAATGATATCCGTACAGGTAAGATCTCTACAGATCTTCCTGAGTTCGTTGAGGCTGAGAATGCTGTTAAAGCACAAATTGATGGTTTCCTTAACAACAACGGTACTAAATCGGTAGATCATTTCCACAAACGCCTTGGTAACATCATGTGGAACAAAGTAGGTATGGGTCGTAACGAACAGGGTCTTAAAGAAGCTGTTGCTGAGATCGATGCACTAAGAGCCGAGTTCTACAAAGATGTGTATGTTCCGGGTTCTGCAAATGAACTTAACCCTGAGTTAGAGAAAGCTATCCGTGTAGCTGACTTTATGGAACTTGGTCAGCTTATGGCTATGGACGCACTTCAGCGTAACGAGTCATGTGGTGGTCACTTCAGGGAAGAATATCAGGACAGCGAGGGTGAAACCCTTCGTGATGACGTTAACTTTAATTTCGTAGGTGCCTGGGAATATGGCGGCAGCGATATTAATAACGAAAAGCTTCATAAAGAAGTTCTTAACTACGAGTATATTAAAATTGCCGCAAGGAACTACAAATAAAATTCAACAGAGATGGGTTCTAATAAAAATATAAATATAAACCTTAAAATCTGGCGTCAGAAAGATGCTAAATCTAAAGGACAAATAGAAACTTACAAACTTGATAATGTTTCTACTGCGAGTTCATTCCTTGAAATGCTTGATCAGCTTAACGAGCAGCTTATTAACGAAAGGAAAGAGCCTGTGGCGTTTGACCACGATTGCCGTGAAGGTATTTGTGGTATGTGTTCGCTTTACATTAACGGACAAGCTCACGGACCTGCAAGTAAAGTAACTACTTGTCAGCTTCACATGAGATCTTTTAAAGATGGTGATACTATTTATGTTGAGCCATGGAGATCTAAAGCTTTCCCGGTAATAAAAGACCTTATTGTTGATCGTTCTGCTTTTGACAGAATTCAGCAGGCAGGTGGTTTCGTTTCTGTGAACACTTCAGGACGTACTATCGATGCTAATGCTACTCCGGTGCCTAAACATGATGCTGACAGATCTTTCGAGGCTGCTGCATGTATCGGTTGTGGTGCTTGTGTTGCAAGCTGTAAAAATGGTTCTGCTATGTTGTTTGTTGGAGCAAAAGTATCTCAGTATGCATTGCTTCCGCAAGGTAAAGTTGAGGCAACTCAGCGTGTACTTAACATGGTAAGACAAATGGACGAAGAAGGATTCGGTAACTGTACTAATACAGGTGCTTGTGAAGTTGAGTGTCCTAAAGGAATCTCTCTTGAGAACATTGCACGTATGAACAGGGAATACCTTTTCGCAAGCGTTAAATAATCTACAAGATTAGTTATATAGAAAATGCCTCGCTGAAAAGCGGGGCATTTTTATTATGATACGTGCTAAATGTTATTAATCTATGCTGATGTTTCCGCTTGTTTGGCGACATTTTCAAGGAAAGCTACAAAATTGTCTTCGTGGGCTACTTCAAGTTTTTTACGGATACGGTAGCGGGCATTTTCAACACCTCTCAGCGAAATATTTAGTAAAGGTGATATCTCCTTATTGGTAAGATTCATTTTTACGAACGCACAAAGCCTTAATTCCCTTTTGGTAAGTGTAGGATTCAGCTTCTTCAGTTCTTCGAAAAAGTTATGATGCACCTTCTCAAAATTCACGTCAAATACTTCCAGATATTCTTCGCCTATTTTATGGGTATTCAGCTTTTGGAATATCTGTAATAGTTTTTTGCGTGAATCGTCATTTTTAACGTAATCCTTAAGTTCTTTAAGGTCGGTGGTTATCTCGTTGAAAATATCTTTCTTTTTAATGAGAAGCATAGTGTAATTAGCCAGTTCCTTACTGTTGTTAAGTACTTCTTCCTGCAGGTGAATACGGTCTTTATTGATCTGCTCTTTATCACGCTGTAATTTCAATTGTTCAAGTTCCAGCTCAAGCATTTTTTTAGCTTTTAAAGCCTCTGTTTTTGTTTTTTCGTGGTCACGTTCGATTTTTCGTTTAACATACCGCACAATGGCTATAATTAGCAATGCGGCTATGATAACATACAATGCATAGGCCAGATTTGTTTGATACCATTTAGGAAGGATAGTGAAATAGTAGGTGGTTTCCTTACCTAAAAGACCTGCTGTGTTTCGGCTGCGGACTTTAAAAGTGTAATTGCCCGGCCTAAGGTGTGTGTATTCTTTGTAAGCAATGTTTTGCCATGCCGACCAGTTGTTGTCTACATTTTCAAGCTTATAGCTGTACTGTATCTCCGTTCCGTGCGTCATTTTTGGAGAAGCAAACTCAAAACGCAGGATGTCCGTTTGGTTGGGTAGTATTTCGGGATTGTCTTTATTGTTGTCAAGAGGAAGCAGGTTTAACTGCTGGTCTCTGGAAAATGATACCTGGGTAATGCTTGTGTTTATGCCCGGGCTGAGTCCAGGATTAGAAACTGTGTACATAAACAAGCCATTGGTTGTGCCAAACAGAATGTTGTTTCCTGCAAGAGGGGCTATGCTCTCCATTCCACGATTAAAGCTGCCTTTGAGGTTAAGGAAAAGATCTTTATGAAGCTCCGGTTTCTTTTCAGCTGTATAAAAGTAGCCGGCTTCATCATCCTGTACAAACCAGGTTTTATTGCCGGACTGCATAAGCTTTCTGGTGTTCTTAGCAGGGTCAAGTATAGCGTTTAATCTTGCGTGAGGAGTGAAGCGATTGTGCTTATTATCAAATCGGTAGATGCCGGTATTGGTAGTAAAAACGACCTCGTTGTTCCAACGTGTAACATTTACATTGAATGCTGACTCGAGTCCGTTTTTGTTTGTGTAATGGTCTACAGAGCTTATACGGGTATAGGATGGATTAATCCTAATTCTAAAGACACCCTTGTAACCGTGACATACCCAATAGGTATAAGGTTCGTCGGCGGGAAGTATATCTCTTGCCGATTCGTCAAATCCACTCAGTTTTTCGTGCAACAACCATTCTCCGTCACTTTTTTCAAGCAGATAGAGACCATTGTAATGAGAAGCAAGGTAAAAGTGGGGTTTACTTTTAATTGGGGTTACTTTCCAGAAGCCTGAAACCGTACCGATTTTTATGGCATTATCGCCTTCAATCCTGAAAAGGCCATTGTCGTGGCTCACTATGATGTCGCCTTCCAATTGTTGCAGCGACCATGCCTGGCCGTGTAGATTATTGATTTTTTTAAAGTCATGGGTGGTTGAAGGTGTCTTGCTGTTGAAGTAAGAATAATACACGCCCTGGTTGGTAGCAAGGTACAGACTGTTACTATATGTAAGAGCATCATAAACAGAGGCTTTGTTGAATAGGTAGGTGTATGGCGAAGTAAAGTCGATGTACGCAAGGCCATTGTTTTCAAGCACCCAAATATTGCCATCTGCTGCTGTATACATTTTATGAATAACAGCATCCTGAAGATCCTGTAAAACAGCAGGGCTGGGGATGGTAAATCCTTTGCTGTCGGTCATTATGATTTTGTTGCTCAGGGTTCCTATAAAAAGATCGCCATTAGCATATTTTATAGCAGAAGATACAATGTCGCGCCTGTTGGTGTCAAATACATTATTCAAAAGCTGTAAAACACCTGTTGATGGATTTCCTTCATAGATGTTTCCCTGCTTGGTTATGGCTAAAACATTTCCGGGAGTATTTCCCGGTAATAGGGATACAATTTCCTCATTGTTGTATTGTTTTGCCTCGAAAGCCATTTTAGGCTCAATTCCTCCCGATTCAAGTTTTAGGATGCCGTAATTGGAGTCCTGCATATAATAATCTTTACCAATAAGGTTTGAATAAATGAAAGAAGTATTTGCCGGGATATGGGTTGCGATTTTATTGGTAATAATGATCAGCTCGTTAAACGAACGGCATATTGCTCGGTCGTCTACAGCTTTAATGTCCCAAATATTCTCAATGTTTTTGCCTTCAAGCTGAAGTTCTTCAATGAGTGATTTGTAAACAAATTTTCCATTCCTGTTTTTTTGTAAAGTACCAATCTCATTGTAACCCCCGGCATAAATGACGGCTTTTTTGTCTATTTCAAGGCTACGGACAGATGAGTTGTTTGGCAGGTTGAGCTTTTGCCAGTGTTCACCATCAAAAATTACAACCCCGTCATTATTGCCGAAAAATATGGTTCCTGACTTGTCTTCGGTCATACACCAGAATTGGGGATCGGCATTAAAATCGGTTCTGCTATACTGGGTTATTTTTCCGGAGAGTTTTTGGTGGTCAGACGAGTTGTTTTGTGCTGATAAGCAATAATGCAATAAAAGAAGTGAGAAAATATAGATAAAGTTTTTTTTCATGCTGTTTGTTAAATCTTTTTTAAGCCGGTGTTAATACGAAAAATACCGCAAACGATGTAATTAACATTCGGTTTGTCAAAATTGAGGGGCTATTATAGTACAAAACTACTCATTTTTTTTAATGTATAAATTTTTGTTATACAAATAATTATAAAAAAAAGGTAGGTGTTTGAGAGTACGTTTTTGGCTAATGGTGTACGCAAAGTGTATAGCCTTTTTTAAATGTTAAAAGGCATAATTATAATTTGGCTTCACTAAAATTTGAGTCGAAAACGATTTCGGCTATGCTAAATTTGCTGTTTTCTTAATTTGGTTCATTAAGAATTGCTAAATAGGCATAACCTGATGGTTTTCATTGCTTTAAAATTAACCCTAACCCAAACAAAATCTTATGCGATTTAAAAACTACTTAATCTTATTGTTCCTGTGTTTTTCGGCAGCGACTTTTGCTCAGGTAAAAGGAACTGTTGTTGATGCAGGTACAGGTATGACCCTGCCGGGAGTAAATATTCTGGTAAAAGGATCTACCACTAATGCTTCTACCGACATGGATGGTAATTTTGCCATTAATGCCCAGGTAGGAGATGTTTTAGTGTTCACTTACATTGGATATGCAAGCCAGGAAGTTACTGCATCATCATCAATGAAAGTACAACTTAAAGAAGATGCCCAACTATTACAGGAAGTCGTGGTAGTAGGTTATGGTGCGCAACAGAAAAAAGACATTACCGGTGCAGTAGGTGTTGTTGACGGTAAAAAATTTGAAAACCGTGTAAACAATCAGGTGTCAAGTTTATTACAGGGACAAACTGCAGGTGTACAGGTAACATCTAACACAGGTAAGCCAGGAGGTGGTTTTAGTGTAAGGGTACGTGGTACTTCATCAATCACTGCGGGTAGTGACCCTATTTATGTAATTGATGGTGTAATCACTTCGGATACACGTGCTATGAATCCTGCTGATATTGAAACGATATCAATCCTTAAAGATGCTTCTTCGGCGGCTATCTATGGTTCTCAGGGTAGTAATGGTGTTGTTATTATTACCACTAAACAGGGTAAGAGTGAGAAGCCAACACTTACTTATGAAACGTATACAGGTTTCCAGACAGTATGGAAAAAACTTAATGTGCTTAATGCTGAGCAATATAAAGAATTACAAGCTGAAAGAGGCTTAGGGACTTCTCCAGGTTTCTGGGATGATCCAAGATATCAGTACAATACGAATTGGCAGGATGAAATTTTCAGAACCGGAGTTTCAAACAGCCATCAGGTATCATTTTCAGGAAAAAGCAACAAGACTTCATACTATGTGTCTGGTGGTGTTGTAAACCAGGAAGGTGCTGTAAGAAGTGCCGAAATGAACAGAAAAACGTTTAAAGTAAACCTAACTCAGGAAGTTACAGACTGGTTAAAAATAGGTACTAGTATTAACTACGTAGATTATACTGATGTTGATGTGAATGACAGTAATGGAGTTGGAAGCGGAGGAGTTCTTCTTGGAGTGCTTAATACGCCACAAAACATTGGTATCTACAATGAAGACGGTTCATTTACAAGTAACCCTTTCCAAAACTGGGAAAACCCATATTCAAATACTGATGGAGCACAAAGACAATACAGACTTCAGCGTGTATTTGGTAACGTATATGGTGAGTTTAAAATTCTTAAAGGACTTACATTCAGGTCTGCTCTTAACGTAGATCATAATAATACGGCTTATGATTATTTCCTTGACCCGTACAGAACCAGTTACGGTAGGGCTATGAAAGGTATCAGCCGCTACAATACAAGCCGTTATAACTATTACATGTATGAGAATACATTAAACTACAAGCTTAATGTAAAAAAACATGCTATAGAGGCTGTTGCAGGTACTGTTTACCAAAAATCATTATGGGAAAGCGCTGATATTGAAAGAAGAGGATTTGCAGGTGATGGTGTTCCTACTCCAAATGCGGGGGCAACAATTAATACTGCTACAGCAAGTAAAGCAGAAAAGTACAATTCGTCTTTTATTTCAAGAATCAATTACTCTTTTGATGATAAATACCTGTTCACTGCTAACTTCAGGGCAGATGCTTCAAGTGGATTTGGACCAAACCATAAATGGGGTTATTTTCCATCGTTTTCTGCGGGATGGAGAATTTCTAATGAGGAATTCCTTAAAAATGTTACAGCGATCAATGACCTTAAGCTAAGAGCAGGTTGGGGTAAAGTTGGTAATGACAACATTGGTAATTATACATGGTATCAAAGAATTACACCGGGATCAAACTATCCAATTGGAGGTGCTGCACAGCCTGGTAATTACCCGGCATCAATACAAAATAGCGATCTTAGATGGGAAGCCTCAGAGCAGATAAATTTTGGTATTGACTTAGCACTTTTCAATAATAGGATAAAATTTAGCGTTGATGCCTATAAAAAAACAAGTGACGACTTACTTTTGGGTGTACTTCTACCAAGAACAACAGGTGTTAATGATGTTACAATGAATGCCGGTGCTCTTGAGAATAAAGGGATGGAGTTTCAGTTAAGTACTGTAAACTTTGATGGCGAAGACTTTAAATGGTCTACCGATTTCAATATTTCTTTCAACAGAAATGAGGTGACTAATTTGCTTGGTCAAAAATATAACTATGGAAGTATAGCTTCCAGAGGTGATGCAATACTAGTGCAGGAAGGACATGCGCTTGGTGAGTTCTTCGGTTACCAATGGGGAGGAGTAGATCCTGCTACAGGTAATGTATACTACATAGGTGCCGACGGTGAGCCAACTTTTGATCCGACTGAAGAGGATAAAAAAATAATTGGTAATGCAAATCCTGATTTTATTTATGGTTTCACAAATAACTTCAGCTACAAAAACTTTAGCCTGAATATTTTCTTCCAGGGATCTCAGGGTAACGACATGCTGAATGCTTCACGTTTTGATACTGAAAGTATGATGGATTCAAGAAATCAAAGTACTGCAGTGCTTAACAGATGGCAAAACGTGGGAGATATAACTAATGTGCCAAGAGTTGAGACAAATGGGTTAACAAAGAATTCTGAAATTTCTACTCATTATGTTGAAGATGGTTCTTATCTGAGACTTAAAGCACTTACATTGGGTTATGATTTCTCGAAGAGCGTTCTTGACAAGATTGGTATCAGTTCATTAAGATTGTATGCAACAGGAGAAAACCTTTTAACTTTTACTAATTACTCAGGTTTTGACCCGGAAGTTAACTTTGGAGGAAACAGTAACACGACAATTGGAATTGACTACGGTACATATCCGCAAACAAGAAACATTATATTCGGTATCAGGGCTTCACTATAAATAAATGATTATGAAAATTCTAAATAAAAAATCAATTTCAGTTTTATTGCTTGCAGGTTTGATGCTTGCATCATGTGATGAAAATCTGGATACGGTGCCAATCTCTGAAGGAGTGGCACAAAACTCTTACCAGACAGGTGATCAGCTTGAAGCGGCACTTACTGGCGTGTATGAGTCTTTTCAGGGTAACGACTATTATGTATGGGATCATGTTTTGTTCTCAGACGTTCGTTCTGATAATAACTATGCAGGAGGGGATAATGCACAAATATTCCAGCTTGATGCCATAAACGTAGAACCTACAAATGACAGGATCTATAATGCATGGTCTGCGATTTACAATGCAATTTTAAAAGCTAATATTGTTATCGAACAGGCACCTAACGTGCAACGTTTGCTAACTGAGGAAAGAAGAGAGCAAATTATTGGTGAGGCTTATTTTTTAAGATCATACCACTATTTTACACTTGCAAGATTATTTGGAGGTGTGCCATTGATTCTTGAAAGCACCAAATCGGGAGATCCTTCTGTAGTTCGTGTTTTCAGGGCTACAGAGGAAGAAACCTATGCTCAGATTATTGCTGACCTTAAACTTGCAGCCGAAAAACTTCCGAATGATTACGGAACTGATTCTTCTGTAAATAAAGCACGTGCTACTAAAGGTGCTGCTTATGCATTACTTGCAAAGGCTTATGCACAACAACCTATGCCGGAATGGGGTCAGGTGGTAAACTATGCTGACCTTGTAATAAACAGCCCTGCAGGATACCAGCTTTTAGGTAGCTATGCTGATCTTTTTGATGGTGCTCATTACAATAATTCGGAGTCAATCATTGAGATACAATATTTAGGAGGTAACGAAGGTTCATGGGCTCCGCAAATGCACCTTCCTCCATCTAAGAGTGGTGATACATGGAGAAAATTCGTAACACCTTCGCATGACCTTGTTGATGCGTATGATGCTGAAGGCGATGTAGTACGTAAAGATGCAAATATCCTTTTTGAAGATGCACCTTGGGCAGATGAGTACTGGGGTAACGCAGTAGGAAGTTCAATTCCTTTTAACTACAAATGGAAAAATGCTATGGGATGGGCAAGTTCAGACCATGTTTATCTTTTACGTTTAGCGGATATTATCCTTCTAAAAGCTGAAGCGCTTAACAATCAGGGACAGTCAGGAGCTGCTGCTGATCTTGTTGACCAGATCAGGTTAAGAGCAAATATCGGGGTTCTTGCTGCAAACGTGAGAGCTTCTCAGGATTTGATGAAAACAGCAATCCTTAACGAAAGAAGACTTGAGCTTGCTCAGGAAGCACACCGTTGGGATGACCTTGTAAGAAACAATGTTGCTGTACAAACCATGAACGCTGTTGATGATGTAGATCTAAGAACTGGTAACTCTGTAAACTACAACATGCAGGATTATGAGATTTTCCTTCCTATTCCTCAAAGAGAGCTAAACAGAAATCCTAACCTTGTTCAAACTACAGGTTATAATTAATATATCGCAATAGACTGCTATGAAGAAATCGTTTGTTTATATAGGTTTGGCTGCTTTGTTTTTTTCCTGTTCAGGAAGTGAAGACAGTTCGGGCAATCCCGGGCCTCCGGTAACACCTGTTGAGTCAGGGAATGTTGTTGGAACGGCCAATGTGTGGGTTACCAATGGCGAACAGACCAAGCTTTTGAGCAAACAATCTTCAGGAGCATCTATTTATGATACTAATGCCACCACAGATCCTTCAATCTCTGTTGATTTCTCTCAGCAGTATCAGGAGATTGAAGGCTTTGGTGCTGCATTAACAGGTTCTTCGGCCATTGTTATCAATGGGATGAATGCAACTCAAAAAGACGCCCTGCTAAAAGACCTTTTCAGTACAACCGAAGGTATAGGACTTAGTTATCTGCGTCTCACTATTGGAGCTTCAGATTTTTCGTCTGCAAACTTTAGTTATGATGATATGCCGGCAGGCAGTACTGATGCCAGCCTTGCTAACTTTTCGATAGCTCCGGATGAAACTGATGTTGTTCCGGTAATGCAATCAATACTGGCTTATGCGTCAAACATTAAAATTATGGGTAGCCCGTGGAGTGCTCCGGCATGGATGAAAACCAGCCAAAGCATGAACGGTGGTAGCCTTAAACCGGAATGGTATGATGCTTACGGCAATTATTTTGTGAAATACATTAATGCCTATGCTGCACACGGTATTACCATTGATGCGATTACGCCGCAAAATGAGCCATTGCACGAAATAAATACCTATCCAACAATGAAAATGACTGCCGTAGAGCAGGCCGATTTCATAAAAAGCAGTCTTGGCCCTAAACTTCAGGCAGCCGGACTTACAACCAAAATTATAGCCTACGATCATAATTTCGACAGGACAGATTATCCATTAAGTATTTTAGGTGATGCTCAGGCGGCACAATATGTAGATGGTTCTGCTTTTCATGCTTATGCAGGTGAAGCCGGTGCCATGAATGTGGTACATGCTGCCTTTCCTAATAAGAACCTCTATTTTACCGAGGTATCGGGAGGAGGATGGAGCACCAATTTTGCTGAAAACCTGAAATGGAGTATTGGTAATATATTTATAGGTACTACACGTAACTGGTCAAAGAATGTATTGCTTTGGAACCTTGCACTTAACAGCAATTCAGGTCCTACTAACGGAGGATGTATAGATTGTCGTGGTGTTGTTACTGTTACTGCTAACGGATCAGTAACCAAAAATGTTGAATATTATGCGCTTGCGCATTTTTCAAAATTTGTAAAGCCGGGAGCAAAAAGGGTAAACTCTACCAATTTTGATAATTCACTTGGTTTACAAAATGTAGCCTTTGTTAATGCTGACGAATCAAAAGTGCTGGTGGTACTTAACACGTCGCAAACGGCACGAAAATTTGCAGTAAAGATTGATGATAAAAAAATCGTTTACTCGCTGGAGCCACAAGCTGTGGCAACTATCGTCTGGCAATAGCCCGGCAC
Source organism: Flavobacterium suzhouense (assembly GCF_042684765.1). Lineage (NCBI taxonomy): Bacteria > Pseudomonadati > Bacteroidota > Flavobacteriia > Flavobacteriales > Flavobacteriaceae > Flavobacterium > Flavobacterium suzhouense. The sequence goes on along the minus strand of NZ_JBHUMD010000003.1, from coordinate 83,127 downwards.
TAAAAAATTGAAACATAATTAAAATTTTGGTATAGTCTACACTGTATCATAGGATTATCATGCATATAAAAAAGAAAAATTTACTATCAGGATTTGTGATTGTTATGGCTGTTGCAGCTATGGTAACAGGCTGTGGTTCTGCAAAGAACGGAAAGTCTGAAACCTCAGGATTATGGATAACCATGCCTGATAAATCGGCCCTGCTGCAAAAAGAGGCAGTAACGGTAACGAGCCAGCCAAAAAATGAAAACATACAGCTAACCATAAATACTGGTAAAACTTTCCAGGAAATGGACGGCTTCGGATATACCCTTAGTGGAGGAAGCGTACTGCACATCAGTAAAATGAGTGCGCCGGCAAGAGCAAAACTATTACAGCATATATATGGTACAGGACCTGATGATCTGGGTGTAAGCTACATCAGGATAAGCATCGGAGCATCAGATCTTGATGAGCTGCTTTTCTCTTATAACGATCTTCCTGCAGGACAGACCGATGTGAATATGGAGAAATTCGATTTGGGTTACGATAAAAAATACCTTATACCTGTATTGCAGGATATACTTAAAATAAATCCTTCAATCAAAATATTAGGTTCGCCATGGTCGCCTCCGGTTTGGATGAAAACTAACGGAGACACACGCGGGGGAAGCCTTAAGCCTGAATACTACACGGCTTATGCTAAATACTTTGTAAAGTATGTTCAGGAGATGAAGAAAAACGGAATCATCATCGATGCTATTACAGTACAGAATGAGCCACTTCATCCGGGTAATAACCCAAGCCTTTTAATGTTGGCTGAAGACCAGAAGGTTTTTGTGCGCGACCACTTAGGTCCTGAATTTAAAAAGAACGGTATTACAACCAAGATCATAATTTACGATCATAATGCCGACAGGCCGGATTATCCTATTACAATATTAAATGATAAAGAGGCTGCAAAATATATTGATGGGTCTGCGTTTCACCTTTATGGGGGTAAGATAGAAGCTGTATCATCGGTACACGAAGCACACCCAGACAAGAATCTGTATTTTACAGAGCAATGGGTAGGAGCGCCGGGTAATTTTGCAAATGAGCTAAACTGGCATATCGAAAACCTTATTATCGGTGCGCCTAACAACTGGTGTAAAACCGTGTTGGAATGGAATCTTGCGGCAGACGAAAAACAGGAACCTCACACTGACAGGGGTGGATGCGTTGGATGCCTTGGTGCGGTAACCATCACAGGTGATACAGTAACTCCCGAGCCGGCTTATTACATAATTGCACATGCGTCTAAGTTTGTGCGTCCGGGTTCGGTAAGAGTGCTGTCGAATGTTATTGAAGGTCTGCCAAATGTGGCTTACAAAACACCGTCAGGAAATACGGTTGCCATTATTCAAAATACATCAAAAGAAGTAAAGACTATTGATGTGAATGCCGGCAAAAAGAATACTACTATTACGCTTAAGGCCGGTGCTGTTGCGACACTGGTAATGTAAAAGCATATAAATACCATAATCCGGGATTAAATTGACAGTTACTTTCCAAAAAACATCTGTTCTGAATTTTAGTAAAATCCCGGTTATGGTTTTCAAAAGTTATTGATTTTACTTCAATAAATTGTTTAGAGTTGTGGTTAGTTAAAGCCGTGTTGCAAGCACGGCTTTCTCTTTTTTTTGTATTTTTATGACTTAATAATCTGTCATGAAAATCTCTCTGATACAAACTTCTCTTACCTGGGAAGACGCCAATGCCAATCGTTCTAATTTTGAAAAACTGATAAGCAGCATTAATGAACCGACGGATATTATCCTGCTGCCCGAGATGTTCTCAACGGGGTTTACCATGAAGCCTGAAACGGTTGCTGAAACTATGGACGGCGAAACGGTAGGATGGATGAAAACCATAGCGACGTGTAAAGACTGTGCCATAGCAGGGAGTGTGGTTATAGAAGAAAATGGAAACTATTATAACCGCTTTTTGTTTGTAATGCCTGATGGCAAAATAAAGCAGTATGATAAGCGTCACCTGTTTTCGCTGGCAGGTGAGGATAAAGCGTACACGAAAGGGATTGACAGGCTTGTTATAGATTACCGTGGCTGGAAGATTTGTCCGTTGGTGTGCTACGACCTCCGTTTTCCTGTTTTCTCCCGTAATACCGAAGATTTTGACCTCTTGTTGTATGTTGCTAATTGGCCTTCGCCACGTGTGCTTGCATGGGACACGCTTTTACGTGCCCGATCAATAGAGAATATGTGCTATGTTGCCGGAGTAAACAGGATAGGGCAGGATAATAACGGACACAATTATCCCGGGCACTCACAGGTATTTGACTGTTTAGGAGCAAGTCTTACTGTTTCCTCTGAATCAGAGGGAGTAATAACTATTGAGCTTGATAAACAAACAATGCTCGAAACCCGAAACAAGTTTGGCTTCTTAAACGACAGGGATAGCTTTATCCTCCAAGATTAAAGGTTTCCTCAGGATCCCAGTTGGCCCGTACGTCAATTTCTTTGGGCATATAGATCATCTCCTCAGGCTGAAGTTTTAACAGGTAGTTCCCTGTGTCCCATTCTTTATTCTTATTGTCGTCATAATATACCCTTAGCGTATATTTGTCAGGCAATACATTATCGAAACTTATCTTGGTTTCTCCTTCAGAATAATAAAAGGCCTCTATATCTCCTTTTGCGTTAAGTACTTCCAGCATAAGTGGGAAACGTTTGGCATTGGCTAACGTTATGCGCAGGTTTCCATAATCGGCATATGTTCTGGTAGGTAGTGTATAGGATAAGGTGTCATTCTCCTTTTCGTAAAAATCCTTTAAAGCACCCGGCATCAGGGTTATGTTGTATTTCTGGCTTTCTTCTTTAGGGAAGTCAAATGAGAGTTCCTGTTTCATTTCGTCATAAGCCATAGTGTATTTCATGGCAACAGAGTCCTTGTTGATGAGCTTTATTTTTGTACTGTCTATCGTAACGATAGGGGTTACAGATGAAAGTGTAAACTTCTCTCTGAAATGCAGGCCTCCTTTTTGTACGGCATCTATTTTCAATGAGTCAGCGGCTTTGAGTTCCTTGAACTTTACATTAAATTTTTTGATAGAATCTTTATAAGTAACCGAAACTTTTAATGAGTCGGCAGTTAGCTTTCGTGGTAACCATACCTGTAGTGAATCCTTGTCCTTTACTTTGGTTGCTATAGAAGGTATGTCTTCAGTATCAGTACCATTACGCACTTTTATTTTGATGTTTTTATAATCTTTTCCTTCATAACCGGCATATAATTTATGCGAAGTGGCCTGTACAGGTTTCAGAGCTTTAAATGGCCTTATTTCCTGAAAGAGTTCCAGTTCATAAATAGTGTCGTTAGGTACATCGATGGTCTGGTTAAGGAAACCAATCTTATCCGACTTAGGGTCAAACTTGTAATTGTTGTTAGCGTCTTTTAACGCAACAATATGGTATCTGCCCTGTTTCAGGTTTTGGAGTGAGAACTGAACCGTACTATCAAGGGTGTTGGTAACATATCTTGGTCGTTGCTTGTAGATGGTTGAATCATTAAAAGTTGAATCAGCCTCATAAAGCATTATGTTTACAAAGTTGTCGGTTTTGTTGGAGTAAGCATCTTTTATCCTGCCGTTTAGGGTAAGCGAATCTATGTAAGTACCTGTAGAAAATATAAATTTGAACTGTGAATATGGATTGCCCTCATTATTGTCGGTGATACTCTGCCCGAAGTTAAAGCTGTAGGTCGTATTCTCCTTAAGGGTATCTTTTATCTTTATGTTTATGAATTTGCTTGCACTCCCTGCCGGAGTAATAACAGGGGTGTACTCCATAGGAGGAGAAATTATAAGCTGCTTGTTTACATCTTTTATTTTGATGTATTCGTTAAAGTCTATGCGTATCTCAGTACCTTTAAACTGGGTGCTCATGTTTTTTGGCGAACTGCCAATAATGTATGGAGGGATGGTGTCTTTTGCTCCGCCGGTAATGCTGCCTCTTTTGGCGCAAGACGTGAATATCAGCGAAGTAAAAAGTATATAGAGAAAAATCCTGTATTTCAGCATATCGTTTTCTTTGACTGCACAAAATAACGATTATATTCCCTGTAAACGAAATGTTTTTAAAAAATGTTATAGCCCCTCTCCGAAGAGAGGAGCCGGGTTTGGGTTTAGCTATGTGCGTAGGCCATGGTTATGATGCTTACTTTGGCTCCGGGTATCCTGAGCAGGGCTTTGCCACAGGCTTCAAGGGTAGCTCCGGTAGTAATAACATCGTCTACAAGTAAAAAGTGCTTGCCGTTATCGGAATCAGTAGGTGTGACATCAAACGATTCGTTGATGATCTCGGCGCGGGCAGCAAGGTTTTTCTTAGTTTGGGTTTTGGTATAGTGCGTTCGCAACAATATGTCTTCATTGTAATTTTTTCCCAGTCCTTCAGCAAGGGCTTTGCCAAAACCTTCCACCTGGTTGTAACCTCTTTCACGAAGCCTTTTTTTATGCAGCGGTACAGGTACAACCTCGGTAACGTCTTTAAGGGCTTCAATTTCCTTAAGGTCGTGTACGTACCATTGGCCCATCATTGAGCCGATTTCTTCTTTTCCGCGGTATTTCAGGTTATGGATAAGTCCCTGAACAATACCCTCTTTGTGAAAGTAAACTACGGACGAAGCATGTTCCACAGGAGTCTGCCACGGAATTTTTTGGCAGTTTCGTTGTTGTCGTCAAGATGATGCTGGGTAAACGGCATATCGTGCCGGCAGTGGGTGCACACAAGGTGCTCGCTTTCAAGAAGCGTGGTTCCGCAGCCTGAACAGGGTTTTGGAAAGAGTAGATTAAGTAAAGTTTTTATCATAGGTGGGTGTGATTTAGGTAGGGTAAATATATATAATCAGCAACTTATTTCCTATATGTTGTGTGGATTTATAATTTAATTTGTTAAAACCCTTATGATGTAAGAATATTAATTCAAAATTTTAACAAATTGTAAAAGAGTCTTTTTTATATTTATAAGCTTCTGTATATACAATCCCTTTTTATATTTTTGCAACACTATGGCAAAACAAGAAGATCTATTTAAAAATGTTATTTCGCACGCAAAGGAGTACGGATTTATTTTTCCGTCAAGCGAAATATACGACGGCCTTAGCGCAGTGTATGATTATGCGCAGAATGGTGCCGAACTGAAAAAGAATATCAGGGAATACTGGTGGAAATCGATGGTGCAGATGCATGAGAACATTGTGGGTATTGATGCCGCAATCTTCATGCACCCAACTACATGGAAAGCATCGGGGCACGTTGATGCCTTCAACGACCCGCTGATCGATAACAAAGATTCCAAAAAAAGATACAGGGCCGATGTGCTTATCGAGGATTATGCCGAGAAGATAAACCAGAAAGCCCAAAAAGAAATCGAAAAAGCAAGAGTTCGTTTTGGCGATGCCTTTAACGAGCAGGAATTCATCACTACTAATGCGCGTGTGGTAGAATACCTTGCTAAAAAGAAAGAGATACTTGAGCGTATGGCGCGTTCGCTGGAAACTGAGAACCTTGCCGACGTAAAAGCGCTTATCGAAGAGCTTGAGATCGCTGATCCTGAAACCGGTTCTAAAAACTGGACAGAGGTACGTCAGTTCAACCTTATGTTTGGTACCAAACTTGGTGCTGAAGCATCTAACGCTATGGACCTTTACCTTCGTCCGGAAACGGCACAGGGTATATTCGTAAACTTCCTGAACGTACAGAAAACAGGTCGTATGAAAGTGCCTTTCGGTATCGCACAAACAGGTAAGGCGTTCCGTAATGAGATTGTTGCAAGGCAGTTTATCTTCCGTATGCGTGAGTTCGAACAAATGGAAATGCAGTTCTTCGTTCGCCCGGGTGAAGAGATGAAATACTACGAGTACTGGAAAGAAACAAGACTGAAATGGCACCTGTCGTTAGGGCTTGGTAAAGAAAATTACCGTTTCCATGACCATGAGAAGCTGGCACACTATGCTAATGCTGCTGCCGATATCGAGTTCAACTTCCCATTCGGCTTTAAAGAGCTTGAAGGTATTCACTCAAGAACGGATTTTGACCTTAAAGCACACGAGCAGTTCTCTGGTAAAAAACTACAGTACTTTGATCCTGAGCTTAACGAAAACTACACGCCATACGTAGTAGAAACGTCTGTAGGTCTTGACAGGATGTTCCTTGCGGTATTCTCTAATTCACTAAAAGAAGAAACTCTTGAAGACGGTTCTACACGTACTGTACTTGCGCTTCCGGCTGTATTAGCGCCTACTAAGGCTGCAGTACTTCCGTTGGTTAAGAAAGATGGGCTTCCAGATGTTGCAAGAGAGATCATTGAAGACCTTAAGTGGGACTTCAATGTGTCTTATGACGAGAAAGATGCAGTAGGCCGCCGTTACAGAAGACAGGATGCCCTGGGTACTCCGTTCTGTATCACAGTAGATCACCAGACTTTAGAAGACCAAACTGTAACTATCCGTCACCGCGACAGCATGCAGCAGGACAGGGTTAAGATATCTGAATTGAGAGGTATAATCAACGAAGCGGTTTCAGTAAGAAACTGGCTGATGAAAATGAAATAAGAATTGAAAGCTGTCTGAAAGGGCAGCTTTTTTTATGGTGTTAGGTCATTGCGAGGAACGAAGCAATCTAAGATTGCCACGCTTCATTGCATTACGCTCGCAATGACACAATATTCGATATAATATTTAGATATGACGCAACATATAGTTCCAAGAGATAAATGGGATGACAAAGCAATTGAGAATCTTCAAAATTGCTCTTTTGATGAAGTAAGAGATAAAGTACCGGCCTTGCTAGAATGGTTGCAAGATATGAATTGGCCGGTTGCAGGAGGTATCTTCGATTTTTTACTGCCTCATGTCAATGAAATTGAGGATGAGATTATAAAAATATTCAGGACTGATGATGGAATGTGGAAATACTGGATACTTGGTTTAATAGATAATTATCAGGGGAAGGTTAATGAAAGAATAGTAAATGAAATTGTAAGGGTCTATAATGAGCCCACTCCTGATGAAATTGATTGCGGCGTTCATGAAGATGTTCAAGAAATGATTGAAAAGTTCAGACAGAAAGGGATTCTTTAAATTAAATATCATTTTTAGTTTTAACTCATTGCTATACTGTAATAAAATATGTTTTTCGTGTCTTTGTTTTTTGTAATTTAGAGGTAAGTTGCTGCAAGTAAATTAATTACAACCAACCATAAAAATTATAATCATGAAAAACACCTTTACACTATTGACGTTTTTTTTATTCCTGGGATTCTCTTCTCAGGTGAGTGCGCAAAACTGGGTTACTATTGCCGAGAAAACCGTAAGCTTTAAAGCTGAAAAGGATGTTGTCACGCCAAGGGGAGATGCCAAAAGCGTAGACAAGATCAGGATTAAATGTGTGCAGGGTACTGTTAAGCTCAAAAAGGTATATGTGGAAATGAGCGATGGTACTAAAAAAGAATATGATGCCAAAGCGGTAGGTGTGCTTACTAAAGGCATGACATCATTGGCATGGGATTTACCCGGTAAAAGCGGCAGTGCTAAAGTGAAAAAAATAGAACTTCAATACGATTCCGTTGGGAATATGCTGTTGACCGATAAAGCGAAGGTTGAAGTGCAGGGGCGAACCTCGAAGTAAGACTAAAGAGCCGTTATAAAAAAGCTCCCTGCGATAGCAGGGAGCTTTTGTGTTTTATTAAAGGTCTGCAAGTTGCGACTGAGAAATTACTCTCCTTCTGAAAGTGCATTCCATCCCCTTGCTTTAAGCGGGATCTGCGTGTTGGCACGGGTAACAAGGTTAATGCCGGCACTTTCTTCCGTCATGTGGCCGATAACCGTAAAGTTAGGGTTGCCTTTTATCTTGTCGTAGTCGGCTTGTTTGATTGTGAATAACAATTCGTAATCTTCACCGCCATTAAGCGCGACTGTAGTGATGTCAATGTTGAATTCTTCACATACATTGATAAGTTGTGGATCAACAGGAATCTTCTCTTCGTATAAGCTTGCGCCAAGTCCTGAATTCTTGCAAAGGTGAATAATCTCTGAGGATAGTCCGTCAGAAACATCGATCATGCTCGTAGGCTGCAATTCAAGCGCTTTTAAGATCGCTTTAATATCCTTACGGGCTTCCGGCTTCAGCTGGCGTTCGATAAGGTAATTATAAGGATCTAAATCGGGTTGGTTGTTCGGGTTTACCTGGAACACCTGTTTTTCGCGTTCCAATACCTGAAGACCCATATAGGCAGCACCCACATCACCTGTTACAATAAGCAGGTCAGTACTGGTAGCACCGGCGCGATATGTAATATCTTCCGCTTCTGCTTCACCAATGGCAGTAATGCTTAATATCATCCCTTTTTGTGATGAGGTTGTGTCACCGCCTACAATATCCACACCATACACTTTTGCAGCGTGTTTGATACCGTCGTACAATTCGTCAAGCGCTTCCACCGGGAAACGGTTGGAAACCGCGATTGATACGGTGATCTGGGTAGGGGTAGCGTTCATGGCACAGATATCCGAAACATTAACCACAACAGCTTTATAACCCAAATGCTTTAATGGCATATAGGCAAGGTCGAAGTGTACGCCTTCAATCAGCAGGTCGGTAGAGACCACCACTTTTTTATCTTTAAAATCAAGCACAGCGCCATCATCGCCTATGCCTTTAAGGGTAGAGGGTAGAGATGTTTCGATATCGCGTGTAAGGTGTCCTATAAGGCCGAATTCGCCCAGTGCCGAAAGACTGGTGCGCTGCTGGTTTTTATCTTCTATCATTTCTTTTGAGTTGCAAAGTTGAAAGTTGCAAAGTTACAATATAGTCGTAAAGTTTTAAAGTCGAAAGTTGTAAAGTCAGCAGCACCCCTCCCGATAGCTATCGGGACTCTCCAAAGGAGAGGAGAGTAGAAAGCGTTAATCTATCTCAGGGATAACCGAATCACTCCAGTAATCAACGATCTCCTGTAGGGTTTCTTTGAGTTGTTTCATGTCGCTTGTTTTGTGAAAGTAGCCTTGTATGGCACGCTTAAAGGCTTCTTCAACCGTATAACCATTGCCTACCGTAGTGAAGAATATAAAAGGCACGGTCTTTTCGGTAAGTTCGGGGTCTTTAAGTATTTCGTCGCGGAGTTCAAAGCCATTCATTCGTGGCATATTGATGTCGGAAATCACCATAAAAGGTTTGATGTGTTCCTGTTGCAGAAAGGGGATAACCTGAGTACTGTCTCCCAAGAGGATTATTTCGTTGGGAATTTGTAGCGACTTAAGTATATCTTCAAATATAAGCCTGTCATCCTCATCATCGTCAATGATTATTATAGGTCCGTCTTTTTTCATGATAATTGTAATTGAATGGCAAAAGTATTGCGTTCAAATACACTATGCACTGAGATTAATCTTTCTATAACAAACATTAGCCTTTCTGTAACAAAAAACCTCCGTAAAAGGAGGTTTTTTGTTATGATGGGTCTTTATCAGGAACTTTTGCAGCTTTCCAGTATTCAATAATTTTCTTAATGACATCTTTATAGTCGTCGTAATTACTGAGTTTTGTGAAAAATCCCTGTGCTGCTTTCTTATATGCTGTTTTTATGGTGTCAGGGTCGCTGGCAGTACTAAAAAAAATATAAGGTACTGTTTTGTCGCTTAGGTTTGGGTCGGCCAATACCTCGTCCCTAAGTTCGTAACCGCTCATTTTAGGCATATTAATGTCAGAGAAAATAAGGAATGGGGCAATCTCGGGTCTTTGTAAAAATTCCATTACCAATGTACTGTCAGGAAGTATTATTACCTCATTTTCATATCCCAGATCCTCAATTACTTCTTTCAGGATATCGCCATCATCTCTGTCATCTTCAATAATAATAATCTGTCCGTCTTTCTTCATTTAAAATGTTTTTTATCGGGCTAATATATAGATTTAAACCTTAAAATTTTGTTAGAATAATTCTATAAAACGATTCTGTTGGTTCTTAAAGGCTAATTGGGAGGGTTAATAATAAATAAAAACCCGGTACAAACGCACTGGGTTTCTAATATCTCAATTCTCAATACTGAGTTCTAATCATTTAGTTTCAATACCGCCATGAAAGCTTCCTGCGGAATCTCTACGTTACCTACCTGACGCATACGTTTTTTACCTTTCTTCTGTTTTTCAAGAAGTTTACGTTTACGGGAGATATCACCACCATAACATTTTGCTGTAACGTCTTTACGTAGTGCCTTAACGGTTTCACGCGAAATTACTTTTACCCCAATTGCAGCCTGGATAGGGATGTCAAACTGCTGGCGCGGAATAAGTTCTTTCAGTTTCTCACACATCTTTTTACCGATGTTGTAAGCGTTATCCTCGTGGATAAGTGCCGAAAGTGCATCTACCGGCTGACCGTTCAACAATACGTCAAGGCGTACAAGTTTTGACGTACGCATCCCGATAGGAGAGTAGTCAAACGATGCATAACCTTTAGATACTGTTTTAAGCCTGTCGTAGAAATCGAATACGATCTCTGCAAGTGGCATATCAAAGTTAAGCTCAACACGTTCTGTAGTAAGGTAAGTCTGATTCGTGATCAATCCGCGTTTCTCAATACAAAGGCTCATTACGTTACCTACGAAGTCAGCTTTGGTAATGATGGTTGCTTTAATATAGGGCTCTTCTACGTGGCTCAGTTTAGATGGCTCCGGAAGGTCGCTCGGGTTGTTAACGATAATTGGTTTTTCAGGGTCTTTTTTAGTGTACGCAAGGTACGATACGTTGGGAACCGTAGTAATTACCGTCATATCAAACTCACGCTCTAAACGCTCCTGAATGATCTCCATGTGCAGCATTCCTAAGAATCCGCATCGGAAACCAAAACCAAGTGCTGCCGAGCTTTCTGCTGCAAATACAAGAGAAGCATCATTCAGCTGCAGTTTCTCCATAGAGTTACGAAGCTCTTCATAATCTTCAGTATCTACCGGATAGATACCAGCAAATACCATTGGTTTTACATCTTCAAAACCACTTACCATGTTTGAGGTAGGGTTTTTGGCATCGGTAAGCGTGTCACCTACTTTTACCTCTTTGGCTTCTTTAATTCCCGAGATGAGGTAACCTACGTCACCTGCACTTACAACCTGTTTCGGAACCTGGTTCAGTTTTAGCGTACCGATCTCATCGGCAAAATATTCGTTGCCGGTAGCCATAAATTTAATTTTCTGGCCTTTGTTGATGGTTCCGTTAATAACCCTGAATATAACCTCAATTCCACGAAATGGGTTGTATACCGAGTCAAATATCAATGCCTGAAGTGGTTCGTTTGGATCGCCTTTAGGAGCCGGGATACGCTCAATGATAGCAGCAAGTATATCTTCTACCCCAAGGCCGGTCTTACCCGAAGCAGGGATAATGTCTTCCAGTTTACATCCTAAAAGGTCTACGATATCATCGCTTACCTCTTCAGGATTAGCACTTGGAAGGTCAATTTTATTTAGTACCGGAATAATTTCCAGGTCGTTTTCTAAAGCAAGGTAAAGGTTAGAGATTGTTTGCGCCTGAATACTTTGTGCAGCATCAACAATTAGAAGGGCGCCTTCACAGGCAGCAATAGAACGCGATACCTCATACGAGAAATCCACGTGGCCCGGAGTATCAATAAGGTTAAGGATATATTCCTCTCCCTTGTAGGTATATTCCATCTGTATGGCGTGGCTCTTGATCGTGATACCTCTTTCTCTTTCAAGATCCATGTTGTCAAGCAGCTGTGCCTGCTGTTCACGTTTGGTTACTGTTTGCGTAGCATCAAGAAGCCTGTCTGCCAGGGTACTCTTACCGTGGTCGATATGGGCAATAATGCAAAAATTCCTAATATGCTTCATCTTCGTCTGTTATCAGTTTTTGTTAGGGCGTGTCCCTTCGGGCTGCTATAGTTTAGCCTGCTCCTATCCCTCACGCATATTACCTGTAAAGGTAGCAAATTTAATCGGCAAATATAGTTTAAACTTAGCGAGTTGCAAACGGATAGTGGTAAATAAAAAAACAGCATTCGGTTGGGGGCTTCCGTATGCTGTTTTATACTTTTTAGTAATGGTAATTTACCGAATAAGTTATGTCGAAATTCAGGTTTCTGATTGGGGGGATTCAGAATCTGATCGTTTAAATAATTCTTTAAAACTACGGTGCAAAGCAACGATAAAAAATAATACAAAAACAGGTTTCAATGTTATTTTTTTTAAAATCTGAAAAAACGTAATTACAACGTTGTAGTTGTGTGTTTTTGTGTAGTAGTTTACTGAAAATGTGTTGTTTGTAGATCATTTCTGAATCGGAAAAAGATTACATCGGATTCGATAAAATGCGTATTTCTCCGTTTAACGGTAAATTTTATGAAAATTTTGAGATGTCAAATTTTTAATTTTAAAATGAATATAAATGAAAAGTGCATGAAGAAAACTCCATGCACTAATCATAACCAATCAACCAATCTAAAAATTATTATTACCATTTGCTTCCCACCTTGTTCATTGGTGGTGAAATGATATAACCAATCTTAACACTACAAAGGTACAATGGTTAATGTGTTGATAATGAGTTTTATTATATTTTTATTCTATGCGCGCATATAAAAATATTATAGCCTTTTATTTCTTACAAAAAAGGCACATGACCAACGGAACATGTGCCCAAATAAGCAGTAAGTAGTGGTCAAATATCGTTGTTGTATGCCAATCGGGGGCTTTGGTCTATAGTTATAGGCTTTTATAAATACTGCTCTTTTTAAATCGGAATGAGCAAGTGGTTAATGCTTATGTTCTTATATACGTATGCAGGAGTATATTGGTTTTGAAAGAAGTCATATAAATATTGTAATTTTGCACAAAATGAAGAAGATGGTAAAGATTGGCAATATAGAACTGCCCGAATTTCCGCTATTGCTGGCTCCTATGGAGGACGTGAGTGATCCGCCTTTCCGCAGGTTGTGTAAAACGCATGGTGCTGACCTTATGTATAGTGAGTTTATTTCCTCTGAGGGATTGATACGTGATGCTATGAAGAGCCGCCAGAAGCTGGATATTTTTGATTACGAACGCCCTGTGGGAATACAGATATTTGGTGGAGATGAGGAGGCAATGGCGCTTTCGGCAAAAATTGTTGAGACCGTAAACCCGGATATTGTTGATATAAATTTTGGCTGCCCTGTAAAAAAGGTGGTGTGCAAAGGTGCCGGTGCTGGTGTACTGAAAGATATCGACCTGATGGTGCGTCTTACCAAAGCCGTTGTAAACAGTACATCACTGCCGGTAACGGTAAAAACCCGTTTGGGCTGGGATGAGGATTCTATAAATATTGATGAGGTTGCTGAGCGACTTCAGGATGTGGGTATCAAGGCGCTTACCATTCATGGGCGTACCCGTGCGCAGATGTATAAAGGGGAAGCCGACTGGTCGCATATTGCACGCGTAAAGAACAATCAGCGCATCAATATCCCAATCTTTGGTAATGGTGATATCGATAGTCCTGAAAAAGCGCTGAAATATAAAAATGAATATGGTATCGATGGTATCATGATTGGCCGTGCGGCTATCGGGTATCCGTGGATATTTAACGAGATAAAACATTTCTTCAATACTGGTGAGCACTTGCCTATGCCAACGCTCGAAGACCGTGTTGAAGCTGCACGTAACCACTTAATGTGGGCTATTGAATGGAAAGGTGAAAGAGTAGGGGTGTTTGAAACACGTCGTCATTATACCAATTACTTTAAAGGTATTCCAAACTTTAAGGAATACCGACAAAAAATGGTTACCTATGATGCCGCAGCCGATGTATATGCAGTGCTTGATGAAGTGTTGGATGTATTTGGGTCGGTAGTTTAGTTGATGGTTGACAGTTGTCTGATAAAATAATAAAGGTAAAAAGGGGTTTGTAGTCAACGATTACGAACCCCTTTTTTATGGATGGTGTGCAGCTTCCGGCAACTATCAACCGACAACCAACAATCAATTATTCCTCGTCGAGCTGATCCAGTACAGATTTTACCTGCTTCAGGTGTTTGCCGTAATACCAACGAGGTATAAATTCGGCCATGAAAAGCGAAAACAGGATTAATCCGGCTAATAATGCAATACCTGTAATTCCAGCTGCTTTTTTGTCAAGAAAATTACTGATGGTATTCTGGTTTTTTGTTACTGTGCCTGCCAGTACACCAAACGAAAATCCCAGAAAGAACATAATGTAGGTAAGTGCTTTGTAAAGCTCTATATTTAGTTTCAGCTCATAAAAAAACCAAAGCAGGTTTTTACGACTATCAAATGTCATGTCATACGATTTTTTATAGAACACAAAGAACTTATAAAAATAGTAGGTCATAAATCCTATCATTATTGCATAGAAAGGAATAAATAGTGCAATAAGCTTATCTGAAAAATCGAATATCATAGGAGCGAAACCTACAAGCACGAGCATGAAAGCCTGCATGAAAAAGTCTGCTTTCATTTTTTTGCGTACTCTGTCAATAGGTGTTTGTGCTTCTTTAAGTGTCTCTATGGTGTTTGGGACACGAACGTTGTCTGTAGGTTCGTTATTCCATTGTTGTTGTAATTCGTTAAAATTCATAACCCTGTTTTTTAATGATTTCCTGTAACTTGTCTTTTGTTCGGTTTAGTTTTACGCGGGCATTTACTTCAGTAATACCCAAATTCTGGCTAATTTCCTTGTGCGACTGTCCTTCGAGAAAAAGAAATATCAATGCCTTCTCTACCGGATTGAGCAGCTGTACAGCTTTGTAAAAATAGTCCAGTTGTGTTTCGCGGTGCATTTCATCGTTGTCGTCTTTAAGATCCATTTTGTCATGCATCCGGGTATTGTCGGGCTTTCTCTTTTCTTTTTTGAAGAACGTTAGCGCGCTGTTTACGGCCACCCGGTACATCCAGGTTGATATCTGACTTTCGCCCCTAAAGGTGCCGTATGATTTCCAGAGTTGCAATACGATTTCCTGAAACAGGTCTTCCCTGTCTTCGGGTTCGTCCATGTACATTCTCGAAACCTTATGGATAAGACCCTTGTGCTTTTCGATCAGCGCTAAGAATTCCTTTTCGTTGGTTTTCAAATCTGTTGGTTTTGGTTGGTTTGCTTTTATTTTACGGGAGTTACTTTATAACCCTGTTGTTTCAGTAATTCAATTACTCCATTTTTGCCGTATAAATGTCCTGCGCCTACCGCAAAGAAAGTACTTTCTTTTTTTGCAATTGCAGGTATTTTTTTAACCCATGCCTGGTTTCTTTCCGTTAACATCAGGTTTTCGGCTGTAGTGTTCATAAAACGCCTGTCTGTTATGGTTCTGTAGAGTTCCGGCAGGTTCTCTTCTTTGTGAAAACGCGCCAGGTTATCCATTATCTGTGCGTAGTCCGATTTTAGTTTAATCTGGTTTAGTATTTCGGCAAGGGTGTATGATTTTTCCATGACAACAATCTGGCTGTCTATGGTTTCGAGTCCGCCTATGGTTTTGTGCTGCGCCTGTGCCATCGTAACAAATTCGCCTTCAAAAAACTTTATTTTGGTGGGAGGGCATTTCATTGCATTTGCTATGGCAATGCTCATCAGTCCTGAGGGAGAAACATAATTGGCCTGCTCGAGTGTTATGCCCATTTGTGAAGTAAGGATTTCGTTTGCTTCTTTTCTTTCAGCTTCATTAAGTCTGCTTGAGAGAGTAATTTCGCTTCTCATCATTTTTTGCATGGACTCCATTTCTTTGGGATCGGTAGAGTTTACCTCAAGTACAAGGTTAGAAGTACTGTTAAAAGCATTGCTTACTTTTTCCTTGATCTGAAAGTCTTCTTCGCAAAGTACGTGAATGGTACCAAACAGGTACGAAGGTTTTTCAATTCCTTTGCCTTCAATTTTCCATAGCATGGAGTTGTTGTCATTAGCTTGTTGAGCATTACCAAATAATGTTGATGCTACTGCTGCGATTAAAAAGATTGCTTTTTTCATGTTTTTCGTTTTTTGATTGTGATTTATAACAAGTATGTAAAGCAATCGTTCATTCGTTACAAAAAAAAGAGGAAAATAATTTCAGTAAAATAAAAAGCCCTGTAAATACAGGGCTTTCGGGGTATAGTATTTTATAGTTACACTTCGACTTTTTTCCATTTTCCGCGTCTGAAAAGTATAAAGCTGATTATCGTCATAAAGGTTTCGGCTATCGGGATGGCCCAGAATACACCTGTTGGCCCCCAGTTGAAATGCTTTGCGAGTATGTAGGCTAATGGTATCTGGATGATCCAGAAACCGAAAAAGTTTACCCATGTAGGGGTTTTGGTATCTCCGGCTCCGTTAAAGGCATTCAATAATACCATGCCTATGCCGTAAAAGATATATCCGGCACTTAATATCCTTATTGCTTCTACAGCGATATCGTGTACCTGTGCGTTGTTGGTAAAGAACCACATCATCGGGTCGGCAGCCAACAGGCATATCACCATAATGATTGCCATGTAGGTTACGCTGAATTTTGCGGTGACAAATACCGAACGTTCTGCCCTGTCTACCAGTTTGGCACCAAGATTCTGACCTACCAGCGTGGCAGCCGCACCACTCATTCCCCATGCGGGAAGCATAAAGAACATCATGATACGTATAGCACTCTGGTATCCGGCAGAGCCTTCGTCACCACCTGATGTGGCTACCAGCTCTGCAAGAAATATCCAGCTGCATGATGCTATTACAAATTGTAATACTCCCGGTGCTGCAATTTTTACCAGTGATTTTATCTGTTCCCAATCCGGCAGGAAATAAGAAGCAGCAACTTTAAGGATGCCTTTGCCATTAAACAGGTTGTATAGCTGGTATAGTACACCAATGCTTCGTCCTATGGTTGTGGCTATTGCTGCCCCGGTCAGCCCCATAGCAGGAACCAAAATGGCACAAAGTATAATGTTACATAAGTTGGCAATCCAAAGGCTTCTCATCGCGATGGCTGCATTACCGGCACCACGAAAAATACCATTGAAAAGGAAAAGCAGCATGATTATGAAACTTCCACCCATCATGATACGCATAAAAGGCGTTCCAAAGATGGCTGATTCTTCAGATGATCCCATCAGGATTAAAATATCGGTAGCATAAATCAGCCCAAAAATGGCTAAAACAACGTTTACGGCTACGGCTATGATTATGGCCTGCATACCGGCCTTTGAGGCAGAAACAGGGTCTTTTTCGCCTATTCGTCGGGCAACAACTGCAGTGGCAGCCATACTCATACCTATAGCGATAGAATAAACTACAGAAAGTACCGATTCGGTTAAGCCTACCGTTTGTACAGCAAAACTGCTGTTTTCTAAATGACCTACGAAATAAAGATCTACCAGTGCGAAGACCGATTCCATAGCCATTTCCAGCATCATCGGAATAGCAAGCAGGATAACCGCGCGGCGGATGCTACCTTGTGTAAAGTCTATATTTTCTCCCTTAAGGGATTGTTTGAGCAGTGCAAAAAAGCGTGATAATGCACTGGTGTGTTGAATGTCCTGTGTCATTGGTTTGATTTGATAAGATTGATGAAATAGCGAACGTGGGCATTACGTAATGCCGTAAAAAATTTATGTGCGGAGGTGGCAATCCCTAGCGGATAGGGATAACAAAATTTTCATAGTTCGTAAAGAATTGACGGCAAAGAAAATGAATTTCTGCAAAAAGAAAAAGTTATTGTGTTATTTTTTAGATAATTAATAACTATTTAAATAATTAAGCTGATTCCATAAGCTTTTTGCTTACACGGGCTGCGGCTATGCGGGAAGCAAAAACACCAAGGATAAAAATCGTAAGTAATACGATTACAATATTCATAACACTGAATTCAACCGGATATGCCATGGTATTGGTAATCATAAGAAGGCTGAATTGCTTTTGGACAAATATTACACCTGCGCCAAGCAGTATTCCAAAAGTTGCACCCAGTGTAGTGATAAAGATCCCTTGATAAAAAAAAATATTGCGAAGTGCTTTTACTTCGGCACCAAGGCTGTAAAGTGTTCTGATGTTTTCTTTTTTATCGAGTATCAGCATGATAAGTGCTCCTGCAAGACAGAACAAGGTAAGTACCACTACTAACGAGCAGAAAAGGTAGGTCACCAGATTCTCGGCATTCAGCATCTTGTAAAGCGAGTCGTTTAGCTGTTCCCTGTTCTTTAATATCACCTTATTACCAAATAGCTTTTCAATGTCTTTACGCATATCGGCTTCATTGGTTCCGGGCATCAGTTTAAATTCTATCGAAGTATACTGATTGCGTTTAAACTGAAGCATTTCTTGTGCAAGAGCGACGTCTACAAAAACATATTTGCTGTCCTGTTCGTCGTTGATGTTGTAAACGCCTGTAGGGATGAGTACGGTCTTATTAAAAGCATCTTCCGGATTCTGAATGGCACCTTTGCCCGCTTTGGGTACAAATACCTCGAAATCCCTGTTGAATTCGCCAATGAACATTGAAAATTTGTTCATGATGTTTGCTCCAACCACTGCCTGTCCGGTATAAGGCTTAAGCCATTGTCCGTAAGGAACGCTCTTTTTAATAGGGGTTACGGTTGTAAAAAGGCTGTCTACGCCCTTCATGTAAGCCACCTGTTCTTTCCCGTCAAAATAAAAGAGTACTCTTTCTTCGGCTATTTTGCTGTATGCAGCAATGTTTTTAAACTGGTGAAGTGTTGCTTCCTGCTCAGGAGTCATTAAGAATGATTTTCCTGTTGCAGGAGTAAGCTTCAGGTCGGGATCGGTAGTGTTTGTAAAAGAAAGACTGAAATCCTTTAGTCCGCTAAAAACTGAAAGGATAATAAAAAGAGCTGCCGTACTTACTACAATACCCGTTGCTGCAATACCCGTAATAATGTTAATGGCAGTGCTCTTGCTTCGGCTTATGGTGTACCTACGGGCTATGTAAAACGGAAAGCTCAAATTATGATTCCGGAATTATGATTTTTTACGTCTGTCTAAAAGCTCAGGATTTGTAATAGGATTGTTTTCTCCTTTAAGCTCATTGTCAATTTTTTCTATCTGATCCAGAGAGTCGTCTATGTAAAATACCAGGTTAGGTACTTTGCGCAACTGAAGCCTTACACGTTGTGCAAGATCGTGTTTAATAAGCGGTGCATTAGAGCGTACTGCTGCAAGTATTTCGCCACCACGCTCCGAAGGGAATACGCTAAGGTATACTTTAGCTATAGAAAGGTCGGTAGTAACCGCAACTTTAGATATAGAGATGATAAGATTAGTGATGCCGTTTTTACGTATCTCACCCTGTAATATATCTACAAGGTCATTCTGTAAGAGGGCGCCTATCTTTTTTTGTCTGTTTGTTTCCATCTTGCAAAAGTACTTAATTTTCTTAGAAGTTGCAGAGTCTCAAAGATACAGAGTTGTAAAGTTTAAATGATTACCCAAAGTTTTATATTTGCTCCCACAAACAACAAACGAAATAGTATGAGAAAAATTGAACATATAGGTATCGCCGTAAACAGCCTTGAGGTTTCGAATCAGCTTTTTGAGAAACTTTTCGGCGCGCCGGCATACAAAATGGAAGAAGTGGCAAGCGAAGGGGTAAAAACCTCTTTCTTTATGAACGGACCTAACAAAATAGAGCTTTTAGAAGCGACAACTCCGGATAGCCCAATTGCTAAATTCCTTGAGAAAAAAGGGGAGGGTATCCACCATATCGCTTTTGATGTGGAAGATATCGTTGCTGAAATCGCCCGATTAAAAGCAGAGGGTTTTACCGTGCTTAACGAAATACCTAAAAAAGGGGCAGATAATAAACTGGTAGCATTCCTGCATCCAAAAGGTACGAACGGCGTGCTGATTGAGCTTTGCCAGGAAATAATTTAAGGTTGCAAAAACTTCATTATCAGTCAGTATTTGTGGTTGAGGTGTTGGTGATGTAATAATCCTTTAAAATTATTTGCATTGCATGAAAATTAATAGTAATATTGCAACCTCAAAACCGGTCCTATAGCTCAGTTGGTTAGAGCACCTGACTCATAATCAGGTGGTCCCTGGTTCGAGCCCAGGTGGGACCACTGGTTTTACAAAACCCTTCACAGCAATGTGGAGGGTTTTTTGTTTGTATTATCCTGTTATATTCTCGGTTTTAGGCTTCCGATATTACTAAATGAACAAATTTCACATCTTTTCAGAAAAATAATTAAAGAAAAATATTGTATAATCAATTAATTATTACATTTTTGCGGCATTAATTTATTTTTATGAAATCAGGAGTTGTAAAATTCTTCAACGAAGAAAAAGGATTTGGATTTATTGTACCGGAAGATGGTTCAGCTGATGTGTTTGTTCACATTTCAGGTGTAGTAGGACAAATCAGTGAAAAAGATGCTGTTGAATACGAAGTAGAAGATGGCAGAAAAGGCCCTACGGCCGTTAATGTTAAAGTAGTAGGCTAATTCAGCCCGGAGGATTTTTACTCCGGCTTCCCTATAACTTACCAGCACAGAGTCCCTTGCCACGGCAAGGGACTTTTTTTATTTTTACACCATGCAAAACCGTATTCTCCAAAAAGTTGATGTATCCCGGGTTAAAATGCTAAGGGAATTAAGTATTGAAACTTTTGTGCATACTTATGCCCAATTCAATACCGAAGAAGATATGCAGCATTATATCGCAACCGAATTTTCTGAGGAAAAACTATTACAGAGTATCACAAGCGCTTCTTCTGCGTTTTATTTTGCCATGGAGGAGAATGAGGCTATTGGCTATATAAAAGTGAATTATGCGCCCTCACAAACGGATATTAACGATCCTCAAAGTCTTGAACTGGAGCGGATTTATGTTAGTGCTCAACATCAGGGTAAAAGAGCAGGGCAGTTTCTGCTTGATGCAGCCCGTGATATTGCTTTAAAGAACAGTTTCGAATATTTATGGCTGGGTGTATGGGATAAGAATACAAATGCACAAAAGTTCTATGCTAAAAATGGTTTTGTGGCCTTTGGTACCCATGGTTTTATGTTGGGCAATGATGTACAGCGTGATATTCTATTGAAATTAAAACTATAGATGTAAAAAAATAGGCTTTTTAAGCCTATTTTGATGAATCTGAGTTAAGCGTTTTTGATACAAGTTCAAAATTCGCTTTCATATAATTTCTTGATTTTGATCCTATTTTGTATTCCTGAGTGGTTTCAGTTGTGATGAGTTTTATTTTTGAAATACCTACTGTCTGTAGTTTTTTAAAGTTCTTTTCGTTTTCTTCAAAGTGGCTGTTTTTTTTACTAAGTGCAAAAGCTGCTTTGTATTCTTCCTGATTGCAATCAGTGTCTGATATCTGGAAACATTCTATCTCGCTATTGTCTTCAAGTACAAGTATAAGGTTGTTGGCTGATTGCCTAATGCATCCGATAGTATTATTGTGATGGTAAATGTTCAGGTCTATAAAGTAGGTTTTAATGTCGTTATTCCCTACATGATGGCTTTGATAACCAGCAGAGAAAAACACCAGTCCTCTGTTAGCAACGCTATCTTCAACTTCAGCTTTTTTACCCTTATAGCTTTTTGTTAGAATCACCCGTGAACCTGTTTTAGTATCGTTTGTGTTTACGGCAAGAGTTTGTGCTGTTGCAGTAACTGAAGAAAGCAGCAGCAAAAAGATAATTTGTCTAAGTTTCATTGGTTTCAGTTGGTTTAATTATGACAAATATAATTGTTTGTCGCAACTGAATTTAATTTAGAGGGAAATAAATATTAAAAGTGGCTCCCTCTCCGGGTTTTGATGACGCATTTAAAATAGCCTTATGGTTTTCTGCAATTTTCATGCATATAGCCAGTCCGATCCCTGTGCCTTCATATTCTGTTTTGCCGTGCAGGCGCTGGAAAACTTCAAATATACGTGATGCATACTGTGGGTTAAAGCCAATGCCGTTATCGGTTACTGAAATGTGCAGATAATTAATGTTACTGTTAGCGTTAACATTGTCAATAGTGGTTCCGGCTACGGTTTCGGATAATATGGTTATCTCGGGCGGAATGCCATCACGGGAGAATTTAAGCGCATTAGATACCAGATTGTTGAATAGCTGCCTGATCTGGAACGGAATAGCGGTAATTGTAGGCATTAGGCCAATGGATATTACTCCGTCCTTTTCATTTATGGCATCAGCAAAGTCTGAAGCAATTTCCCTTAGCATGGTATTGAGGTCAACGTCTTCAAAAGTTTTTTCCGTAGCATTAGAACGCGAATAGGTAAGCAGATCCTGGATTAGTTTTGTCATCCTTCCTGCTGCGAGCTGCATACGGGTAAAGTTTCGTTTGCCTGATTCTGATAGGTTTTCAAACTCATTAGCCATAATAATACCTCCAAAAGTATGGATTTTTCGTAATGGCTCCTGTAAGTCATGACTTGATATATAGGCGAATGAGGACAGTTCTTTATTAGTGCTTCGCAGTTCCTGATTGGCAATCTTAAGTTCGTTAGTGCGTTCAGAAACAAGTGTTTCCAGAGATTCTGATAAAAGTCTGAACTTCTCTTCGCTTTTTCGTAATGCTTCTTCAGCTTCTTTTCGCTCTGTAATATCTATCATTACCTTAGTGGCGCCTATGGTTTTGCCATTTTCGTCAAATAGGGGCTGAGGGTGCACAATAACATGGCGGCGGTCGCCATTGCTGCGGTACATGTATATTTCAGTTTCTATAGAGCGACTTTCCTTGAAAGCCATTGCCATAGGGCTGTTATCGTGGGAAATAGGTGTGCCATCAAGGGCAGAGAGCTTATATGATCCACACCAACGGTCGATGCCGGGTTCGGGCTTACGTGCCCAAAGGGTTTCGGCAGCTTTATTGTATAGGTCGATATAACCATTTTCGTCAATGGTGTACATGGCAATTGGCAGCGTTTCAATGAGTTGTGCATAACGTCTATTAGCTGCCTTTTCCACTTCACGGGCTTTGACACGCGGAGTGACGTCATTAACCGTACACATAATACCGTTTATCGATCCGTCTGTTTCATACAGAGGAGCGTATTCATAATCAAGGTAGTACAGGTTTCTGCCATCATGCGAATCTACATAGGCGGGTGACTCTGAAGCGCGGTGTGGAATACCGGTTTTCATAACCTCTCTGAGTAACTCGGGATAGTCCTGTTCCAGCAATTCAGGGAAAACTTCCAGGATACTACGGCCTACAACTTCGTGGAACTCCTTGCGCCACAGTTTTTTAAGCATTACCTGATTTGCTATATCAATAATTAGATTTTCGCCTTTAAGGATAGTGATCGCTATGGGCGACTGCATTACTATGTTTCTGAATTCCTGCTTTTTAACCGTTAATTCTTTCTTTGTGTTCACGATGTCCGTCACTTCAGTGCAGATAACAATAATGCCTGATACGTTGTTATCTTCCTCGTAAAGAGGCTGGTAAACAAAGTTGAAATAACACATTACCTTATGTCCGTTGCGCATTAGGTAAACGCCGAGTTCATCGCCCACATAAGGAACACCGGAGGCATAAACTTCCTTCATTATCTCTTCGATAGCCTGTCCCTGTATTTCCGGAAGAGCTTCAAATAATGGCCTGTCGATGAAGTCTTTTGCCTCACGATCAACGAGTTGCAGGTAAAGAGGATTGGCCATTTCTACCATCAATTGAGGGCCTTTCAGGATGAGTATACCTATGGGAGCCTGTTTAAAGTAGTTGCCCATTTTGGCTTTAGCTGACTCATTTTCAGTGCTTTTGTCGGAATACAACTGATTAATCCCTTCGATGCCACGGGTAAGTTCGCTATGGTGGGTTAAAACAGGGTTATCTTTTTGATTGTCAGTATTTTGAGTAGTATTGGCTTTAAGTTCATAAAGCTCGAGTTGCAGCAGATAGTTTTCCGTCTTAAGGTCCAGTATTTCAATGGTTTTTAGTGCTTCGGGAGTATTGCCTTCGTCGTATAACTTTATCGCTTTGGCTGCTGTGTCTATAATGCTAAGCCTTATGTTTTCAAGACTTTCGGGGACTTCTGTTTGTGAAAATGTATAATCCGTAAGGATGACTTTTGCGCCATTTCCGGACACATAATCCTTAACAGATTGTACTAATCTGCCGGTTAAATTACGGGGTGTAGCAAAGTTCATTTCGTTGCGGGTATTCATATAGTAAGAATTCTTTTGGGTAAAAGAGGTGCATCCGCTAAGGTAGCTTATTTGGTTGTTAAGTATTGATTAAAAATGTTATTTTGTAACGAAATATGCAAAATCTCATAACCAGTACACAGTTGTTAATTTTACGCTTTTTGTTGTCAAAACGCCATTTTCGTGCGTAAAATTAAAGGTAGTCAAAATATTGAAAAACAGTCAAATAAAATTTAATATTACTTTTGCCGACTCTAAAAAGAAAAACGGTTTTACAAAACCTCCAAAACACATTTTTTGACCAAAAAATAACCCCGGAAAGTGATTTCCGGGGTCATTCGATATTCAAAAATTAAAGACGTCTTTTTATGCTGTTTTCAGCTGTGCCGCTTTTCTGTTTCGGCTAATCAAAACCAAAGTGGTAACCGAACCCGTTAATGCCATAGCAACACCTACCAAGTTTGGCGAAGCATAGCTATAACCCATAACCAACGGTAATCCGCCCAGGAAGGCTCCAAGTGCGTTCCCTGTATTAAAACTGGCTTGTAATGATGCCGAAGCAATCATCTCTGAACCTTTAGCAGCCTGAATGATAAGCATCTGTACGGGTGCGACTACCGCAAACGACAAGGCTCCTGTAACAAATACCAGTATTAGCGATATAATCTGGTTGCCGGAGAACAGGTATACGGCCAACAGGTTTGTTGCCATGATAAGCAATACCGAAAGTACCGTAGTGGCAGGTGAGAAGCGGTCGGCGAGGCGGCCCCCGACGAAATTACCTACTACCATTCCCAGTCCGGCGAGGATAAGGATGTAAGGGACATTCTCGGCAGAGAAGCCTGATATTTCGGTAAGTAGCGGGGCAATATAACTGATCCAGCAGAACAATCCGCCCGTACCTATGGCAACGATAAATATGATGAGCCATGCATCGACCTTTGTGAAGAACTGCAGCTGTGTTTTAATGCTGTCTATTCTTTTGGATTCGAGCTTTGGCATGAGCAGCAGCAGGGTAATTACGGTAATGAGCCCTATAATGGTAACCACTACAAAGGTATAACGCCAGCTGTAGTTGTGGCCTATATACGTTCCCAACGGCACCCCAACCACGTTAGCGATGGTAAGCCCCGAGAACATAATAGCGATAGAACGTGCTTCTTTACCGGCATCGGCGAGGCGAGAGGCCACTACAGCACCTACACCAAAGAAGGCCCCATGCGGCAACCCCGAAAGGAAACGTGACGCAAACAGCAGGTTGTAACCCGGTGCAATTATCGATAACGCGTTGAACACTGTTAGCATAATGGCCATAGCCAGCAGCATTTTTTTAGGAGGAAAGTTGCGCCCGGCAATAACCAGTAGCGGTGCGCCAATAACCACACCCAGGGCATAGGCAGAGATAAGGTGGCCCGCCTGCGGTATGCTGATATTAAGGTCGTGTGCGATATCGGGCAGCAGGCCCATCATAACGAACTCTGTGATGCCTATGGTAAGGCCGCCCAGAGCGAGCGGTAGCAAACTTAGTTTCATGGCACAAAGGTACTACATCTTTTTAGTGTAATAACAAAAATTACAGTTAGAATTGTATTACGAAAAGGTTATTGTTGATAAGTTGGGAGTATTTAGTTGTTAATAGAAAACTCAATAATATTATTTATAAGTCCTGTAAGGAGTGTTGATTTATCTCCTGATTCCCATGCTAATTCCAATGTCTTTGCAATAGCTAAAGGATTCTTTTCAAGGTCAGGAGCATTTCCGTATATAGCTGCTGCTTTATCTCTGTGTTTTATCCAATTAGCACCTAGCTCTTCCTTGATTGTATCTGTTAAGTTTGTTTTCCAGCAGAATAGATTATTTTTAGATATAATGGATTCCGGAAGCTCATTTTCATCGGAATATCCTTGTATGCTTAAGATTGATTTGTTCTCTTTTTTATGTTGTGGTACTTCGTGATCTTTTGTTTTGTTTGTGTCAGCATCAAAAATAACATAAGTCGGAATTTTTAAGAGATTTGCTATTGCAAGAGGCTTTATTAGATTATTTTTCCCATTTACTGGTACTATATGGCAACCGTTTTTCCTAAAGTCAAAGATTTTTCCTGTAAGCAATAAATATGAAGTAAGATAGGCTACGTCTTCTATGCCTTCGACTAAGATTAATTTTCTACAGAAGAACATTTCATTTACAATAGGATTTAGAGATGGATAAAGTTTTGCAATCATCCCTGATTCTTTAATGTGTTTCTCTCCAATTGATTCTAAAGTTTCTGTTAGTGAAGTGTAGGATAAAGAATTGATTAATGTATGGCTAGGGTTTCCATTGTCTCTAACAATTCTTATTTTGTCAAAACTATCACCAGGAATGAATAAAGGACTGTGAGTACATATTAAAATTTGCGAATTCTTTTCGGCTAAATCTATAAGTGTTTCTGCTAAATATCTTGCTTGAGGGGGATGTTGATACAATTCAGGTTCTTCGATTCCCATTATTAATGTTGGACTATTTTCATCCTCAATCTGTGATAGTTCTTGTAATAATGCTAACATATATGAACGCTGTAATCCATGTCCGAATCTTGATAAATCTCCTTCAAATCCTCTTTCTCCTAACTTAAGATATGCGAAAGGCTCCTCAATTTTTACTGATTTTTCAGGGTCTTGTTTCCATAATATCTGTGCAGTTAAATTCGGATGAGCCCAAGAAGATAATCTGTTTTGTAAAGAATCAGATATATCTTTCAATACAACTTGTTCTTGATCGAGTAAATTTTGATATTGCTGTTTTGCCATAATACGTAAATGGGTTACTTGATCATTGAAATTTACTTTTGAACGCACAGTTCTTGCAAGTAACTGTCCAAGTGCAGATGTTTTTGATTCTTCACTTTCTTCTGTAACATCTTTAACTGCTGGTACAAAAACCCATTGTATATGAGGTGATAGTCTATTAGTTCCTTTTGTGGCTCCATAGAATTGATCCTCGCTTGGAATCAGGCTACATAAATCAGGTCGATTGGCTTCATATTCTTGAAGTTTGTTTATCATATCAGCTTTAGTTGTAGCAACGTCTAAGTCGGGATACTTTGCTTGAAATTTGTTATAAATTTCCTTTAAATCAGAAACTTTAGCACCACTTTTATCCGCTTCAAAAAACTCTGCGAACTCGATAACACCTAATCTATTGCCATATTGTTTTACTTCAGCTCTTTGAGTTTCGGCGTCGTATTTTCCTATAGTAGTGATAATTAGTTTTTCTTGTCTTACATAATTTGCTAAATCCTGTTGGGCTTGTTCTGATAAATCAATAAATGTTACTGTGATTTTAATGTCTACAGATGTGTCTTTGTGATGAAAATCGCTTTCTGTTAGCTTACTTAAATCAGTTTTACTGTCTTTATATTGTCTGAAGAAAATATTTAAGGCATTAAAAACTGTAGATTTCCCAGCTCCATTTGGCCCTACAAAGCAAGAATAATCATCTAAATTTATAGTTTGATCTTTAAAGGATCTGAAGTTTTCTATTTTTATACTTTCAATTTTCATATCTTTCTGATTTACAGTAAAAATATGATTTTCTGATTATATGATAGTAAGTAAAAACACCTATTTTTAAGAAAATACCTACCCCAACTTCACTTCCTTCACCGGGCTAAAAATTCCGGTACTTCCGTCAAGGCGGCGTAAAATGGTAATGCGGTCGCACAGCCATTCGGCCTGGTAGTCAAAAGGCGTCAGGTCTTCAAGGCGGTCAAAGTCGGCCGTAGCAATGTTGCGCGCAATGGTAACGTGTGGGTGTATCACCTTTTTGGCGCGTGGCCTTTTGTCCAGTATGCTGGTCTGGCGGTAGCTGCGCTTTGCCTCGGGCTTGGGGTCAAGCAGCGCTACAATATTGTTTATAGGTTCGGGGTCTTCTATCTTCAGGCACAGCGTACGCGAAACACCTCCGTGTTTCAGCACTTCGTGGCCGTCCAGCTTTATGGTAAAAGGCTGCTGTGCGGCAGCAGCTTTTTTTACAAGCTTCAGCACCTGTGTATCGGTAGTGGCTTTGGTCTTAAACAACGACACATGCGCAATACTCTTGCGGTTATAATCTTCCAGGCCTATCATGCCGTGCAATTGTTCCTTTAGCCCGTCTACCGCCTCCTTAATGGCTTCGTCGGGAGAGAGCAGCACGAAGTACTCGTACACATTCTCGTTAAAAAGGGTTAATTGCGCGTTGTTCTTTTTGGCCATGTTTGATTGTTGTGTTGCAAAAATAGAGAATTTGTTTAAGGTTTAATGTTTTAATGTTGAAAGTTACCACTGTTGAGAGTTAACCACAAGGAACACTAAGTAAACATACACAAGGTTCACAAAGCTTTGTGCGCTTAGTGTTACCTTAGTGACCTTTGTGGTTAATCCCATAGACGTATGAGTAAGCAACTTTAAACCTTAAACTTTGAACAAATCAACCTAAAGCGTATGTTCCGCGATTACATTCCATTGTTCGCCGTTGTGCTGTAGCAGGTAGAACTTATCGGCACGGAAGGTAGCACTGTATTTTTTGTGCTGGTACACGTCCATGGCGCGGGCATACTGCTCGGGCGTAAGGTCGCGAAAGGCAATGGTCATGTGCGGGTGAAAGTTGCGTTCGGTATACGGTATGCTAATGTCGGGGTAGGAGTGCTCAAAGGCATTCAGTATTGATTTTTGCAGGCGTTCCAAACCGGGTGTCATTATGGGTTTTACATAAATAACAGGGTTGTCCTTATTGGGGAAACTGCCGAAGTCTTCCAGTTCTACTATAAAGGATTCTGCCATTGGGCGTATGCCGTCAAACCATTTAAGGAGGTTGTTGTGTTCGCGCGTCTCAAGCTTAAAAGGTGCCTTCAGCGTGATGTGAGGCATGGTGCGCAGGGCACGGCTGCTGTTGTAATTGGCGGCAAAATCATTTTTAAAATCCGTTACCTCTCCGGCTACGGTTTCATGCGGTATAAGGGCTATAAAGTATAAATTCTGATCAGGCATATTCGTGTGTGTTGTATTACAAATATAAGCCTTATGGATGGGCAATTTTGGTGGTATTATGTTATTTGTTTTGGTTTTATGTGCTTTTTAACGATTTTTTTAACAAAGTTCTCAATCGTATATTTTTTTGTTATATATTTCCTAGAGAATTGGTAGAGATATAAATTTCACTAAAAATATTGAAATTGTGGAATATCGAATTTTTCTGTCTTTTTGTAGTTTGTAAATTGATTTATGTCTTACATTTGCAGTAAATATTTGATTTTTACAAAAAAAACGGTGTTTTTGAAAGAAAAATAAAACAAATTTGATAATTCAGGCGATATGCCTTTAAGATAAAAAAGTGATAGGCAAGATTTAGTAGTTTATGTTTTTATTACTTTTAAATGCGGCTTCGGCCGCATTTTTATTTACAGCAAAAAAAAGGAGGCCCTGTTAAGGGCCTCCTCCGGTTTAGGTATTGAAGGTTTTATTGAACTATGATCGCTTTCTGATCTATTAGTTCGCCGTCTTCTTTCATGACAACAATATATTGTCCTGCAGCGTAACGGCCTAAATTAATATTCCATACACCATTTTGGGTTTCAGGAGTGTATTTCTCAAGAAGTACACCCATCAGGCTGTAAATTTCAAGAGATCTTACCTGTGCTTTTTCG
The DNA here is from genome assembly GCF_042684765.1 of Flavobacterium suzhouense. NCBI lineage: Bacteria > Pseudomonadati > Bacteroidota > Flavobacteriia > Flavobacteriales > Flavobacteriaceae > Flavobacterium > Flavobacterium suzhouense. Next base: position 53,345 of record NZ_JBHUMD010000003.1, on the reverse strand, counting down.
TTAGCAAAAGTATAGGTTAGTCCTGTTGCATCCCTTGTAGGGTTAGGAGATACCGTCAGTCTGTTTTCAAGGATTGTTTCGTCAGATATCTCACGAGATTTCAGCCTGCAGTCAGGGAAATCGAATTTCTGTGTTGTTTTACACAGATCACCTTTTTCATTTACTGCTGAAAGGGTAATTTCAAGCGAACCTCCTACGAACCAACCAGGAATGAACTGTACTGTAAATCCTGCTCCTCCCGGTGGTACTGAAACTGCACCCGGAACAAATGTTCCGCTTCCGGCAGGGCCACTCAGGTTCACTGTTATTGGTGTTCCGTAAGGGTTGTCGATATAGATATCTATAACATAGAAACAGAATTCTTTGTATTCAGCTTTGATAGATTTGATGTCATACCTTACATCACATTTACAGTGGTTCATGGTTACGTTCATCTCGTCTGTCGTTTTCTTACATGTACCATTGTCAAGAGACATCTGGTATGTGCCTGATTGCGAAACAGTGTAGTTAGGAACAGAGCCACTTCCGGCAACATCAACGCTGTAGTCTCTTATCCATTCCCATCCAGCAAATATAGCTCCCGGTGCAGGACCAAGGATTTCAAACGGACTGTTTTCTTCTTTTTCGCTACAGAATTCATAACAGCCTGTAGGGAATATCCAGAAGTAAACTTCAGGATCTTTAGGTACGTCAAACTGATATGTTGCAGTACATCCTCCAGGGTTTGTAAATGTAAGCAGGTAAGGACCTCCTTCTGTTACCACAACGCTTTGTCCGCTCATACCATTGCTCCAGTTGTAAGTACCAGCTCCTGAGGCAACACCGTCAAGCTGTACCTGGTAAGGATTGCAGCTGATGATATGCCAGTTAGCATATATACCTGTTGGAGCAGCATAGGTTGTAACCTGGTAGTTGGCAGAACCAACACAGTAACCTGAACTACCGTCAGATACTCTTACTTCAACAGTAAAGGTTGCCGTAGCAGGGCTTGTTATGTATGAAGTGTAGTTAAGGATTGGCGATGAGCTCCATGTTGTAAGTGCAGTACCGTTTCTTAACCATCTGTACTGAAGAGTTCCTGCTCCGGCATAACCAGATAGCTGGAATGATTCTCCTGCACAAACTGAATCTGGGCCTGTAATAATAGGATCCGGACTCATAATGTATGCTGCATTAGTACCCTGAAGCTGCTTAGTACAACCGTTAGTGTTGTTAAGCATTACCCAGTAATTTCCGGAAGTTGGTGGAGAATATGTTGGTATTGTGGTTGTTGCCATAACAACATTTTCTTTCATCCATGTATACGAAGAAACCGGAGTTCCTGTATTGTTAAATGTAATTGTTATTGGACTTCCCTCACAATTAGGAGAGTCTGATGACAATGTACCGGCTAGTCCGTTAGGAGCTACGGTAACGGTATGAGTGTCAGTTAATGTACAAAGTCCTAAAACTGAAACCGAAACTGATACTGTATAAGTACCCGGTGTTGAATATACCTTGTATGGTGATGGCATACCGCTGAAAGTTCCGTCGCCAAAGTTCCAGCTGTAAGATATGCCCGATGCAGCGGCAATATTAGTAGTAAAGTTAAATGCTGAGTCGCTACATGCACTTGTTGGTCCTGAAATAACAACAGGAGCAATTACAGGAAGTGACTTAGGTGTGAAGGCAGAACATGTTTGGAATCCTGCTCTTGATAACTCTATACCAAAGTTATAGTTGCCACCCGGTATTGTAACGGTGTACTGTGTTGCACTGGCAGGTACAGAGTATGGCGTTCCGTTTACATAGAACGTTTTGCCTGTTGCCGGTGTAGGAGGATAGTACTGAGACTGGTCGTATAGCGTAACATCATACATTCCCGGTGTTGAACTACATTGTACCTGATACAGTACTTTAGGAATAAATGGTATGATCATGCTTTTGTAAGTAGGTATTACACATGTACCTCCACCAACAGCATTGTATGTTGAGTAGTAAATAATAGTGTGGTTACCTGCTTTTAGATAATCTATATTCGCCGTTGTAGAAGTTGAACTTAACAAGTTAGCTTCTGGCCCTACTGACCATGAAGTTGCCAGCGGTGCCGGGCTCGCACTTGCAGTTGCCGATACCTGAGTACATGAAGTTTGTGTAGCATTTACAGTTATCGATGGTGTAGGTGATACAGTACAGTTAGCACATCCGTTAAGGACTTTTACTGTATTAGTATACGATCCACATCCATTACTGTTAGCAACATACACTGTATATACACCAAAAGCTGATACCGTATAGCTGCTTGATGTTTGTCCGGACTGTGCTACGCCGTCTTTATACCACTGGAAAGTTGTTGTTCCAAAGCTTCCGTAATTTACAGTAGCTGTAAGTGTAAATGGTGTTACCGTGTTACAGAATATTACATCCGGAGCCGGAGAAATAAAAGCTACCGGTGTAGGCATAACTGTAATGGTTCTTGTAACAATAATAGGTGTAGAACATCCATTTGCACCTGTAACAGTTGCAGTAATAGTGTAATTAGTATTTGAAGTCTGCAGTGGGAAATAATGTGTTTGCGGAGCACCGTTATAAGGGAAAACGTCATCCGGAGTACCGTCGCCGTAGTTAAGGCTGATGGTTCCTGATGTTAATCCCGGAGTTGAAGAAATTGTAGGTATTAACGGGCTGTTGGCACATATGCTGTTCGGTGCAGTTAGAGTTATTGTAGGCAGGCTGATAAATCCTACGTTTAGCGATGCAGTATAATATGTGTCACATTTTCTAACCCTTACTTTGATTTGTGTACCGGCTGAAGGACTTTGATTCCATTGAATCATTGCCGAAGCGGTATTTTGTCCTGAAATCACACTTCCTGAAGAAGCAGGTGATATTGACCATTCATAAGTGTCTCCTTCTAAATAGCTTGCGTTATAAGGGCCAGATATTGAGTTTGGACAAATGTTTGAAACCTGTGATCCTGAGATGGTAAGAGGAGTAGCAGTGTGAGGTACTACCGTTTTGCTTACAGTACCGGATGGACAATGAGGATCAGTTGCGTTTTCTCTTCTTACAGAAACAGTATAGCTGCTAAAACCAGGGTTGAAAGTAACGGTTACTGCATTGCCATAGTTAGATCCGCTAAAAGTACCATTAGTAACCGACCATACAAGAACAGTACCCGGCTCAGTATTAACCATGCTGTATTCTACTGGAGTAGAAGGACATATTTTTGCAGGTCCTACAATAGCTGCCGCATTTGGAGTTACAGGTATTTTGTCTACTCGTATAATAAACGGTTGATCAGGAGGACAGAAGTTAGTTCCTGTTACGTCAAGGCTGTAGTTTCCAACCATGGTAAATACATGGCTAAAGCTATTTCCTGTTCCGCTTACCGTTGTGTTGTTAGGACGTTTTAGAGTCCATGTACCGCTAAATCCTGCGTTTAAGGTATAAGTATTGTTACTGTTTTGGCATACTGCCTGAGGTCCTGTAATAACACCCATTGGTCTTACATAGATGTTATATTCTGCAGTTCCACCGCAGCCTAACATTGTGTTCGTATAAGTGCATCTCAGGGTAATGTTTCCGGTGCTGCCTGTTGTTAAGATCACTTCATTACGTTGGTCGGTATCCATAACCCAGGCACCTGTACCATTATTATCTACTGACCAAACAAAGTCTGTTGTAGGCCATTGCGGTAATTTATACCTGTACTGACTGCCTTCACATACCACAGCGTCGCCCACAATTGTGCCTACACTTTTTACAACAGGAACTTTTATTGTTACTGATGAACATGGTGAATGACAAGCGCTGGCATCAAACATTACATAACCAAAACCGCTATCGTCAACATTATCCCAAACAACATCTATAGATTGTCCGTAAGGCATTGGGCTTAATATTGTTCCGCCAAATACTTTCCAGTCAAACTGGCTACAATCTTGTGCTACACTGTCCGGGATGCTGTAGGTGTCTGTTGCATTTTCGCAAACCACAGAATTACAGCTTATTTCGAATGCTTTAACGTCATGTACGTGAATTATTTTTGTAATAGTTGCTGTACAGTTACAAGAGTTGGTAATCGTTAAGGTTACTTTGTAATCCCCACCCTGATTATAGGTGTGTGAGGGTTCAAAAGCAGAAGAGTATGTGTTATCCCCAAAGTCCCAATAATATGAAACTATTTCTGATCCGCCTCCGTCATTTGAAAGATTTGTAAAATAAATTTCTTCAAGTGCACAGGCATAATAATCGTAGTCTTGTTCGCTATATGGGAATACAGTGAACTGTGCATAAGGTCCTTCAATAATTTCAATACAGACCTGCTCTGTTTTTGGACCGTTAGGTGTGGTAATGGTTGCTGAAACCGATCCCGATCCTGCATTACCCCAGGCGACTACACATGAAGTGTTGTTTGATCCCTGAATTGTACCTCCCGGTGCCGACCAAGCTACTGGCCAGGAAGGGTTAGATCCTGTAAGGGTGTAAACTACTGTGCTTAGTTCGCACACTTTTACACAACCGCCAGTGCCAATGTCTTCCTGAAAACCTTTACGGTCATCTGGTTTGTAGGTTTGACATCCCGATTCGCTGTTCCAGGTGAGACTGATGTTCTGTGCCTGGAGGGGAACGGTAAATAAAAGAAATAGAAAACATGCTAGAATTGGCAATTGCCGAATTCTACTACGCGAAAGGTAATTTTTCATTGATAGTAGGTTTTTTTAGTTGTTAAACAGTGTTAAAGCTAACTAAATGTTTACCTATAAAAATGTTAAAAAAATGATAATATTAACGTTTTAAAATACTTATTGTTCGGAATCGGTTAATTTTAAAGGTGTTTTCTATGTTTAACATTTTAATAAAAAAATGTTATTTATTTAACAATGTAGTTGAATTCTGAGTTTTTTTAAAACATTTTGTTTTATTTTAATTAGATGCCCATGATTGTTTTGTAGTGTTAATGTTTTGCAGTTGTTTAGCATTTTACCGGGTAAATATTTTTAATTTTAAGACAAGTTTTTTGGTTTTATAAATAAACAAATGATTAGAAATTACCCATTTAACATCATTAAAAATAAATTTCCACTTTGGATAAAGCGAGTATTGCTTTTTCTGACAGGAATGTTTTTGCTGGTCATAATGCTCTATGTAGCGTTGGGTGTATATATAAATAACAATAAAACCGAACTTCAGGCCAGACTTCTTAAGGAGTTGAATGGGGGAATTTCCGGAACACTTAAGGTGAAAAGCATGGATCCTACTTTTTTTACCGGATTTCCTCATGTCTCATTAAAATTAAAACAGGTAATTCTTCGTGACAGTCTTTATGCGGTACATCAAAGGACATTTCTTAAGGCGGGAGAGCTGGATGTAAAGGTTAATCTTATGGCGCTGTTGCGAGGTGCTATAGATATCCGGAAAATGAGTATCCGCAATGCAGCGATTGACTTGTATATTGATGCTTCGGGCTATAGTAATAGTGCTGTGTTTAAGAAGAAAAAGAATGCCGATTCAAAAGATAGATCTGAAGGGAGTTTTCCTGAACTGCGCAGCCTTATTCTTGATAATGTTACCTTAGGTATTGAGGATATCAAAAACGGCAAAAGCTATAGCTTTACCGTACATGAACTTGATGCTGAAATTGATTATACTTTTTCCGGTTGGGAAGCTGAAGCCAATCTCGATGCCCGTGCCCATAGTATGGCATTTAATACAGTGCATGGGAGTTTTATAAAAGAGAAAACCTTAGAAGGTAAGTTTGACCTGATATATGATGAGGATGAGGGTTTTATAACTGCACTTCCTAACACGCTGGAAATAGGAGGTGATACTTTTGTGATAGGGGCTAAAATAAGGGTGGGCAGTGAAAAGGCTGATTTTACTTTTAATATCAGTAATGAAAGTATACTTTGGAGCAGAGCATCTCATTTGCTGTCTCCTAACATATCAAGTAAGCTGGATATGTTTGCAATCGATGAGCCTATTGCTGTAACATGTGATCTTATAGGAGACTTTAATGCTGAGGGAGATCCCTCTATACTTGTAAAAGCAGAAGTAAGAGATAATGTATTGCATACTCCCGGGGGGAATGTAACTGATTGTAATTTCAGCGGTGTATTTACCAATCATCATGTAAGAGGAAAAGGGCTTAGTGATGCCAATTCGGCTATAAAGCTTTATAATTTTAAGGGTTATTACAACGGATTGCCTGTAAATATGAAGAAGACATTCATCCTTAATCTTGAAAAACCTATTGTCGTTGGTGATTTCTCGTCGCAGTTCGAAATGACGAAGCTCAAAGGGGTTGTAGATGAAGATTTACTGGCTTTTGCATCGGGTACTGCAGAAATGAATGTTGATTTTAAGGCCGATATCGTGAATTTTATGATAGCGCGTCCCTACATAAAAGGTAAGATAAATGTGAAAGATGCAGATATTACCTACGTGCCCCGAAAGATGAAATTTAAAGATGTTTCAGTACTGCTCGATTTCACCAGTGAAGATCTTACTATAAGTACCATTTCGCTTACAACAGCAAAAAGCACCATAAATATGGATGGGTATATTAAAAACTTTATGAATTTGTATTATACCGATCCGCAAAAGATAATCCTTCATTGGAATGTGAAAAGCCCCAGCCTGAACGTGGCTGAATTTATGCACTTTTTAGGGAGCAGGGGTAAGGCTAAAGCTGCTATCCGGAAGACCGATAAAGGTAATTTTACGAAAGAGATGAACGAGTTTTTTGAGAAAACAAATGTAGATATTCACCTGAATGTAGATAAATTGTATTACAATAAGTTTTTGGCAACTGCTGTAAAAGCGAATGTGTTTTTAACAGACAACGGTATCTTGCTAAAAGATTCAGGACTCAATCATGCGGGAGGTACATTACAGCTAAGCGGTAGTATGGTGCAACAGGGCAATCGTAATAAATATAAGGTTCAGGCGAATGTGAATAATGTTGATGTGAACAGGTTTTTTCATGCCTTTAATAATTTTGGATTGGAAACGCTTAAGGCAGATAATCTGAGGGGCAGATTTTCTTCTGATGTAAATATAACCGGTAGCGTTACCAATGCCGGAGAACTGGTGCCCAAAACAATATTCGGAACGGTTTCTTTTGGGTTAAAAAATGGTAAGCTGCTTAATTTTGATCCCGTACGGAAAGTAGGCAAGTTTGCCTTTCCGCTGCGCGACATGAATACGATTGAATTCGCAAACCTGAAGGGCAGTTTTGATGTTGCCGGAGAAAAGATAACCGTTAAGCCTATGCAAATTAATTCAAGTGTGCTTAATATGGATGTGCAGGGAGTTTATTCTTTGGGTAAAGGTACTGAGTTGTATGTTGATGTTCCTTTGCGAAATCCTAAAAATGATGAAGGTATTACCGATAAAAAAGAGCTGGCCAAACGACGTAACCGTGGTATTGTAGTGCATCTTAAAGCGGAAGATGGTGATGATGGCAAAGTAGGAATTAAGCTTGTTGGGAAAAATGCCGATGGTAAAAAGTAAATGCCTGCTGGTGGCAGGCATTGTGTGTTTTTATCCGTGTATCGTTTCCGATTTTCCGTAGCTTTGTATTAGTTCGCCTTCAAATTCCAGCCATTCGGCCCAGCGTTTTTCTACGTCAACATCTTCGGCGTATTTTCGGGCGAAGCCCAAAAACGTAGTGTAGTGTGTTGCTTCCGATACCATCAGGTCATAATAGAATTTCGCCAGCTCTTTGTCGGTAATGTTTTGTGAAAGCACTTTAAAGCGCTCACAGCTTCTCGCTTCGATCATGGCTGCAAACAAAAGGCGGTCTATAAAGGATGTGTTTCGGCTGGCATTTTTCTTCATGAATTTTGCAAGCTGATTTACATAGTCGTCACGCTTTTCTCTCCCCAGTGTATAGCCACGTTGTTTGATGATATCAATAACCTGATTAAAATGATCCATTTCTTCCATGGCAATTTCCGCCATTTTTTGAATCAGTTCGATATGTTCAGGGTTATTGGTAATGATGTATAATGCATTAGCTGCCGCTTTCTGTTCGCACCAGGCATGATCAGTAAGGATGTCTTCCAGGTTCGATTCGGCTATATTCGCCCAACGGGGATCGGTCAAAAGTTTAAGTCCAAGCATGATATTGATTTGAAATGCAAAAATAGGAAATTAGATATTTGGATTGTTAGATTATTCGATCCTTCAAAAAATCCAAGAATCAATTCTTCTCATTCAGGTACTTCCAATACCTCCTTGGCACATGCTGAATGTGCAGTTTCATATTCTTTCGGGCAGGGATGTTGGTGCTGTTAAAGTAGTCTTTCCATAATATAGAAGCCAGCTCTTCTTTATCATCAGTCAGTTCAGCGGGGAGTGCTACTTTCCTGGTGTCGATTTCAGATACGAACTCATACGTTATCTCCTGAACCGTGTGCAGGTCGTAAAATAAACCGTATTTGCGTTTAATATCATATATTATCCATTGCTGGTCGGCATAGCGGTTCCTGAAAAAAGAAGCGATGAGGGGCAATACATTAAAATCAGGTTCAACGGGGCAATAATAAATGCCATCGGCAATTTTCTGGAAACGGATAAAAGCCTTCATGCGGTGTTTTTCGCGGTTTACTTTTTTATCCATTTTTGAAACTGCCATCACATAAGGATTGCCAAAGTTGGTTTCGGCACCTTCTGGATTATCAAAGATATAACGGGCAAAATCAAAGAGATCCTGAAACGTCTGGGGGTCTTCAGATAAATATGCTTTGTAAAAGCGCGTGCGCCATTCCGGCGAAAGCTTTTTTTTCAGGCCTTCCCATACGCGTTTGGCTTTGGCTTCATCATTAATTATTTCTAAAGCCTCATCCAGCATTGAGGGTTGGTAATATTTATCCCATACCAACTGAACGGCTTTTTCTTTCCGGTCGTAAGACTCGAAAATTGCGGTAAGAAGCCCTTCAAAAGAGCCGTCGAAGGTGTAGGTGATCATAATTTTTCTTTTTTATTCTTTTCTTTTGCCTTGACGCAAAAGAAACAAAAAGTCAAGCCTCATTATTTGTATTTGAAAATCTACGTCAGGATTTTCCCTCCCGACCCCAGCCGCTCGCACTATCGTGCTCGTCTCGGGGGTCAGTCCCCTTCTCCCAACGCTAAATCCTTCCTTGATTTTTTGCATTACAAATAATAGGGCGTGTGGTGCATTTAGAATTTAAAATACATCATTTAAAATAATGAAAGCTGATTCTGCGCTACTTTCAAATATTTACTGTTGCTGTCTGCAAGTATAATACTCTTTAGATGAGGTGCGTCGGGCTCGTTTAGTATGATTGGGCTGTCGGCACAACGTATAAAATGTTTTGCCCTGTTGTAGGCAATGCCTATTTTCTGTAGTTGGTCGCTGCGCAACTTTCCAAACTTGCGTGCCTGTACAATCTTGTTGGCTGATTGAACACCTATTCCGGGTACCCGCAATATCATGCGATAGTCGGCAGTATTAATGTCTATGGGGAACTGGTCGAGATTGCGCAAAGCCCAACTCAGTTTAGGGTCAATATCGGTATCCAGATGCGGATTGTTACTGTTAAGGAGCTCCTTTACATTAAAACCATAAAAGCGCATCAGCCAGTCGGTCTGGTACAACCTGTTTTCACGCAATAGCGGTGGCTGGCTGCCAATCATTGGCATGCGTTCGTCATAGCTAATCGGGATATATCCGGAATAATATACTCTTTTAAGGGAGAAATTTTTGTAGTACTCATCGGCGCTATACATAATTTCCATATCGGTTTCAGGTGTGGCGCCTATCACCATTTGGGTACTTTGGCCGGCAGGAACAAACTTTGGGGTGCTTTTTATTAACCCTGTTTGTTTCTCGTCTTTAAATTGGGTAATCGTATTTTGTATAAAGCCTAAAGGCTTCTTTACATCTTCGTGTGATTTATCAGGAGCAAGAAGCTTCAGTCCGCTCTCGGTAGGCATCTCAAGATTGATGCTCATACGGTCGGCATACAATCCGGCTTCGGTAAGCAGTTCCTGACTGGCTCCCGGAATGGTTTTTAAATGGATATAACCATTAAAACGTTCTTCGGTGCGTAGTTTTTTTACAATACGAACCAAACGTTCCATGGTAAAGTCAGCATTTTTGAAAATACCGGAACTTAGGAACAATCCCTCGATATAATTTCGGCGGTAAAAACTCATGGTAAGCTCTACCACTTCGTCAACGGTAAAGGCAGCACGTTTTACGTCGTTACTTTTTCGCGAAACGCAAAAAGCACAGTCGTAAATGCAATGATTGGTGAGTAGTATCTTTAGTAATGATACACAACGCCCGTCTTCGGTGTAGGTATGGCATATACCGCTACTGCTGCTGTCGCCAATGCCTTTGTTGTCATTCTTACGGGAGCCACCGCTCGAAGAACAGGACACATCATATTTAGCGGCATCAGCAAGTATGTTGAGCTTTTCTCTAATCCTGTCGTACATATTGGGGGTGTTTTGTACAAAAATAAGCAATAACCGTTCCCTCCTAAATCGCAGAAATGTTAAATGTGAGGGGTGTTGAAAAGTTGTTTCAGAGTCTGATGTCCGATGTTTTTGCGTAATAGCTCCCCTCTCCTTTGGAGAGGGGCTGGGGATGAGGATGAAAAAAGCCCCACTTTCGTGAGGCTTGGTATTAGTTTCTTAAAGCGTGCAGCCTGGCTACATATTTGCCTACTACGTCAAACTCAAGGTTAATGATGGTTCCGGGTTTGATAGCGTTAAAGTTGGTATGCTCAAAAGTATAAGGAATGATAGCAACGCTAAACTCGTTCTCTTTTGAATTTACTACCGTAAGGCTAACACCATTTACAGTTATTGAGCCTTTTTCGATGGTAATATTGTTGGCGGCTTTGTCGTATTCAAACGTAAAGTACCAGCTTCCGTTGGCATTCTCAACCGATTTGCATACTCCTGTCTGGTCTACGTGGCCCTGAACAATGTGCCCGTCAAGGCGGTCGCCTAATTTCATGGCGCGTTCAAGATTTACTATTCCGCCTACAGTCCAACCTTTTAGGTTAGTCTTTTCGAGTGTCTCTTTTATGGCTGTAACAGTATAAGTGTCATTGTTTATGGCAACCACGGTAAGGCATACTCCGTCATGGCTTACGCTTTGGTCTATCTTAAGCTCATGGGTAATAGGAGATGTAATGCTTATGTGAATATTGTCGTTGTCTTTTACTATTTCTTTTATTGTTCCCTGGGTTTCTATAATTCCTGTAAACATGCTGTTTATTTTACTAAATTTGTGGCTTCAAAAGTACAACAAAACAGCATCATGACAAAAAAGGCAGAAAATGTAATTGTAGGTATATCAATAGGAGATCTTAACGGGATAGGGCCAGAGGTAATCCTGAAAACCTTTGAAGATAACCGTATGCTTGAGTTTTGCACACCAATTATTTTTGGCAATGTAAAAGTGCTGTCTTTTATTAAAAAAACATTTGAGCTTACGTGTAACCTGCATGGTATCGATAATCTTGATCAAATGGTGATCGGGAAGATAAACGTATTGAATATCTGGAAAGAGAGCGTAAATATCGATTTTGGTAAAAACGATGAAAATGTCGGTAAATATGCTGTTAAGTCGTTTACAGAAGCAGTTGCCGCTTTAAAAAATAAAAAGATCGATGTGCTGGTAACGGCACCTATCAATAAGTACAATATACAGTCGGAAGATTTTAAGTTTCCGGGCCATACGGATTATCTTGATCAGGAACTGGATGGAGATGCGCTTATGCTGATGGTTCAGGATAAGCTTCGTGTAGGTTTGCTGACAGATCATATTCCGGTAAATGAAGTTTCGGCTCATCTTACAGAAGAGCTTATCCGCAAAAAACTACTAACGGTTAATCATTCACTTAAGCAGGATTTTGCGGTTAATAAACCTAAAATTGCTGTGCTTGGCGTAAATCCGCACAGTGGCGATAATGGTGTTATTGGTAAAGAGGATGATCAGGTAGTAAAGCCGGCGCTTAAAAAACTCTTTGAAGAAGGGGTGCTGGTTTTTGGGCCATTCTCTGCAGATAGCTTTTTTGGTAGTGGGCAATATGAAAAGTATGATGCCGTAGTTGCGTCATACCACGATCAGGGGCTGATTCCTTTTAAAACACTTGCGTTTGGTGGCGGTGTAAATTACACGGCAGGCCTTGAAGCTGTTAGAACATCGCCGGATCACGGTACGGCTTATGATATTGCCGGAAAGGGTATTGCCGATTTTAATTCGTTTAAAGAAGCCTTATATATGGCATTGGATATTTTTCATTCAAGGCAGCAGTATGAGGAAATGACAAAAAATCCTTTAAAAATCAAGGAAAAGCAGTTGTAAACAAAAAAATGTTGATAACCGTTTTGGAATTGCGATAATTTTATATCTTTGCACGCTCAAAACTGTTGTAACGAAATGAGTTGCGGTGTTTTAGACCGTAAATATTGAGTTTAACGAAATAAAAAACCAACTGGAATGAAAGTGAATAAAGAATTTTTGATTCCGTTTGTGGGATTGAAACAGGGAAAGCACCAGTTTGAGTTTGAGATAAATAAAGAGTTCTTTGATGACTTTGGTTTTGATGAGTATAACGACGTCAATGTCAAAGTGAATTTAGTTTTGGAGAAAAAAATCACAATGCTGGAGCTTAGCTTTAAGCATAAAGGAACGGTAAACGTGCCTTGTGATATCACTAATGAGGATTTTGATTTGCCAATAAAAGGTAAGTTAAAGCTTGTGGTGAAGTTTGGAGATGAGTATAACAACGATCACGATGAGATACTAATTCTTCCGCACGGTGAGTATCAGGTAGATGTATCACAGTACATTTATGAGATGATCGTGCTGTCGGTTCCTTCAAAGCGCATACATCCAGGAGTAAAGGACGGTACCGTCGCCGCCGATATATTAGACAAACTGAACGAGCTTGCCCCGAAAGTGGAAGCGAAGAAAGAAGAAACAAAAGAAAATACAGATCCCCGTTGGGACGAATTAAAAAAACTATTAACGGATAAATAATATAGTAAAATGGCACATCCTAAAAGAAAGACCTCGAAAACAAGAAGAGACAAGAGAAGAACGCACTATAAAGCGTCTGTACCTCAAATCGCTACATGTCCTGTGACAGGAGAAGCACATTTATACCACAGAGCTTACTGGCATGAAGGTAAAATGTACTACAGAGGCCAGGTTGTAATAGACAAAGCAGAAGCTGTAGCTTAATTGCAGTAAAAAATAGGGTAAAAACTCTCACGCCGTGAGAGTTTTTTTATTACATGCCAATTTTTTTAATTTAAAGGAGGCTGATTACAAGTCAATTTGCAATTTTTTTGTAATTTCCACCGCTTTTTCAAATTCCTCAACCTGAGTTGAAATAATTGACCTATGAGTAAACTAACAGCCGCCATTACAGCAGTAGGGGGATATGTTCCGGATTTTGTGTTATCAAACAAAGTTTTGGAAACAATGGTAGATACCAACGATGAGTGGATTACTACCCGTACTGGTATTAAAGAAAGGCGCATTCTTAAAGATAAAGATAAAGGAACATCTTTTTTAGCTATCAAAGCTGCCGAAGACCTGATACAAAAATCAGGTGTTAATCCAGCAGAGATTGACATGGTGCTTTTAGCAACCACAACACCGGATATGCCGGTAGCTGCAACAGCAGTTTATGTTGCAACACAAATTGGAGCAGTTAATGCTTTTGCCTACGATCTTCAGGCAGCATGCTCCAGCTTCTTATACGGTATGAGTACCGCTGCAGCCTACGTACAATCAGGCAGATACAAAAAAGTATTGCTTATAGGTGCAGATAAAATGTCTTCAATTATAGATTATACTGACAGAGCAACTTGTATTATCTTTGGTGATGGTGCAGGTGCTGCATTGTTTGAGCCTAACGAAGAAGGCCTTGGTCTTCAGGATGAGGTTTTAAGGAGTGACGGTATTGGTCGTGAATTCCTTAAGATAGAAGCAGGTGGTTCGCTACTTCCTCCGTCGCATGAAACTATCGATAACGGTCAGCACTATGTGCACCAGGATGGTAAGACAGTATTTAAGTATGCTGTTTCTAACATGGCTGATGTGAGCGAAAGAATCATGCAGAGAAATGACCTTGGGCATGATGATGTAAACTGGCTTATAGCGCACCAGGCTAACAGAAGAATTATTGATGCTACTGCTTCAAGAATGAATCTGGATGAGTCTAAAGTGCTTATAAATATCGAAAAATACGGAAATACAACCTCGGCTACACTACCTTTGTTGTTAAATGATTTCGAACACCTTTTTAAAAAGGGAGATAATCTTATCTTTGCTTCCTTTGGAGGAGGCTTTACATGGGGTTCGATTTACCTTAAATGGGCTTACGACAAAAAATAGAAACAAAACAAACTATACAAAATAACGGAAATTATGGACATTAGAGAGATTCAAAACCTAATCAAGTTTGTAGCAAAATCCGGAGCTACAGAAGTTAAGTTGGAGATGGATGATTTTAAAATCACCATAAAAACAACTGAAGCCGGCGCTGCTGAAGCTACAACTTATGTTCAGCACGTACCAATGGCACAGCCAGTACAACAGGCTATTGCTCCTGTGGCTGCTCCTGCTGCTGCACCGCAAGCTCCTGCTGCCGCTGCTCCTGCTGCTGATGATAACTCAAAATATATTACTATCAAATCGCCAATTATTGGTACCCTTTACAGAAAACCTTCACCGGACAAACCTGTGTTTGTTGAAGTAGGAACTACAATCTCTAAAGGTGATGTTGTGTGTGTTATCGAGGCTATGAAACTATTCAACGAAATCGAGTCTGAGGTATCTGGTAAAATCGTTAAGGTTTTAGTTGATGATGCTTCTCCGGTAGAGTTCGATCAGCCATTATTCTTAGTAGATCCGTCTTAATATTATTTTGAATGATGAATTTATAATGTCTTTATCAGGCATTAATGAATTTGTAATTTAAAATTTAACATTTAAAGTAATCAAACAGGATGTTTAAAAAAGTATTAATTGCAAACAGGGGAGAGATTGCACTTCGTGTAATCAGAACCTGCAGGGAGATGGGGATTAAAACCGTTGCGGTTTACTCAACTGCTGATGCGGAAAGCCTTCACGTAAAATTTGCTGATGAAGCAGTTTGTATCGGGCCACCGCCAAGCAACCTGTCTTACCTTAAGATATCTAATATCATAGCTGCTGCAGAAATTACTAATGCAGATGCTATTCACCCGGGTTACGGGTTCCTTTCTGAAAATGCTAAGTTTTCAAAAATATGTGGTGAGCACGGGATCAAATTTATTGGTGCTTCGCCCGACATGATTGATAAAATGGGAGACAAAGCTACGGCTAAAGCTACCATGAAAGCTGCAGGTGTACCTTGTGTACCGGGTTCAGACGGTCTTCTGGAATCGTATGAGCATGCTGAAAAACTTGCAAAAGAATTTGGTTACCCTGTAATGCTTAAAGCTACTGCTGGTGGTGGTGGTAAAGGTATGAGGGCAGTATGGAAACAGGACGAGCTTTTAAAAGCTTGGGAAAGCGCTAAACAGGAAGCAGCAGCTTCGTTTGGTAATGATGGTATGTATATGGAGAAACTTATCGAAGAACCTCGTCACATCGAGATTCAGGTTGTAGGTGATTCATTCGGTAAAGCATGTCACCTTTCTGAAAGAGACTGTTCTGTACAAAGACGTCACCAAAAACTAACTGAAGAAACACCTTCTCCGTTCATGACTGACGAACTTCGTGATGCTATGGGTAAAGCTGCTGTTAAAGCTGCTGAATTCATTAAATACGAAGGTGCAGGTACAGTTGAGTTCCTTGTTGATAAGCACAGGAATTTCTACTTCATGGAGATGAATACACGTATTCAGGTAGAGCACCCAATTACTGAGCAGGTAATTGATTACGATCTTATCCGTGAGCAAATACTTGTTGCAGCAGGTGTGCCTATCTCTGGTAAAAACTACCTTCCGCAACTTCACTCTATCGAGTGTCGTATCAATGCTGAAGACCCGTATAATGATTTCCGTCCGTCTCCGGGCAAGATCACTACCCTTCACATGCCGGGTGGTCACGGTGTAAGACTTGATACTCACGTATACTCAGGTTATACAATTCCGCCAAACTATGATTCAATGATCGCTAAACTGATAACTACTGCCCAAACAAGGGAAGAGGCTATCAACAAAATGAAGCGTGCCCTTGATGAGTTTGTAATTGAAGGCATTAAAACTACGATTCCTTTCCACAGACAATTGATGGATGAGCCGGATTATGTAGCTGGTAATTATACTACAAAATTCATGGAATCTTTTAAAATGAAAGATCCTGCATAAATAAAAAAGAAGCCCTGTTTTATAAGCAGGGCTTTTTTATTTTATATTAGTGCCTGAAAAAAATGGCACAAAACTTGTCATGCCAATAAAAACCTATTTAAAAAATTATAATTATGTTCAAGACTCTTATTTCAGCAGCTAAAGCTATGCTTAGCGTAGTTGCTTTATTACTTGCATTTACATTAAATGCATCTGCACAGGACCGTTCAGCAAATGCGGCCCAAAGAATGACTGACAACATGAAGGCAGAGCTGTCTCTAACGGATGCTCAGTATGCTAAAGTGTTAGACATTAATAAAGATTTCACTGCAAAATCTGCTGAAGCAAGAAAAGCTTCTACTGATAAAGCAGCAGTTGGTAAATCAGTAGTAAGCCTTAATGAAGAAAGAGAAAAGCAGCTTAAAGCAGTACTTACTGAAGAGCAGTACAAAAATTATCTTTTAAAGAAAGATGAGAAAAAGAAAATGGCAAGACAGCGTTTTGACGGACAGGCAAAACCTATGAGAACAGCTCAACCGGTGGAATTGAGAAAAGAATAATAAGAGCCTCGTTTAACGAGGCTTTTTTGCATACTATTCCTTTCGTTTTTCTGTTATATTTGTAACCTCGGCTTTGCCGTTTTTCATTAACCAAATAATAAAACCAATGATTAAAAAACTTACTTCAGCTGTGAGGAATATTTTAACAGCAGCTGCTTTATTGCTTGCGGTAACAACAACAGTAATGGCTCAGGAAAAAGATGTTATTACTGAGGCCGCTAAAACATCGGCAAACCAAATGAAATCGCAACTTACCTTAAATGATAATCAGTATACACAGGTTGTAGAGGTAAATAAGTATTACCTGAAAAGAGTGAAAGACTGTAAAGCTTCGGCCGAATCTACACAGGCAAAAGCAAAAAAGATGCAGGCGATTAATGAAGAAAGAGATACGAAACTTAAATCAGTGCTTACAGTAACTCAGTATAAAAAATATGCTGCTGTAAGGGCAGAGAATGTTAAGAAGCTTAAAGAAGCTGCAAATATTTAAAAAGCATAGCCCCGGTAAGGGGCTTTTTTTATGGATTTTTCCCTTTGCGTGTAGGGTTTTTGCTTTTACAGCTGTTATATATTACCACGACAACCTTTTTACAGCTATGGAAACCATATCGCTACTGCAGAAAAGCAGTAAAACACAACATCAAACTTTCGTTATACCAGCTAAAGTTTCGGGGCAAAGTATTACGGTAGATTTTGACGAAGTGAAATCGCTGAAATTTTCAACCGTTATTAGTCTTAAATCGCTGTTATGGGCGCTGATATTCTTTTTATTTTTTCTTGATCTATGCCTGAGAAGAAATCCGGATAACTGGTTTTTTTCGAGTATGGCCGCTATGGCTGTAGGTTTTGTAGTATTATCATTTATTTTTTTAGACAAGCAATATTATATTTCATTATGCATGACCGATGGTACTAAGTTTAAAATAAAGGTGCCTAAAGATAATAAGGGGTTTGCCGAAACATTTGTGATTGAGGCTAATGATAAGATCACAAAAAAATAAATCCCCGTATATTCGGGGATTTATTTTTTAAAATCGTTCTGAAGAAGCTTTCTTCCAAAAATAAATAAGTTTTTTTGGTACGGTGTCCTCTTTTAGGAGGCAACCGCTATCAAATTCAGGATAGGTTTCCATAAACGTTTCAATTTTGGTCCTGTCTACTCTCATGCTCACTAGGCTTCTGTCTACCTGGTCAGGATGTTTTAATCCTGCCGATGCCATTAGTTCCATAGCGCTTTTCACCGTTTCATGCTGAAAGCGGGCTACACGTATGCTTTTTTCTTCAGGAACAAGGCCTTTCACAAGTTTTGGATCCTGAGTGGCAACTCCTGTTGGGCAAGTGTTTTTATGGCATTCCAGCGCCTGTATGCAGCCCAGAGCAAACATCATCCCGCGAGCTGAATTACAAAGATCGGCACCTGTAGCCAGTGTTTTTATAATGTCAAAACCTGTAACTATTTTTCCGCTGCAGATAATCTTAATTTGCTTACGAATACCAAAGCCTACCAATGCATCATGTACAAAAGCCAAAGCGTCTCGTAAAGGCATACCTACGTGGTCGGTATATTCCTGAGGGGCTGCACCTGTTCCACCTTCTGCCCCATCAACGGTAATAAAATCAAGATAGGTTTTGGTTTCTACCATTGCCTTACATATTGAAAGAAACTCCGATTTGTTACCAATGCATATTTTCATGCCTATGGGTTTTCCTCCCGATCCTTTTCGTAATGTCTGTATAAAATCCATTAGCTCAAGAGGTGTGGTAAATGCGGAGTGATAAGGAGGTGAAACAATATCATGTCCTTTGCTCACAATACGGATAGCGGCAATTTCATCGGTTACTTTTTCCTTTGGAAGAATTCCTCCATGTCCCGGTTTTGCACCTTGTGAGAATTTGATCTCAATCATTTTTACTTTATCCAGAACAGCACGTTTGGCATATTCATCATACGAAAATTTACCTTCTCCATCACGGCAGCTAAAATATCCCGTACCGATGTTCCATACAATATCACCTCCGGGCTCAAGATGGTATGGTGAAAGTCCTCCCTCGCCTGTATTGTGGTAGAAGTCTCCCATTTTTGCACCGGTATTAAGTGCTAGTATGGCATTTTTACTTAGTGAACCATAACTCATGGCACTGATGTTGAAAAGACTTGCTTCATAAGGTTGCGTGCATTGTTCTGATCCAATTTTAATTCTTGGATTGTGGTCTATTTCATTAAGAGGTAAGGCTCTTATACTATGATTTATCCATTGGTAGCCTATTTGGTACATGTCCAGCTGGGTGCCAAAAGGGATAGTGTCAGTTTCTTTTTTGCTTCGTTGGTAGATAAGGCTTCTCTCAATCCGGTTAAAAGGTTTACCTTCCAGATCGGTTTCTATGAAATACTGACGCATTTCCGGGCCGATGGATTCTAAAAGGTATCTAAGCCTCCCTACGAGCGGAAAATTTCTTCTGATCGATTTTTTTGACTGATACATGTCGTATAGTCCCATGATGTAAAGGGGTAGGAATATCAGTAAAAGAAAAATGGATTTCCAGTTAATAAAAGTCAGAAGGGTGATAATGGCTATAGATGTGGTACAGAAAACTACAAATACTTTTCTCATACTTGCATGGATTTGTGCTTTCGGATTTAATCAAAAGCGGTTAGTTTGTTGTTTTATTTGAGTAGTGATTCCAACAAAGATAACGAGTATTTTTGCTGGTTTAACTTTTGAAATCGTATAAATAAGGCTATAAAAAATCCCGAAGTATTGCTTCGGGATCTTTCATCAATAGTATAGCTGGATTATTTGATATCAAGCTTTTTAGCTATCGAAGATGGGATTCCGCCTTTGTGAAGCAGGATGGCTGTAGACTTATATTTTACAAAGTTTTTAGTCATGTACATGTATCCTTTGTAATCGTTAGAAGCGCCCCATGAGTTTTTGATGATGTAGTATTCTTTACCACCCTGATCTTTAGCGATGCCAACAATGTGCATACCATGGTCATCTTGAGTTTGGTAGTTGTCAAATGCTTTCTGGCGAAGCTCAGGAGTAATTTCAAGCTCGTCTTTTGGTCCAAGGAACATGCCTTCTTTTTCTTCAGGAGTCATGTCGGCAACGTTTTTAGCCGGGATGTAAGCAACACCATTTTTCCAGCTAAAGCCTTTTTCGCTAACGTCTCCTGCCCATCCTACTGTATAACCGTTTTTAAGAGCGTTGTCAATAACGTCTGTAAGTTCGTTTAGTTTTACGTTGTATACCTGATCAAGCGACCAGTTGTCCGGTACCATAAGAACAAATTTAGAATAGTATGGGTGGTCTGAGAATGAAGATAATTCAACATAGTCATCCGGATTGATTCCGATAACTTCTTTTGCGAATGTTTGCGGAGTATATTTTTTACCTTTCCATTCAAAGTTTTGAGGAACTTCACCAAGATAAGAGTCGATAACGCTTGTGTAAGCTTTAATCCAGTTTGGAGAAAGCTCACCGTTAGGGTTTTTAACTACAGCTTCAAGAACACCCTGGCCCATGGCCTGCATCTCAGCAAATTTGTTTGTAGTGGTTCCGTAGTTTAATCCTGTATAAAGGCTTTGCGGAAGTGCTCCGTACTGACGGTACATGTTGATTACGTCGTGAAGTGCACCACCATCACCAAGAGTGATAGCACCATGCATACGAACGTAGTTCTTCCCTTTTTCAATATACGCATTACGAGCTGTATATATCTGAGATATTTCGATAGGCTGTTTACCCATGCGGATCATTTCTGACTCAAGGAATGAGTTAGCAGAATAACTCCAGCAGGTTCCTGAAGAACCCTGACTTTTTACAGGGGTATTCTCTATATTGATAACATCTGTAAATTTAAAGGCAGCGGCACTGTTAGCGCTCTGGTTGTTTTTTAATGAATTTACAAGGTAGTCCTGTGCTTGTATTGTTTGTAGTCCTGCAAATAGCAATGCAGTAGCAACAAGCGGTTTAACTGAAAAATTGTACATTATTCAAGCAGTTTTTGTTAGGGTTTTTATTATTCGCGCTAAAATACGGAAAATTTATAAAAAAGGTCTTTTTTTTGAAGTTTCTATAAAGTTTCCTTTAGCCATTTAAAGAACTCACGTTGCCAAACCAGCGCATTCTGTGGTTTTAGCACCCAGTGGTTTTCTTCCGGGAAAAGCATAAAACGACTCTTGATGCCTCTTAGTTGTGCTGCCTGAAAAGCCTCCTGTCCTTGTCCTATCGGTACACGGAAATCAATGCCCCCCTGAATTACAAGGATCGGTGTATTCCATTTGTCAACATTGTTGATAGGGTTAAATTGGTTATATGTTTTTTGTGCAGCTGCATTGTTTTTCTCCCAGTACGGTCCGCCACTATCCCAGTTAGTAAAAAATACTTCTTCGGTAGTGCCATACATGCTCTGAAGGTTAAATACACCACAGTGCGATATAAATGTCTTGAATCGGTTGTTGTGGATGCCGGCAAGATAGAATACCGAATATCCACCATAGCTTGCGCCTACGGCTCCAAGTCTCGCTTTGTCTACATAAGGTTCTTTAGCAACATCATCGATAGCTGAAAGGTAATCATCCATAACCTGACCGCCCCAATCTTTACTAATCTGCTCGTTCCATTCCACACCATGCCCCGGCATACCGCGACGGTTAGGTGCTACAACAATGTACCCCTGTGCTGCCATAACCTGGAAGTTCCAGCGGAACGAGTAGAATTGTGTCAGTGCACTTTGAGGCCCTCCCTGGCAATATAAAAGGGTAGGGTATTTCTTTTTAGCATCAAAGTTTGGTGGAAGTACTACCCATACCAGCATCTTTTTGCCGTCGGTGGTAGTAACATAACGCTTTTCGGTTTTGCTAAGGGCAATTCCGGCGTATGCCGCTTCGTTTACTTTAGACAGTTGCGCCCATTTTTTCTTTTTAAGGTCGTAGCTAAATATTTCATTAGCGTGATTCATATCGGCGCGCTCAACAATTATTTTATCACCGCTAAAACCAGTAATGCTGTTGATGTCAAAAACGCCATCGGTAAGTTGTCTTACGGTAATAGCAATTTTTGTCATTCCCGGAAAGTTTACCTCAAACAGCTGTTTTGTACCATCGGTAGCAGCAAGGAAATATATCTTTTTTCCATCCGGACTCCAAGTAAAGCTGTCTACCGTACCATCCCAGTTTGCGGTAAGATTCATGTCAATGCCTTTAAAGCGAACAATGATGTCGTTTTTATCAGCCTCATACCCATCGCGTTTCATTTGTAACCATGTAAGGTCGCCTTGCGGAGAGTAAGCAGGTGCAGTATCATATCCCGGGTTGCCTGGGGTAAGGTTTAAAGTTTTTTTAGTTTCAATATTATATTCATACAAGTCAGTGTTGGTACTTGTAGCATATTCTGTACCCGCTTTTTTCTTGCATACATAAACAATGCTTTTGCCGTCAGGAGACCATGTATAATCTTCTTCGCCACCATGAGGTTTTTGCGGAGAATCGTATGGTTCATTTGGCATAATATCTACAAAAGACGTTTTGTCTTTATCGCCGGGCTTGGTGTAGCCAACATGGTTGTGAGTGCCGTCATTCCATGTGTCCCAGTGGCGGTAATCAAGTCCGTTATATACCTGGGCATTGCTTTTATCCAGTTCAGGGTAAAGGTCTTTTCCAAGAACTTTTTCAACTTTTACTTCTTTAGAGGTAAGCGTCCATTTTCCGTCTGCAGAAAGGTATTTGTCGTTCAATAGTGCAGCATAATCGGTTACTTCGGTCGCAGTACCTCCGATTACAGGAATACTGTAGAATTTTGAAGCCGATTTGTTCTCTTCCATATTGGGAGTTGAAACTTTGTATACTATGCTTTTTCCGTCTTTGGTAATACCCAGTGCGCTCACACGTCCCAGTTTCCAAAGCATTTCCGGAGTCATGACCTGTTGTGCCGAAGCGGTTAATCCCATGATGCTTACTGTTAGTAGAAGTAGTTTTTTCATTGAAAACATTTTTAATAGGGGCTAAAAGTACTCATTTTCTTTGATTATTTTATTTAATGAAAGATGGGTATTTTTTAGGAAGCTTCTGCGATAAGTTTAGTTATTGGTGTTAAATGTTTGTGAAAAATATAAAAGAATGTCCTAAAAATAATAAGGAAAGTCTTTTTTGAAAAAATATGAGTATTTTCACGCACTTAAAACGAATATTTAGTGAAAAGCAACTCTAAACTATTTATAGCTATCCTGGCCGGACTTTTTTTTGGTGTGGCACTGGGCTTGGTTGTATATTATCAATATCCGAAAGAAACAGCAGCCGATTTTGCGAAGAATGTTAAGCTGTTAGGTACTATATTCATCCGTTTGGTACAGATGATTATTGCGCCATTGGTGTTGTCTACCCTTGTGGTGGGTGTTGCCAAGATGGGCGATATGAAGATGGTAGGCCGTGTAGGGGGTAAAGCCATGGCGTGGTTTATTTCCGCTTCTCTTATGTCGCTTTTGCTCGGTATGGTATTGGTAAACTGGCTAAGGCCAGGTGAAAATACTGCTGTAACAATGGCCGATGTTAAGCCTGCTGATGATTTAGTTAGCAATGTACACGCTTTCTCACTAGAGCAGTTTGTTACTCATGTAGTCCCTAAAAGTATTTTTGAGGCCATGGCAACTAATGAGATATTACAGATTGTTATTTTCTCAATATTATTCGGGATTGCTTTGGCATCAATGGGTAAAGTTGCAGAGCCAATTATAAAGTTATTTGACATCATTGCACATGCAATACTAAAAATGGTAAGTTACGTTATGTGGGTAGCTCCATTGGGAGTATTTGGTGCTGTATCGGCAGCGGTAGCAGTTTATGGTGGCGGAATATGGAAATTGTATGCTAACTATCTTGTGGCATTTGCCTTTGGTATACTTTGCCTTTGGGTAATACTGTTGGGTGTAGGATACCTTATATTAGGCAACAGGCTATGGCCTCTTCTTAAAAGACTGGCCGGTCCGTTGCTGGTTGCATTCTCTACTACGAGCAGTGAAGCAGTATTCCCGAAACTTACAGAAGAGCTGGAACGTTTTGGGTGTGACCCTAAGATTGTTTCGTTTACCCTGCCGCTTGGTTATTCTTTTAACCTTGACGGAAGTATGATGTACATGACTTTTGCAAGTTTGTTTATTGCGCAGATCTATGGTATAGATATGCCTCTCGAAAAACAAATACTAATGTTGCTGGTGCTAATGCTTACCAGTAAAGGTATTGCCGGTGTGCCCAGGGCTTCTCTGATAGTAGTAGTAGCTACTTGTGCGATGTTTGGCATTCCTCCCGAAGGTATCGCGCTTATATTGCCTATTGACCATTTTTGCGATATGGGCCGCAGCATGACAAATGTATTGGGCAATGCCCTTGCAACCACGGCAGTAGACAAGTGGGAAGCTAAAAAAGATTAAAGATTATTCATTACCAAAAGACACGAATTATTATGGACAGTTTCCACTGGACACAGCTACTGAACCCTGAGTTTTATATCAACCTGCAAATAGCAGGGGTACCCGTTGGTATCTATGTTGTATTGTTTATTGTTTTTGCCGAAACCGGCCTTTTTGCCGGATTCTTCCTGCCCGGAGACAGTCTTTTGTTTCTTGCAGGTATTTACAGCGGTGAGCTTATGGCTACGCTTTTTTCTATAGAAGGAGATTTTCTTAATGTATTGTTGTTGTCAGTGCTTGTTGCCTGTGCCGGAATCGTAGGAAATACCTTTGGATACTGGTTTGGTGCTAAAAGCGGAACTTACCTTTATCAAAAAGAAGATTCATTTTGGTTCAAGAAAAAATACCTGGTACAATCGCATGAATTTTTTGAAAAACATGGTGGACGTGCTATTATCTTCGCGCGTTTTCTGCCTGTTATCCGTACGTTTGCCCCTATTATCGCGGGTGTTGTTAAGATGGATAAAAAGAAATTCATGTTTTACAACATCATCAGTTCTTTCCTTTGGGCTGTAACGTTGATATTTGCAGGTCACTATCTGTATGGTTTCTGCCGTGACCAGTTTGGTATCGATCTTAAATCGTACATAGAATACATTATTCTTATCATTGTTGCTGTAACTACAGTGCCACTTTTAATCAATGCACTTAAAGGTAAAAAGATTACCGAAGAAGAAGCAAAGGCAGAAGCGACTGATGATGACGATTCTAACATAATACCGCCGGCATAATGTTTAGCTACTGGGAAATCAAGAACTGGTTTACCGATGTAGATTATACCATCGTTGGCAGCGGTATAGTGGGGCTTCATGCCGCACTGCGACTGCGCGAACGTTTCCCTGATGCTAAAATACTTATTATAGAGCGTGGGCCGCTTCCTCAGGGAGCGAGTACCAAAAATGCCGGTTTTGCCTGTTTTGGGAGTCTTTCCGAAATCAATGACGATTTAAAAATACACACAGAGGAAGAAGTACTGGCGCTCATCCAAAAGCGTTGGGCAGGACTTCAGTTGTTACGTAAAAGACTCGGTGATGCGGTTATCGATTTTAAGCCATTTGGCGGATATGAGCTTTTTCTGAAGGACGATACCGCAGGTTATGAAGAATGTCTGCGCCGTATGCCTTTTGTAAACGAAGTACTGAAGCCACTCTTTAAAACCGATGTGTTTGCCAGAGAGGTAGACCGTTTCGATTTTAAAGGCATACATGAATACTTAATCTTCAATCCGTTTGAAGGGCAGATCGATACCGGTAACATGATGCAGGCGTTGCTGAGAGAAGCGGTAGCTAATAATATCCTTATCCTGAACAGCCAGACCGTAACGTCATACCATGAAAAAGCTGATGGGATAGAAGTAGCCCTTGGCGATTTTAGTTTCTTTACTAAAAAGCTACTTTTTGCTACAAACGGTTTTGCCGAAAAGCTAACCAACGGTATGGTAAAACCTGCCCGTACACAGGTACTTATTACCAAGCCTATACCGAACCTTGACATAAAAGGGACTTTCCATATTGACCGTGGGTATTACTACTTTCGTAATATCAACGACAGGATATTGTTTGGAGGGGCACGAAACCTCGACTTTGAAGGTGAGACCACTACTGAATTCGGTAATACTGAACTTATCCAAAACCAACTCGAAAAAGTATTGCGTGAGGTGATCCTTCCCAATACCGACTTTACCATTGCCCACCGCTGGAGCGGAATCATGGGTATGGGTAATCATAAAAAGCCTATTATCGAGCAGTTATCACAGCATACTTATTGCGGCGTTCGCCTTGGTGGTATGGGTGTGGCTATAGGTAGTATGGTGGGTGCTGAGCTAGGGGATTTGGTTTAAAATAATTTATGAATTATATTTGTTTTATGGAAATAGATAAAATTATAGAATTAATAGCATCTCTCTTGGGAGCTATTGCTATTTTAAAAAATGATTTGCTGCCGTCATCATTTTTAAAAAAATCTATTTAGTTCCGACATATTACCCGATGCTAATTTTAATTCACTTCTTAATTGTTTGATAATTAAAGCTTTGTGTCGCTTAGTTGGTGTCAAATTTTTCCCGACTTCTATTCATTTTTCTTTTCTTTGTTTTTTATTTGCTTATTAATCAATAGTTTGTGTTATTGGTTCGAATCTAAAAATCTAAATAATAAATTCTTATATTTTGTTATTCTTTGATTTTGAGATTTTTAATAAAGAGTTCGAATCCTAAAGGGGTCTGGTTCGAATCTTAAATCATAAATTATGTGATTTTTAAAAAGCTTTGTGAAGTGATATAAAAAGTATTTTTTAGCTTTTCTCAATCCTGTAAACCACTCCTTCATCACCATGAAAATCCATAGGCTTCCAATAGGTCATTCCAATCTTTTCTAAAACTTTTACAGAGGCGGTATTGGCTTTCATAGCACGGCCAATGATGGTTTTCATTCCCAAATCGTTTAAGCCATAATCCAGACAGGCCTGTGCGGCTTCAGTGGCATAACCCTGATTCCAGTATTTCCGGAAGAACCTAAAGCCTATATCATATTCATCGGTTTCGGGAGTATATTTTAGTCCGCACCAGCCTAAGAACTCGTTATCTTCTTTCCGGATTACAGCCCAGCGTCCAAAACCATATTTCTCATAATGATCATAACCTTCAAGAAATTTTCTGGCAGCTTCAATATCTGCAAAGGCACCATCGCCCGTATAGCGGATAACTTCGGGGTCGGCATTGAGCAGATAGAAGTTTTCGGCGTCTGCCTGAGTGAGTTGGCGAAAGTTGAGGCGTTGGGTGGCGATAATCATATCCAAATTTACTCTTTTTTCAATTTGTTAATTAATATCACCATTTAGGTTTTCAAACTAATTCGTAATTTCGCTTCCTGTTAACCAATTGTTCTATGTTCAAAAAAATAGCCCGTTTTATTTTTAAGGTACTTTTATGGTTTGTTGCCCTTTCGGTCATTTCGGTTGTTATCTTCCGTTTTGTTCCGGTACCATTCACGCCATTGATGATTACCCGTGCTTTTGAAATGAAAGAAAACGGCAGGGAAATGACTTCAAGCCACGACTGGGTGCCTATTGAGGAGATTTCCAAAAACATGCAAAGGGCGGTTATTGCCAGCGAAGACGACCTGTTTTTAGAACATAATGGCTTTAACTTCGATGCCATGTATAAGGCATACAAAAGCAATAGTAAAGGTAAAAAGCTTAAAGGGGGTAGTACCATCTCACAGCAAACGGCTAAAAACGTTTTCTTATGGCAGGGCAGAAGCTATCTTCGAAAAGGGCTTGAAGCTTATTTTACCATGCTTATCGAACTCCTTTGGAGCAAAGAACGCATTATGGAGGTGTACCTTAACAGTATTGAAATGGGCGATGGTGTTTATGGCGTTCAGGCTGCTGCTAAACATTGGTACCATAAAGACGCTAAAGACCTTACTAAATATGAGGCTGCTGGTATAGCGGCCATTCTTCCTAATCCAAGAAAATTCAGGGCTACACGTTCATCGGCTTATACCGAAAGGCGTAAAGGAAGAATTGTGAAATTAATGCGTTACGTTAAGCTTGATTACGAAAAGTGAGACAAAGCTTAACCATATTCATTGCCTTATTGTGCTTTGCCTCGTCATGGGGACAAAAGCCGGCAGAAATTGGCCTTATTACCGATAACGACCTCTATACTTCACCTATAAACGATCAGTACTATACTGCGGGAATGGAATTCTTTTACCGCTATCTTAGTGACACAGCAAACGATAAGCTGGCTAAAAAGATCTACGATTTCAGGGTAGGACAATATATTTACAATCCACAATCGGTACGTGCCGAAGATATCAATGTAAACGACAGGCCATTTGCGGGCTATCTTTTCGGAGAATTCGGTATTAACTATTACTATACAAACGAAAGCATACTCAAACTGAATGTTCAGGGTGGGGTAGTAGGCCCGGAGTCGGGAGCCGAAGAAGTGCAGCGCGGCCTCCATACAATAGTAGGTTATCCTACAGTTCGCGGATGGCAGCACCAGATAACCACAACCATTGGCGCACAGTTGGGGGCTTATTATTCTCATAAGGTTTTAAAAAACCGCTTTCACGAAAAAGTCGATTTTCATCTCTTAGGTGAACTGAACCTTGGTACTATATGGAATAGTGCCAGTGTAGGCGGAATGATGCGTATAAGCCTTAAAAACAATCTGCATGCCATGTATGATTCGAGCCTGCACAATGCAGTATTGAATAAAAACAAAGAATCATACAAACAGCACCGTGAATTGTTCCTGTACCTGAATCCCAATTTGCAATATATGCAGTATGATGCCACGATTGAAGGCAGCCATTTTAACGATACCAGCCCCGTAACTTTTCCGCTGATACCTTTCCGCTTTAATGCCGAAGTGGGTGTAAAATACCGCTACAACAACTGGAATTATTCCTATTCTTTTAATTACCGTGGTAAAGAGCTTTCCAATAATGTAATTACCGGTTTTTATTACGGATCGATACAGGTTTCGTATTTTCTATGAGAAAGTCTTTGTGTTTTTAACCACCCAGAACACAACGAAGCACTAAGGACACAAAGCTTTGTGTCCCGATAGCTATCGGGATTGTTTAAAAATCTTTGTGAGCTTTGTGGTTAAATTAGAGAAAAACAAAAAAATCTATTACCACATTGCTGCAATAATAGATTTTCAATTTTATACTAAACTATTTAGTTCAAAGTTGTCTTATTGACCACTACTTCTTCACATTAGGGGTAACGCCCATGTTGTAAAGCGTAAATGCCTGAATGTCGCTATACTCGTCTATCATCTGTGCGATAGATTTTCCTGCACCATGCCCTGCCTTAACGCCAATGCGAATCAATACCGGATTGTTACCTGTTTGCTTGTCCTGAAGCTCGGCGGCAAACTTAAAGCTGTGCGCCGGAACCACACGGTCATCATGGTCACCTGTAGTAACAAGTGTTGCAGGATACTGAACTCCTTTTTTAACATTATGTACCGGTGAATAGCCTTTCAGGTAGTTATACATTTCTGGGTTGTCTTCGGCAGTACCGTAATCGTAAGCCCATCCTGCTCCTGCGGTAAACGTATGGTAACGCAGCATATCAAGAACGCCAACTGCCGGTAATGCTACTTTCATAAGGTCCGGGCGTTGTGTCATTGTAGCACCTACAAGCAGTCCACCGTTTGAACCGCCGCTAATCGCAAGGTAGCCTGACGAAGTATACTTGTTTGCGATAAGGTATTCGCCTGCGGCTATAAAATCGTCAAATACATTTTGTTTTTGCTGTTTGGTTCCGGCATCGTGCCATTTTTTACCATATTCTCCGCCTCCACGAAGGTTGGCTACGGCATAAATTCCGCCGTTTTCCATCCATACCGCATTAGAGATGCTGAAACTTGGCGTAAGGCTGATATTGAATCCACCATAGCCGTACAGTATGGTTGGGTTTTTGCCATCAAGCTTAATACCTTTTTTGTGGGTAATGATCATTGGTATCTTAGTGCCGTCTTTAGAAGTATAGAATACCTGTTTCGATTCGTATTCATCACTGTTAAAATCTACTTTTGGTCGTTGGTACAATTCCGATTTTCCTGATTTGGCATCGTATGAATAAATTGTTCCCGGTGTAGTGTAATTGGTGAACGAATAGTACAATGTCTTTTCTTCCTTCTTTCCGCCAAAGCCTCCAGCCGTACCTAATCCCGGCAACGTGATATCGCGAACAAGCTTACCGTTATAGTCATATTGTTTTACTACCGATACGGCATCTTTCATATAAGTTGCAAAAATAAATCCTGAGCCGGTAGATGGCGAAAGTACATTCTCTGTTTCAGGGATAAGGTCTTTCCAGTTCTTCTGTTGCGGATTGGCAGCATCAACAGTTACTACTTTAATGTTTGGCGCATTATAATTGGTAGCAATATACAATGTACTTCCGTTATTGTCTATAATATGGCTGTCAGTGTCAAAGTTGCTTGTAAGGGCTATGAATTTACTGTTAGGTTTGGTCAGGTCTTTAATGTAAAGTTCATTGCCTGAAGTGGCTTCCGATGCCGATACGATAAGGTAATGCATATCCTCGGTTACACCACCGCCTACATAACGTCTTTTAATATCGTGCCCAAAGATTACTTTATCTTCTTTTTGCGGAGTGCCCAGTTTGTGGTAGTACAATTTGTGCTGGTCGGTTTTAGCAGATAGTTCACTACCTGTAGGTTTGTCATAACTTGAGTAGTAAAAACCTTCGCTGCCGTACCATGAGATGCCACTGAATTTTACATCTACTAATGGTTCGCCAATGAGCTTTTTGGTTTTGGTATCCATAACAAATACCTTGCGCCAGTCGCTTCCACCTTCAGAGATGGAATACGCCATCAGGTCACCTTTTTTGGTGAAATTAGTTCCGCCTAACGATGTAGTACCGTCTTTTGACAGGGTATTCGGATCAAGGAAAATTTCTTCCTTGCCATCTTTGCCTTTACGGTATAAAACCGATTGGTTCTGCAATCCGTTATTTCTGTAGTAATAGGTAAAATCGCCTTCTTTAAAAGGGGCGCTTATCCTTTCATAATTCCATAGTTTTTCCAGTCGTGCGCGTATGGCAGCACGAAACGGAATCTGGGCTAAGTAATTAAAGGTAACTTCGTTCTCGGCTTTTACCCAGGCAGCGGTCTCTTCAGAGCGGTCGTCTTCAAGCCAGCGGTAAGGGTCAGGAACTTTGTTTCCAAAATAAGTATCAACAACATCTCCCTTTTTAGTTACGGGATATTTGATAGTGGTTTTGCTATTTTCGTGCATCTGTGCATTTAAAGTCAGGCTGCAGGCTGCGGCCATAATTGTTACTGCTTTTTTCATTTAATTGTGATTGATACACAAAAATAGCAAAATCAGTTTCTTAAGTAGTAAACAAAGGCTTGTATTTTACCCTGTGTTTATACAATAAAATAGCATTTAACACTACTACCAGTAATGCAGTGCCTATGCCCGGAATGTCCAAGAACAGGTGGAATAACAGGATGTTGAGCGATAACGGAATCAGCAACAGCATGGCAAAAGGCACCCATATTTTACAAATAAGAAGGAAACCGATAATGATTTCAAAGATGGCGACCAATGTTAATACATAACCTGTATCTGCAAGAGATGCCATAAAGGCGCCCGCTTCGGGAGAGGGCTGTGGCAACGGAATAAAAGTGTAGATTTTGTTTGCTCCAAAAACAATCAGGATAAGCCCAAGCAATATCCTTACAATTTGAGTAAATTTTGAATTCATAGGCTAAAAGAATTTTAATTTAAAAATAAATTAGAGGCTTCTTTAAAGTTAATGAATTTATTATTAGTAATTTAACAAAAATTGAAGGGTAGAGAAAAACACACCCCCTACCCCCTCTCAAGAGGGGAACTAGCTTCACTCAGACTTTAACAGCAATCGTGGCAGAGCATGAGTGTTCCCCTCTTGAGAGGGGGTAGGGGGTGTGTTAAAGAATTACTGAACTACTACAGGGAATGTAACCTCAGCATCAGTGCTTCCGCCTGCATTAGTGATAATTCCATTGGCAACGCCTTCTGCATCTTTGTTAGGTTCGTGTCTAAGAGTTACCGTCAGGTTACCCGTTGCAGCATTAGCATTCGCAGTGTATTTAAACTTCAGCCCAATCGGTTTACCATTAACGTCAGTATCGTTATAGGTAAAAGTACCAAGACCGGTTTGAGAATAGAATATCTGGTGTTCGTGGCCTTCTTCAAATATCTCTTCGGTAATGTTACCTGCCGGAGTTTCCAGTTCGTTAAGGAAAGTTACGGTTCCGTTATAGGCAGTACCTGTTGCAAAGTTACCAGAAACAGTCACTACCGGGGCATCCGGTCCGTCGCCATCAAGATCACGTGAAGTAAGTACTATTGGTGTTCCTCCTGCTTCAGGTGTAAAGGTTGCTGTAACGGTAGTAATCACTTCTTCTTCATTTACAATTTTAGCTGTATCGTCGCTGCTGCATGAAGAGAAAGAGATAATTGTAATTAGTGCCAAAGCCGAAATTTTCAGATTTTTCATTTTGATAGAATTTATTGATTAATAATTGAATTTTAACTGTAATTGAAAGTTGCGCCCGATATCATCGGTATATAGTCGCTGGCGATTCAGGTAATCACGGTAAGCATGATTGAAAATATTCAGGACTGAAAAGTTGATTGCCAAACCGGTATTGGCTGATGTTTTAAATACCATACCTGTGCTAAAATGAAACAGGCTGTAGCCTTTAGGAGGAGTACTTATGTCAACCAGTGTATCCACAAATTCCCCATTAACAGGAAGCTGAACGGTAAAATTATTGTCGGGATAACGCTTTTGGGAGAAAACCAATTCGTTACGTATTTCTGCAAAAAAGTTATGCCAGTTATCCTGACTGAAGCGGATGCTGTTTACCAGGTTCAAAGGCGGCATTTCTATAAGCGGCATTTCGTTGCTTATGTCCTGTCCGTAAATGTAGGCTCCGTTAAAGGTATGCTGCCAGTGTTTGCTTATTTTCCAGGTGGTATGCAGGTCAAGACCTGCCATCAGCGCATCCGTTTGCTTGTATTGGTACACAGGAAATGCTCCCCTGATGGTATATTCGATTCCGGTAGGTGACTGATAGATAAAGTTGTTTATCATATTCAGGTACGGGGTGGCTTCAAACGTAAAGGTGCCATGTGTTTTAAGCAGGGTAGCCGATAGTTTGTACGATTCCTCTTTCTGGATGCCAAGATTACCCAGTTCGATAGTTCCGGTAGAGTGGTGCAGCCCATCACTAAATAGTTCCGAAGGATTAGGGTTACGCATGGCCAGTCCGGCATTCGCCAAAAGCTGATAGTGGCTGTTTAGCTGCTTGCGGATACCAAGGCTTGCAGAGATGTTATGAAAGGTAAATTCGGGAGCGGTAAGCCATTGTGTTCCTGCATCGGCTACAATAAAATGGTCGTAAACCCCATCATACCTCAGACTTGTCCAACGTGACTTCTGGTAGTATTTTGAAGCTAACATATGAGAGTAATCATAGCGCAATCCGGCCTCTCCTGTAAAGCTGTCGGAGAAGGCATAACTGGCAATCCCATACGCACCTGCATCGGTCTTTTTGTAATTAGGAATAAGCGGACGTATATCCGTATCCGGATCGGCGGTATTGTCCTGATATGAAAAGCTAGCTCCTGCTTTTACGGTAAGCGCATCAATTTCTTTTTTCCAGTCAGCCTGTCCTGATTGCGTAACCAAAGTAAGGTCAAGGGCCGGTTTATCGGTATATTGACCGCGCCTGATATCGTATTCCTTACGGCTGTTATGCTGAAATGCATACTGTACCGAAAGACTCGAATTATCGCTAAATCGCTTGTTGAAATTCAGTTTTGCCAAATGGTGTACCACATCCTGTTTAGGAGCATCAATGTCATACGTAAATGGTTCGATTACGGCGGGCTGCTTACTGTTAATGGCACGCACCAGGTCGGAAATACTACCAATATGCATCGCTTTTGCAATACCTATCTCAGCATCATAAAGACTATAGTAGGCTGAAATATCATAGCTGTCGCCAATGTACTTTATATCACCTGCAAAGTTGTTCTCGCGGTTGCCGGTGTTTGATAGAACATAATCAGGACTCTGCCTGTCGCCAAAGTATTTAAAAGTTCCGGCAGCGTTCCATGCCCAACCCTGTTCAGCACCCTTATGCAGGCTTGAAGATATGCTTCCGCCACGCCCATTGGATGCCGCATTAATAATGGTCTTACCAAGCAAGGTGTCCTTCAATATCGAAACGGGTTCTACCAGTACAAGTCCTCCAATGGCATCACCGCCATATTGCAGAGCATTGGCTCCTTTTATGACCGATATCTTTCCTGCTGCGTTAATATCCAGGTTAGGAGCATGCTCCGTACCCCATTGCTGATCTTCCAGTCGAACGTTGTTAGAGATTACCGGAACCCTGCTGCTGTGCAGACCATTAATTACCGGTTTCACGATAGTATTCCCTGTTTTCAGGCTGTATACCCCGGCTACCTCTTTAAGTGCATCACCTAACGAAGCGTTGCTGTATTTCTCGATGGTTTCCGTTTTAAGACGCTCTTCACGAATCGTGTTTTTAGGAACGGCATTGTTTTCCGTAAGTACGACCTCCTGAAGCTGGGCTGCCTCAGGTTTGAGTTTCACATCTAAGCGCAGATGCTCCTGTACGGTTACAAGGGTATCAATAGTTTTAAATCCGATATAGGAAACTACAATGCGGTGCTGCCCTGACGGAACGTTATGTATCTCATAACTGCCGTCGGTACTGCTTATGGCATGAAGCTGTTCGATATGGATATGTGCCCCATCAAGAGGGGTATTCTTGTTTGTGAATACGTTTCCGCTAATGGTATTTTGGGAATACGCACACAGTGTTCCTGCCATAAATACGGTCAGGAGGATATAGTAAAATCGCATGGTAATGTTATTCAGAAATGAATAATTGAGTATTTGGCTGAATTATACCACAAAGTTCACAAAGTTGAAAATGCACAATCCCGATAGCTATCGGGACACAAAGCTTTGTGAACTTTGTGGAAACCCTTAGTGGTCCTAGTGGTTAAATGCAATACAATTAAATCTTTGAGGGATAATATAACTATACCAGGGGTAGGCGGCCCCCTGTGCGAAAACAAACTTCCGGCAAATGCCGAAGCAGTATTTTCGATGCTGTTAAAGCGATATGGTATTTCCCTGAAAGGAAAATCGAGCCTTAAGCAGAATTGCTGCGGCTGTATAAAGTAGTCAAAATGGAAATCACATACAGAACAATCCTCATCTTCGTGCTCGTGGTGCGCACTGAATTGCTTGCCTTCTTTCTTTAGCTCACTATGCTCATAGGCAGTATGGGTATGGCTAAAGGCATGAAAAGACTGGTAGGCAATAGTGAGCTGCACTAATGCCATCAGGGCCAGGTTAAATATGGCGAACTTTCTTTTCATTACTGCAAATGTATAAAAAGAATTTCATTAATTGCAATAAAGTTGCAATTAGGGTGATTTTAACTGTTGCCTGTCATTTCGACGAAGGAGAAATCTCAATGTTTATGTAGCTTCCGTAAAGTATTGATGGCGTAAATAAGACCAATGGAAGCTTTTCCTGTTTCAAATTGAAAAGTAATTGAGTTATTATTTATTGTTATTATCTTGAAATCGGATAAATCGGGTTTATTAATGTCACCTTTAAAAAGGCCATAGTCAGTACTTTGTATTTCTGTAATAAGAGTCTGTTTACTGTTTCCAATTGATGTTTCAATTATCCTTCGTGTAGTAACAAGTGTTTTAGCAACTTCGCTTTCGATAAGAAAAACAGGCAATTCTTCATTATCTAAATCAAAGCCTTCAGCTTCAGGTGTTGAAATGATTTTTGAATACAGCCATGTTTCCGGATGCATAGCATGTCGTTTAATAGCAGCGATGGTTATGTTGTAGAGAGATTTGTCGGTTTTCATGACAACAAATTTACATGTTAACAGTCATTGCGAGGAGGTACGACGAAGCAATCTAAAAAAGATTGCCACACTTCACAGCGTTCCGCTCGCAATAACATAGAAAACAAAAACCCCCACAATTCTCATTGCAGGGGTTCTATATCAATTTATCTTCTAAGATTATACTAATCCGTTTGCTACAAGATACTCCGCGATTTGAACCGCGTTTGTAGCAGCACCTTTTCTAAGGTTATCGGCAACGATCCACATGTTAAGGGTGTTGTCCTGGCTTTCATCACGACGGATACGGCCTACGAATACATCGTCTTTACCTTCAGCATAAAGCGGCATTGGGTAAGAGAAAGCATCAAGGTCATCCTGAACGGTAATACCTGCTGTGTTCTCAAGGATGTTGCGAACCTCTTTTACATCAAAGTCGTTAGAGAACTCAATATTAACCGACTCGCTGTGTCCGCCCACGGTTGGGATACGTACCGTAGTAGCCGTCACCTTAACTGAATCGTCACCAAGGATCTTCTTGGTTTCTTTTGTCATTTTCATTTCCTCTTTAGTGTAACCGTTTGCTTCAAAAACGTCTATCTGAGGGATTGCATTACGGTGAATAGGGTATTTGTATGCCATTTCACCCTGAATGCCTGCGTATTCGTTCTCTAATTGTTTTACAGCTTTAACGCCTGTTCCTGTTACCGACTGGTATGTAGAAACAACAACGCGCTCAATGTTGTATTTTTTGTGCAGCGGAGCCAGTGCCAGTACCATCTGTATGGTAGAGCAGTTAGGGTTCGCAATGATTTTATCGTCTTTAGTAAGTTCGCTAGCATTGATCTCAGGAACAACCAGTTTTTTGGTTGGGTCCATTCTCCATGCGCTTGAGTTATCAATAACAGTAGTTCCTGCTTCGGCAAATTTTGGAGCCCACTCTTTAGAAGTGTCGCCACCGGCAGAGAAAAGCGCGATTTGCGGCTTCATGCTCACTGCAGTGTCAAGGCTCACCACCTTATACTTATTTCCCTTAAATTCGATTTCCTTACCCACGGACTTCTCAGAAGCCACCGGTATCAGTTCGGTTATTGGAAAATTTCTTTCTGCCAGTACTTTCAGCATTACTTCGCCTACCATTCCGGTAGCGCCTACAACTGCAACTTTCATAATTTTTGAGTGTTATTAATTATAATATTTTCGGCAAAATTAGTTATAAAAGTGTTTCGAAACACAAAAATATAACAAAGAAAAACCGCCCTTTTGAGGCGGTTTTGTTAAACAATAGAATATATAGCGTAGCGGAAACGTCTTTTATAATGAGAATGTTATATTCTCAACTTATTGTTTTGCCTTTAGGGCATCACGTATTTCCATAAGCAGTTTTTCCTCATTGGTAGGTGCCGGTGGTGCAGCCGGAGCTTCAACCTCTTTTTTGCGCATTGCATTCACTCCTTTAATAACAAGGAACAGTACGAAAGCCACAATCAGGAAAGAAAGTACATTCGATATAAAGTTACCGTATTTTACACCGGCTCCCCAGGTAAGGTCTTTAATGTCTTCCAGATTGGCAGCCTTAAGTACCGGAGTCAGTATCAGCGGTGTTATGATATCTTCTACCATTGATTTTACGATGGCGCCAAACGCAGCACCGATAACAACACCGACTGCAAGGTCAAGTACGTTACCTTTTAGGGCAAACTCTTTAAATTCTTTTGCGAATCCCATAAGCTTAGGTTTTTTTGAGGTTTGAAAATTATTTTGGTAGACCTAAGATACAATATTTTTTTATTCTTTATAAAAAACCCTCTTAACGCGTTGTGAAATGCTTGTTAAGATCTCATACGGAATGGTGCTTAAAATAGCTGCCATTTCAACCACCGATGGGCTTTTTCCAAAGAT
The DNA here is from genome assembly GCF_042684765.1 of Flavobacterium suzhouense. Lineage (NCBI taxonomy): Bacteria > Pseudomonadati > Bacteroidota > Flavobacteriia > Flavobacteriales > Flavobacteriaceae > Flavobacterium > Flavobacterium suzhouense. The sequence goes on along the minus strand of NZ_JBHUMD010000003.1, from coordinate 15,638 downwards.
CACAGCCCTGTCGCCTTCTTTGCAGTCTATGCCGGTTACATTTACCATCATCATATCCATCGATATGGTTCCGGTTATCACAGCCTTCTTACCATTAATGGTTACATAGCCTTTCTGGTTGCCCCATGCTCTGGGGATGCCATCAGCATAACCTATAGGAAGTGTAGCGATACGTATAGGTTCACTGGTAATGAACCTTCGGCTGTAGCCAATGCTTTCGCCCGGTTCTATATCTTTTATCTGGAGGATAACGGTTTTAAGCGTGCCTACGGTTTCAAGCTGTTCACGTTCTTTCTCGTCATTACCTACACCATAAAGTCCAATGCCCAAACGTACCATATTATACTGTGCCTGCGGAAAATTGTAAATTCCCGAAGTATTAAGGATATGACGTATGGGTTGTATCTCTAATTCGGTGATAAGCTTAGACGACCAGCGCTCAAAATTATCAATCTGTCCCAAAGTAAAATCACGATACTCCGGTACATCGCTTGACGACAGGTGCGAGAAAATGCTTTTAACCGATACAAGGTTATTGTTCTTCAGTAGGTCAATGAGTTCGTCTAATTGATTTTCCATAAAGCCAAGACGGTGCATACCGGTGTCGAGCTTAATATGAATAGGGTAGTTGGAAAGGTTCTTCTGTTGAGCAACGGCAATAAAAGCCCTTAGCTCTTTGGCAGAATATACTTCAGGTTCCAGGTTGTAGGCGGCCATTGCGGCAAAGGCTGTCCGCTCAGGATTCATAACTATAATCGGAGTGCTGATGCCCGCATTGCGCAATGCGATACCTTCATCGGCAAATGCCACACCCAGGTAATCTACCTTTTGATGGGATAGCGCTTTAGCGATCTCATAGCTGCCACTACCATAACCAAAGGCCTTAACCATAACCATGATTTTGGTTTCGGGTTTCAGGCGGCTTTTGTAAAAGTTGAGGTTGTGAACAATGGCGTTGAGGTTAATTTCCAGTACAGTTTCGTGGGTTTTCTCTTCAAGGAAGACTACAATCTCATCAAAACGGAAGCTACGCGCACCTTTTATTAACACGGTTTCGTTCTCGAATGTATTAGCTTTATAATGCGCAAGGAATTCCTGAGTGGTATTGTATGGAAAAAAGTTAGGGAAATCGGCCAACTCGCGGCTAATGGTTTCGCCTATACCTATTACCTGACTGATGTTATGTCCCGAAAGCAGTTGGGCAACCTTTGCATAAAGCTCTTCGGTTTCGAATCCGCTCTGGAAAACATCCGAAAGGATTATTGTTTTTTTCGTATGCGTTTTATGTTGTTCTAAAAAGTCGAGCGCAATTTTAAGCGACTGGTAGTCGGAACTGAAACTATCGTCAATAATAGTACAGCCGTTAATACCATTCTTTACCTGCAGGCGAAGCTCAACAGGGTATAATCCCGCAAGGCGCTCCCTTATTACGTCATGGCTGTAACCAAGATGCAATAACACCATCATACTGTTGATAGCGTTCTCTACGGATGGCGCATCGGTAAACGGAATTTCAACGTCAAAACTATTGATGCCTTGCGCTACGGTAAGTATTGTTTTGTCAAAGCTTTGGCTGCTGACAATAGTTACATCGGCGCCTTCGGCAAAATCCCAGGTAAAGGTTTTTATGTTTGAATCTAATGTTTTTAGTACATCCTCATTTTTTTGGCAGATGAGAATCTTTACATTACCAAATAGCTTTAATTTTTCCTTTATTTTTTCTTCGCGACTGGCAAAACCTTCATCATGGGCAGTGCCAATGTTTGTTAGTACCCCAATCTCCGGACGGATGATGGGTTCCAGTTTCTCCATCTCTCCCGCAAGGGAAATTCCGGCTTCAAAAATACCAAGGTTATGTTTTTGGTTGATGCCGATAACTGATAGTGGTACTCCTACCTGAGAGTTATAACTCTTGGGGCTACGGATGATATTATAATCAGGACTCAACAGGTAGTTAAGCCATTCTTTTACGATGGTTTTTCCACTGCTTCCTGTAATTGCAATAACAGGAAAATGAAACAACTGCCTGTAGTAAATAGCAAAATCCTGAAGCGCTTTCAGCGTGTTGTCAACAATAAAAAAGTTGGCTTTGCCTTCTGTTCCTTCGGGTATATGCGTTACCACAAAATTGATAACGCCTTTTTTTATCAGTTCGCTGATGTACTGGTGACCATCGCGATTTTGTCCGCCAAGGGCAAAAAAAAGTGTTCCGCTGTTGTTTTGCAACGAACGGCTGTCTATGGAAACATTATCGATTTCCATGTTTTGCTCAATCCCGTTAAATTCGGAATGCAGTGCAGGGATGATATCCTGAATTTTTATGCTCAAGGTATATTATTTTAAATCGTCTTTAGAAGCAGACCTTTCATTGTCGTGAAATTTTGGTTTTGCGGCTTCCTTCATCGCCTCATAATAGGCAGCCCTGCTTAGGGGTTCATATTCTTCGGTTTCACCAAGTAGTACAAGATTGTCGTTGTTTGCCTTACGGAAGCTGTAATGTGCCAGGTTTCCGGTGCGGGTGCATACTGCGTGAACTTTGGTTACATATTCGGCAGTTGCCATAAGAGCGGGCATGGGTCCGAAAGGATTTCCTTTAAAGTCCATATCAAGTCCGGCAACAATAACGCGGATGCCGCTGTTGGCAAGCTCGTTGCAGACTGTTACAATCTCATCATCAAAGAACTGGGCTTCGTCAATACCTACCACTTCGCAGCCCTGCGCCAATAATTTAAGCATGGCCGATGAGGTTACGGGTGTAGACCGGATTTCGTTGGCATCATGCGATACCACCATCTCATCGTGATAGCGGGTTTCTATGGCCGGTTTAAAGATTTCTACCTTTTGTTTAGCGAACTGCGCACGTTTTAGCCTGCGTATCAGTTCCTCGGTCTTACCCGAAAACATCGACCCGCAGATGACTTCTATCCAACCGAATTGTTCTTTATGATTTACTGTATTTTCAAGAAACATTTTGTAATTTTCAGGGTGTAAAACTTAAATGTTTTGTTTTACTTTGTATAAAACAAATTTATTAAAAAACTATTGCGCCACTTCCTATAATTCTAAAAGTTATGAAGAAAAAATTAGAAGCCGAACTGATCAGCATTGCTCACAGGATACTTAAACTGAAGAACAGGGCAGAGCTTGACCAACTGCAGCAGGAGACGCTGAAGCTGTATGAAAAAATCTCCGTACTGCGTTTTGTGGAAGATAATTTTAGCGATGTAAAACCTACTATCGGACATGCATCGGCAGAAGAAGCGCTTGAAGAAATTTACGGACTTGAAGAAGAGCCGAAGGTGCATGCCAATGAAGTAGAAGCTGCAGAAGCCAAGGCTAAAGAAGAAAAAGCTAAAGTAGCAGAAGCTGAGGTAAAAGAAGAACCAAAGACTGAAGAGCCTAAGCCTAAAGAGGTGGAAAAAGAGGCAGAAGGCAAAAAAGAAGAGATAAAAGTTGAAGAATCTGTTGCTGAAGAAACTAAGGCTGAAGAGCCTGTTGCTATTCCTGAACTGGAAACGCCGGCAGAGGTGCTTGAAGAAAGGGAGGAAGCTGTAGTTTCTGTTTTTGAAAAAGAAGAAGACAGTACTCCTGAAGAGGAAGAAAAAGCAGCGGATGCAGAGGTTGAAACCATAGCACCGGATGCCGATACCAAAATAGAGGATTCAGGGCTTAGTTTTAAACTGGCTTTTGAAGAGGAAGAACCTGCAAAACAAAAGGAAATTACTTTTGAAGATTATAAAGACTATGTTGAGCCGGAGTTTGTAAAGAAAGAAGATACTTCAGCTAAAAAGGTAGAAGGCAAAAGTGAAGAGGAGAAAGTTGAAGAGCCTGTAAAAGAAGAAACTAAAGAACCTGAATACAGGGACTGGCGTGATTGGGAGCCTACAAAATCGGAAGAGCCTAAAAAGGAAGAAGTGAAAGAAGCAGAAGGCAAAAGTGAAGAAGTAAAAGTTGAGGAATCGGTAAAAGAAGAGCCAAAAGCTGAACCTGTTGCTGAAGAACCCAAAACCCAAAACGCTGAACTCAAAGCCGAAAGCACCGTTCGTGGTAACATAGCAACACGTTCTGATTTTGAAAGGCCAAAATCGCTTAATGATGCTTTAGGCAAAATGATCTCTTTGGGGCTTAACGATCGCATCGCTTTTGAGAAGAACCTGTTTAGCGGTAGTGCCGACGACCTTAACCGTGTGCTGTCGCAGTTAAATACCATCAACAATTATGATGAGGCCAAAGACTTTATTGATAATCTTGTAAAACCTGACTACAATAACTGGGAAGGGAAAGAAGAGTATGAAGAGCGCTTTATGGCCATTGTTGAGAAAAAATTCGCATAAATGTCTAAATTATATATTGTTCCCACGCCTATAGGCAATCTGGAGGATATGACCTTTCGTGCTATTAAAGTACTAAAAGAAGCCGACCTGATTCTTGCCGAGGATACCCGTACCAGTGCCAAGCTGCTCAAGCATTTTGATATTGGTACGCACATGCACAGCCACCATATGCATAATGAGCATAAAACTGTGGAGGGCATCATTCAGCGTATTCAGGGGGGTGAGGTAATTGCCCTGATATCTGATGCGGGAACGCCTGCTATTTCCGACCCCGGATTTTTGCTGACCCGTGCCTGTGTAGAGAATAATATACCTGTGGAGTGTCTTCCTGGGGCTACCGCTTTTGTGCCGGCACTGGTAAACAGCGGACTGCCCAACGATAAATTTGTTTTTGAAGGTTTCCTGCCCGACAAAAAAGGGAGACAAACCCGTTTCTTAGCACTCGCTGAAGAAACCCGTACCATGATATTTTACGTATCACCACACAAATTGGTAAAAACACTTGCTGAATTCATCCAGTACTTTGGCGAAAGCCGCCCTGTATCTGTTTCGCGTGAATTATCAAAACTGCATGAGGAAACGGTACGCGGTACTGCAAAAGAAGTCCATGCGCATTTTGAAAAAAAAGAGCCTAAAGGCGAGATCGTGGTGATAGTGGGAGGATTTGTGCCGGAGCCTAAAGCGAAGAAGAAGTATAGTGATAGTGAGAGGTAGTTAATATGAAAAAGATATTAATTGCCTTAATCCTATTGCTCAGTGCTTATTATGCTACTGCTCAAGATAGCCTTACCGCAGAACATAAAAAAGTAATTACTGACTTTATAAATTATTTTAAAAATAATGATAGAGAAGAAATTGCATTGTTGGTTTCATATCCTTTAAAGAGAGAGTATCCAATCCCAGAGGTTAAAGACAGAGAAAAATTTCTAAGAAGATTTGATGAAATATTTGACTGCAAACTAATTGCTATGATTGTGAATTCAAATCCTTCAAAAGATTGGTCTGCTGTAGGCTGGAGAGGGATTATGCTTGGTAATGGTAGCGTTTGGATTGATTATGACGGTACGCTGATTGCGGTAAATTATCAGTCAGATGCTGAAGTTAACAAGAAAGCCGAACTGATTGAGTTTGAAAAAGCAAACTTACATTCATCGGTTAAACAAATTCAGTAACCCCATATGCATTCTGCTAACCAAAAAATACAAGATCAGGATTGACGAGATGTCTAATGGTAAATACCGTTATGCGTCATGGAAAATAACTGCCCCAATGATCGATAAGCCGGATATTATAATACAAAATGGTGAATATGTGTCGGAAGGTAGTGGAGGAAACCATCATTACACATTTAAGAACGGTAAATATATTTATGAATGTGGTATTGTACTTATAAGTGAGGATGATAGTGCTCCTGCATATCTGACGATTTATAAAGATGATAAAGAAATTTTAAATGAACCTGCTACGGTATTATAGCCTTAAAATTTATAACAGCTAGTATGGGGTTAAGCCCCAGCGGGGCAATATATTTATAGTAAATTGTCCTGCTGTAATATTAAGCTCCGGAGGAGCGACATATAATATGACGCTCCTCCGGAGCTTAAGGATTAAACTAATTATTATAAATATACCGCTTCTCCGAAGCTAATCGATAATTATTAATGCGCTGGAACCTAAGACCAAAACCCGATTCCCATAAAGTTAAACACCTTGCTGAGGTGCTCAGTATAGATGCTGTTACGGCAGGACTACTGGTGCAGCGTGGTATTGAAACCTATGAGGAAGCTAAAACGTTTTTCCGTCCCATGCTTTCCGATCTGCATGATCCTTTCCTGATGAAGGATATGGATAAGGCTGTAGCGCGTATTGAGCAGGCGATTGAAGCAGGGGAAAACATACTGGTTTTTGGTGATTATGATGTGGATGGTACAACAGCAGTTTCGCTGATGTCGTCGTACCTGCGTTCGTATTATCCTAATGTGGCGACCTATATTCCTGATCGTTATAATGAAGGTTACGGAGTATCGTTTGCAGGTATTGATTTTGCCGATGATAATGGATTCACCCTTATCATTGCACTCGACTGCGGTATCAAATCCATTGATAAGGTGGCTTATGCTAATGAAAAAGGTATTGATTTTATCATTTGCGACCACCACCGTCCCGGCGATGAATTGCCGGATGCTGTTGCGGTGCTCGACCCTAAGCGTGAAGATTGTGAGTATCCGTATGATGAGCTTTGCGGGTGCGGTGTAGGATTTAAACTGATTCAGGCATTATCAGGTAGGAGAGGATTAACGATTCAAAATTTGGTTCCTTACCTTGATCTTGTGGCTACCGCAATCGCTGCGGATATTGTTCCCATAACCGGAGAAAACAGGGTGCTGGCAAAGTTTGGTCTTGATGTTATCAATACGTTTCCAAGACCCGGTATCAAGGCACTTATTCAGAATGTAAAAAAGAAAACGCTTACCATAAGCGATGTGGTGTTTATTATCGCACCGCGCATTAACGCTGCCGGGCGTATTAAACATGGTAACCATGCGGTGGAACTGCTTACGGAATTCAGCCTTGAACAGGCAGAGGAATTTGCTTCGCAGATCGAAGGGCTGAATGCTGACCGTAAAGATCTGGATAAACAAATTACTGCCGAAGCACTTCGTCAGATCGATACAAATAACGACCATGATAAATTTACTACCGTTGTCTATCAGGAAGATTGGCACAAAGGGGTAATTGGTATTGTGGCGTCCCGTCTTATAGAAACGTATTACAGGCCAACACTGGTTTTTACCAAAAGCGGCGACAAACTTGCGGCTTCGGCACGATCGGTTAAGGATTTTGATGTGTACAATGCACTCGAAGCCTGTGCGGAGCATATCGAGCAGTTCGGGGGGCATATGTATGCGGCAGGACTGACGTTGAAAGAAGAACAATATCCTTTATTCAGGCAGAAGTTTGAAGAGGTAGTGCAGCAAACCATCCATCCGGATCTGCTTATTCCTGAAGTTACTATTGATGCTGAAATAGATTTTGCCGATATTACGCCTAAATTCAATAGGCTGTTAAAACAGTTTGAGCCTTTTGGTCCCGGTAATATGTCACCCGTGTTTATGACGCGTAATGTAAAGGATACCGGATATGGTAAAGCGATAGGGGCAGATGAAACACATTTGCGATTGTTTGTAAGGCAGGGGGAAGAAGGTGGCTATGCTGCTATCGGCTTCGGACTTGCTAAAAAAATGGATGTTGCCTGTAAAGGACAGCCTTTTGATGCCGCTTATTCTATTGATGAGAATGAATGGAATGGGGAAGTTAGCATACAGTTGAGGTTAAGGGATATTCGCTGTAAATAAGTCTTTACGGTCATTGCGAACGTATCCGCCGCGGCGGAGAAGGGCGGCAATCTAAATTCAGATTGCTTCGTCATTCTTCCTCGCAATGGACAAAGTAAATTGTTGAAAAAACTTTCTAAAATTCTTTTAATTTATTTAGAACGGTTTTAAATAATCTTTATTTTTGTTTGAAATCAATCGGGTTATGAAAGAAGTAGAACAAATATATTTTAATGAATTTGGTGTTGCCTTCCATTGGAAAAAGAACAATACCGTTTTAAAAGAGAAAGTTCAGATAGTGTTTAAAGAAACGGGTTTTTATCTCTCGTATGAAGAGATAAAGGCTTTTGCAGAATTGATAGAAAATACCTGTGAAGAAGTAGGTTGTGATGCCTGCTCTCATCGTGGGGGATGTCATAAATTTTTATTGAAGACGCCTTTAAAGCAGGTTGATCTTGCAGTATCTAAAAGCGAACTTTTCCAGATAAAAGACCTTGTTGAAGGAACCCTTTTCAATATGGATTTATACGATTACCTAAATACAATATGCAGGAACTAACGCCTGCATATTTTATTTGTATTCTTTAAGTTCTACTTTTTCCCCGTCAAAAACGGCATAGGTAAAATAGCCTATCCAGTCACCTAAATTAATATATTCTGAGTTTTCGCCTACTTTAATTGTCATTGGCAAATGGCGGTGGCCAAAAATAAAATAGTCATAATGTTTGGTTTCCAGTTTTCGTTTGGAGTACAATACCAGCCATTCGTTTTCTTCTCCTAAGAACTTTACATCAGCATCGCCTGATATCAGTTTGTTCTTTACAGAAAGGTATTGCGCCAGCTTTACACCTAAGTCCGGGTGCAACCATCTAAACAGCCATTTAGAGAAAGGGTTGGTAAACACTTTCTTCATGCGTTTATAGCCTTTGTCTCCTGGGCCTAATCCGTCGCCATGTCCTATCAGGAATTTTTTATCGTTAAAAACAAACTCCTGAGGGCGATGTAATACGGGTATGCTTAATTCTTTTTCGAAATAGTCGCTCATCCACAAGTCGTGGTTTCCGGTAAAAAAGTAAATGGTTATACCACTGTCGCGTAGTTCGGCGAGTTTGCCAAGAACTCTGATAAAGCCACGTGGCACTACGGTTTTATATTCAAACCAAAAATCAAAAAGGTCACCCAGAAGAAATAACACATTTGCATCTTTTTTGATTTCATCAAGCCAGGCTACAAATTTTTGTTCTCTGGGGAAACTCTGTTCCGGGGTAGGAGCTCCAAAATGTTGATCTGAAGCAAAGTATATGCGTAGTGTGTTTTCCATGCTAAAAAAAGTCCTGCAAAGATAATATTATTTTGAGAATGAATTAGTTTCATAATAGTAACAGAAAAAAAACTGAAATAATTTTAAATTCGTAACAAAACGGCTGTTTTTTGTTTATTTTAAGAAAAAGTCAAATAATCTTTAATAAAAGATTTAAGTCTTTGCAATATTTTTTTTACTTTTCGGGGCATTAAGCATAAACTACTAATTAATTTATTTTGTCTATGAAAAAAATTACCTTAATTTTTTTCCTGACACTCATTTCTTTTTGCAGCTATGGACAGCTTGCATTAGAAGGTTTTGAGGATACCTGGTCACCAGCTGACGGAGGTACTGCTACTACTGGTTGGTTCCAGTTTCAAAACAGTGTCGGATTAATCGAGAAATGGGCTCAGGGCCCTGCAGGCAATTCCTTATTGCCGCCTTATGATGGTTTAAGAGCAGCTTACCTTCAAAGGGAGAATGTCGCACCGGGTATATTACCCGAGGATTACCTTGTAACACCACAGTTTAACGTGCCTTTGGAGCCTGAATTGCGCTTCTATTCGCGTTTAACAATAGCTGGTGATCAGGGAAGTATTTATAAGGTTTTTATTGTAGACCTTACTACAAACCCGACTGCTAACTTAAATGTTGCGTCGTCTTACACGGAGCTTGAGTCATGGACAGAGCTCGAAATCAATCCGGTTCAGACTGAATACGCTGAAATCGTTGTGCCTTTGCCTGCTGAGTATATTGGCAAGAACGTAAGGATTGCATTTATGATGACAGGGGACAATTTTGACCGATGGTTGGTTGACAATGTTAAGGTTGTGAAAAAGTGTTTAGCGCCAGAAACGCTTGATGTTTTGTCTACTACTTTAACTTCAGCTGAGCTTACATGGGCAAATCCTTCGGGTTCTACTCAATGGGAAATTGAAGTTGTTACTGATGCAGGGATACCTACAGGTACGGGTGTTGCCTACTCAGGCACGCTTCCTTATCATGCAACCACAACGGCTCTTGGTGAGCCATTAGTTGAGGGAGGCTGTTACAAATTCTATGTTCGCTCGGTTTGTGACGGTGGTGGAGTAAGCGGATGGGCAGGAGCATTTTATTTCTGTACAAAAGTTACAGGTTCTAACTGTAGTTTCCCAATCGTAATCAATTCACTTCCTTTTTCTGATCTTGATGATACAGCATCATTTGGAGATGATTATAATGGGAATGCAGGTACTGGTTGTGGTACAAGCAACTGGGAGGATTATCTAAGTGGAAATGATGTTGTATACCAGTATACGGCAACTTTTACAGGAGCTATTAATATAGATCTTTCTGAAAACGGACAGTATTCAGGGATATTTGTTTATAATAATTGCGCTAGTATCGGTGTTTCCTGTCTTGATGGTGGAACAGGAGGGTATGAAGGTAATCCTGTTTCGCTCGATGATTTTCCGGTTGTAGCAGGTGAAGATTATTACTTTGTAATATCGACATCAAGTCAGCCAACAACTCCGTATCAATTAATAATTCAGGCGGTAGCTTGTGATGAGCCTACTAATTTATCAGTTGGTACAACAGGTCTTACGACAGCTTTGCTTTCTTGGGATAACCCATCAGGGGCTACTTCATGGGAAGTTGTTGTGCAGCCTTCAGGCTCAAGCATACCTTCAGGCTCGGGTACAACTGTAACAGATAATAGTGATTATCTTTGGCCAAATTTAACTGCATCTACAGCTTACCAATATTGGGTAAGGGCAGATTGTGGTAATGGTAGTTTCAGTGCATGGGCAGGACCTTATCAGTTCCATACTCAGGTTTGTGATGCAATCTTCCAATGTGAGTTTACTTTCACAATGTGGGATTTGTTTAGCTGGGATACCTGGAATGGAGATAAGATTCTGGTTAAGCAAAATGGTCTTACTATAGCTACTCTTACAGGTCCTGCGGGAGATGGAAATAATTCTGTAGTTACTGTTCCGGTTTGTAATAATTTGCCGGTTCAGCTAGTTTGGCAGGGCGGCGGTAGTAGCTGGGCGGCTTCAGAGATAGGTTTGAGTGTTAAGAACTCATTTAATCAGACAATTTTCACTAAAAACCCAGATACTGCAATAAATAATCCTCAGCTATATGAGGTTGTGGTAGATTGTGATCAGCCATACTGTCTTCCTCCGGAAGATCTTACGGCTACAAATGCTACATTAACAACGGTTGACTTAGGTTGGGCAGGAGATGCAACGGGTAACTGGGATTATTATATAGTTCCTGCAGGTTCTCCGGCGCCAACAGATGCTACACCGGGTACACCTACAACTACCAATCCTACTATTGGAGCAGGTCCGTTAGTAGCTTCTACCGATTACGAATACTATGTAAGAATGCATTGTACTAATTCTTCAACTCCTGTTAGTGGTTGGGCGGGTCCTTATGCTTTCAGTTCTTCGGTATGTGATCCGGTAGAAAAATGTTCATACAATTTTATTCTTAACGCTCCTTGGGACGGATGGGATGATGTTGTGTTAACTGTAAGACAAAATGGTACAAACGTTGCTGTTTTAGGTTCTGATTTTACATCAGGAGACGGAAATACAATGACGGTTCCGGTTGCACTTTGTAACGGAGTGCCTTTTGAGGTGATAATGACAAATGATGGTAACTGGGCCGGACAGGTAGGTCTTGAAATCGTTAATAATTTCGATCAAAGTATATTCTTTAGGGATTTATATGAGGATGGTTCTTCGGGAATGGTCTTATTTACCGATGCGGTAGATTGTTTGCATCCAAAATGTCTTCCTCCAACCGGTCTTGCATCGGCTAATGGAACTATGACAAGTATCGATCTTAGCTGGGATGGTCCTGCTATAGGTAGTTGGGAGTATGTAGTGCTTCCTGCAGGTTCTCCTGCTCCTACAGCAGCAACTCCGGGAACACCTACTACTGCAAATCCAACAGTGGCTGTTCCGCTTGATGCGCCTGCTACTAATTATGACTTCTATGTGAGACTGGTTTGTACAGATGCTACTGACCCTGCAAGTATATGGGCTGGTCCGTTAGCAATACACTCAGAGGTGTGTGATCCTGCTGATAAGTGTGTGTTCCATTTTGAACTGTTAAGTGATGGTGGATATGGTTTTGGAAGTCAGACAATGACTGTTTATCAGGCAGGAGTTCCTGTTGCTGTTCTTGGTCCTGGATTTGACTGGAATGCGCCGAGTCAGGATTCGATGATGGTTGATGTGCCTCTTTGTCCTAACGAAGAAATTCAAATTGTATGGGATAATACAGGTTCATGGGACGATTATGATAAAGGTTTACATGTTTATTCTCCATATATGGAAGATATATATATCAAGCCTTTTGGAGAGGGTGCTCAGGGAGATACTTTGTATACAGGAATGATATCTTGTGATCCTCCTGCATGTTTAAAACCACTTAATCTTAGTGTCTCTGATGTTGCTCTTAACTCTGTAACGCTTGAGTGGGATGAAATGGGAAGTGCCACAAGCTGGGAGGTTTGGGTATTGCCTTATGGCTCTCCTGCGCCAACAGAGCCGGGTACTGTTGTTACAGAAAATCCGGTATCTTGGCCTAACCTTACACCGGGTACTCCATATCAGTTCTATGTAAGAGCAAATTGTGAAGGAGATGGTTACAGTACATGGACAGGTCCATTTGCATTTGTTACTGCAATTGTGAATGACGAATGTGCAGGAGCTATAAATGTACCTGTGAATACAGGAGCTGTATGTTCAACTGTTGTGGCAGGGACTATGAGCGGATCTACTTCGTCGGGTCTTACTCCTAGCTGTTACTGGCAGGAGCCGGAAAATGACGTATGGTACAGTTTTACTGCGACAGGTCCTAACCATGTTGTTACCGTTCAAAATTTAGTAGGAGTAGAGGTTGGTTATGCGCTTTATGAAGGTGGATGTGAAGGTCTTGCTGAAGTGTCTTGTACTGAATATTCATATCAGGATGGAGCTGCGATAGGTGTTCTTAGTGGTTTGACTGCTGGTGAAACATACTATGTTCAGGTGTATGCATCTTACTTCCCTGAGCCGACTGAACCGACTAGTTTTGATATATGTGTTACTTCACCGGCAAGTATTGTTGTAGATACTACAATGGCTGTTGAAGATGTTGTGATGACTTCGCTTGTTGTTGAGAGTTGTGCTACTTTTGAAAATATTACGTGGAGTACTGGTTCTGATTTTGGATCGGCTAATGGTATTGGTCGTTTTGAAAAGGGGCTTTCTACTTTTGGTATTGAAGAAGGTGTTGTTTTAATGACAGGACGTGCTTCGCAGGCGCCTGGACCTAATGTGGGTGATAAATTAGGAGGTTATCCTGATGATCAATGGCCTGGGGATACGCAGTTGTTTGACTATATGACAGATCTTGGTATTGATGTAGGTACTTACAACGATGCTACTTTGTTAGAGTTTGACTTTACACCATTAGCGAATAAATTAAGATTCCCGTTCATTTTTGCTTCAGAAGAATATGGGCAGTATCAATGTTCTTTCTCTGATGCATTTGCGTTCTTCTTAACTCCTCTGGATGAAAATGGTGATCCTGCAGGACCTACTACTAACCTTGCAGTTGTTCCCGGAACAAATGCACCGGTGTCGGTAGTAACAATTAGAGATGGTGCATTTAATGATGGATGTGATTCGGTAAATCCTAATTATTTTGATAATTATTATGGTACTGATTTTGGGGCAGACCTTTCACAGGCTATCGATCCTATGTTTGCACCTATTAACTTCCAGGGGATGACCGTAAGAATGAATGCTGAATCTGATGTTGTTGCCGGACAGAAATACCATATCAAATTGGTTATTGCTGACAGGGGTGACTCAGGTATGGATTCTGCAGTATTCATTGGTGCATTCGATATTGGTAAGCCGGATCTTGGTGTTGACCTTACTATCGAAAATGGTAATGGGGTGTGTAACGGAGATTCTTACACTATAGTAAGTGATCTTGATGCTACGGATTATACCTTTACATGGTATGAGAAACCAATTGGTGCTCCTGATACAAATTATACAGTTATAGAAGGAGAGACTTCGAATGAGCTTACTGTTACCGCTAACGGAGAATACAAACTTGTTGCGTCTTTTGGCGGTCTGTGTGAAGCTAATGATACTGTAGTTATCGAGTTCTATCCTGATGTTGAAGAGGGTACAGGTAATCCTACTCAGTTAGTGGTTTGTGATGCAGATGGATTTGCGACATTTAATCTTTCTGATAACACAGCAAACATACTTGCTGGTCCAAATGGTCCGCTTAACCCTGATGATTATACAATTTCGTATCACCTTACGGCTGAAGATGCTGAGGGAGACCTGAATCCACTTCCGCTTACGGATTATGAAAATGAAGTTCAGGGCTTGCAGGAGATTTATGTGAGAATCGTAACTAAAGACGGTTGTGTTGGTATCAAATCATTCAGCCTGATTGTAGAAGATCGTACTCCTAACTTTACTGTGAATAATGATTTTACAATTTGCGCAGGTACTGCAGGAACAATTACTGTAACACCTGCCGAGCCTGCTAATTATGATCCGGCAACTGTTACTTATGTATGGACTAAAGATGGATTTGCTTATCCGGGTACAACAGCCTCTATTGTTGTTACTGAAGCAGGTTTGTATGAGGTGACTATTGATAATCAGGGATGTCCTGGAGTTGATAGCGTTATTGTTTCTGTAACGCCAAGTCCTGTGGCTGATGATCCTGCCGATGTTGATGTTTGTGGAAAATATGTTCTTCCTGAACTTAGCGCTAACAATAATTACTATACTGGTCCTGGTGGAACAGGTACTATGTTAAGTGCTAATGATGAAATTACATCTACTCAGACAATATATGTGTTTGCATACAGTGAACTTACTCCATCTTGTACATCAGAAAACTCGTTTGTTGTAAATGTAGTTCCTGAGGTATTTGTTAACATTGCTGAAAAATGTGAGGGTAACAATTATATACTTGAGGCTATGTTTGATGATGATAGTATTTATAACGCCGACAATGTAACCTTTGAGTGGACAAACGAAAGTGGTGCTTCTCTTGGAAACGGTGCTACGCTCACTATCGTTGAACAAGGTAAATACTTCCTTACTGCAACTCCGGCCGGACAGGAAATAGCTTGTCCTAAAACGGTAGAAGTACAGGTTGATAGTACTACGTGTGATATTCCGCGAGGTGTTTCTCCTAATGGTGATGGTTACAACGATTCATTCGATCTTTCAACTCTGGATGTTGAAGAACTGAAAATCTTTAACCGTTACGGTCAGGAAGTGTACAGCAAGCGTAATTACACTAACGAATGGATGGGTCAAACCAGCAAAGGCGATGAGTTGCCAACGGGTACCTATTTCTATATGATTAAGCGCTCAAACGGTGAGTCAAAAACCGGATGGGTATATATTAACAGACAAGAATAAAAATTTTTATAAAAAAGGGCAGATTTTTTTCAATACTGATTAAACCTTTTACAATTTGATAAGTCTAATAAACTTGAGTAATCGATTTTTTCAGGGATTGACTTAGATCTGCCCTATTATTTTTTTGAATTAACCAACACACATTACATGAAGAAACTTTACCTGGCAGCATTATTAGCTCTTGGCGGCCTTGCAGACGCTACAGCCCAGCAGGATC